>QCGZ01000005.1 GCA_003279705.1 OCS116 cluster bacterium AG-390-I16
TCAAGGATTAATTACTTTTGATGAGGGTATTTCTGAAAGTGTTTCTGAAGAAGCATTTAATGCTTCTTTAAATCAACTATCTGGCCCAACTGAGAGTCCTTTTGGCCCATCTTTAATTTATGTTAATGAAATAATATCTGAGAAAGAAATAAAAATTGAAGAGATAAAAGATCAAATAATAATCGATATCCAAAAAGATAAAGCAAAAGATAAAGTTTATAGTTTGTATGGTGAAATTGAAGATCTTAGAGCTGGAGGAAAAACCCTTGAGGAAATCGCTGAAGAAAAATCTTTGTCAATTGAGAGCTTTAAAAATATAAATGATGTAGGGCAAAGAATGGATGGATCTATAATAAAAAATCCATCCCTGGAAGAACTAATAAACCTAATTTTTCTTAATGATGTTGATGAAGATTTAGAACCATATGAAGACAGTGAAGGTAATTTAAATTTTTTTAGAATAGATAATATTAATTATTCTCAACAAATCCCTCTTAATGAGGCAATGGAAAATATTAAACTTTCTATTTTAGAAAATAAATCTATAGAAAATGTAAAAACTAAATCCAAAGAAATTTTTGATAGATTAAACGAGTATAATAATAACCTTGATTTTATTTCTGATGAAAACGGTTTAGCAATAGCAACAAGTGGTATTTTAAGCAGAACATCCTCAAATGAAATATTCACAAGTAAAGCATTAAGTGAAATTTTTAAAACTGAAAAAGGTTCATCCTTCATTGTTAATGCGGCAATAGGAAATAGTATTGTAATAGGAAAAGTAAGTAATATTGATCTTCTAGAAAAAACTGAAGAAAGAATGGAAGCAACTAATGAAATTAATAAATCAAGACTTGAAAACGATTTGATTGTATCCCTTGCTGAAGAACATCAAAAAGAATTATCATCAGAGATATTTTTGGACAGACTTAATCTACTCTTTGAAAATCAAGAGGCTGAAGGGTCATTCTAAGAAATGAAAAAAATTAAAATCGAACAAAATTTTGCTGATTTCAAAAAAAACTATGATCAAAATAAAACTCAAATAATTAGTAGCAAACTAATTAATCAAGAAGAAACTATCATTTCTGCTTATTTAAAAGTTGCAGAAAAGCTTGAAAACTCATTTATTTTTGAGTCTCTTGAGGACGGAGAAGAAAAGGGAAGATTTTCTATTATAGGACTTAAACCTGATAAAATTCTAAAACTTAAAAATCAATCTATTACCATTGAAGAGAATGATAAAGAAATTATTAAAAGTGAAGGAAATGTTAATCAAATAATTAGTAATTTTATAAGTGAAAATATTTTTGAATTTTCTGATAAATTTCCACCAATAGCTTCAGGAATTTTTGGTTATATTGGTTATGATTTTGTGAGAAATATTGAAGATCTTCCAAACCAAAATAGAGATACCTTAGGTTTACCAGACTCTATTCTGCTTAGACCATCTCAGGTAATTGTTTTTGATAATAAAACAAAAGAAATTTCTCTTATTACTTTTTCTAGACCAAAAAAGGATATCTCTGCTGAAGAGAGTATCGAAATAGCTAAAAAAAACTTATTTAACCTTTATGATAAATTAGAAAAAAAAGAATTTATTAAAACAAATAAAATAAATCAAACAACTCTTGAAGCACCAAAGTCAAATACTTCAAAAGAGGAATATTTTGAAATGGTTAAAAAGGCACGTGATTATATAAAAGCTGGAGATATTTTTCAGGTTGTACCAAGTCAGAGATTTTATGCTCCATTCAAAATACATCCATTTGAATTATATAAATCATTAAGGAAAATAAATCCTTCGCCTTACATGTATTACTTAAATTTAAAGGATTTCTATATTGTTGGATCAAGCCCAGAAACCCTAGTTAAAAAAGAAAAAAGAAAAATTACTATTAAACCAATAGCAGGTACAAGATTAAAAATACAAGGATCCAACAGAGAGATTGCAGAAGAACTTTTATCAGACCCCAAAGAAAGAGCTGAACATTTAATGCTATTAGATCTAGGAAGAAATGATGTAGGAAAAGTTTCTAAAATAGGAACCGTTAATGTTAAAAACCCTTTCAATATTCAAGAAACCTCTCACTTGCTTCATATTGTTTCTACAGTCGAGGGAGAATTAAGAGATAATGATAATGAAATAACTTCTTTATCAGCTGGTTTTCCAGCAGGTACTGTTTCAGGAGCTCCAAAAATAAGAGCAATGGAAATTATTGATGAATTAGAAAAAGAAAAAAGAGGAATTTATGCCGGAGCTGTAGGATATTTCTCCTCAAATGGGGATATGGATACAGCAATAGCTCTCAGAACAGCTATTATAAAAGATGATATAATGTATGTTCAGGCTGGAGGTGGAGTTGTTTATGACTCTAACGAAGAATATGAATATAATGAAACAGTTAATAAATCACAGGCACTTTTTTCAGCTGCAAAAGATGCCATTAAGAGAAATTTAAAATAAATGATTATTTTAATAGATAATTACGATAGCTTTACATGGAATTTATATCATTTTCTTGGTGACTTAGGTTGCAAAATTGAAGTTCACAGAAATGACAAAATTTCTGTTTCTGACGTAATAAAATTAAAACCAAAACAAATAGTTATATCCCCTGGGCCATGCGATCCTAATTCAGCAGGAATATCAATGAACCTTGTTAGTGCAGCAATAGAGAATGATATTCCTCTTTTAGGTGTTTGTTTAGGTCATCAATCAATTGCTCAAGCCATGGGAGGAGAAATTATTAGGTGTCATGAAATAATTCATGGAAAAACAGACAGTATTTTTAATGATCAAAAAACTATTTTTAACGGATTGCCTGATAATTTTAAAGCAACTAGATATCATTCTTTGGTTGTTTCTAATGATAGTTTACCCAACAATATAGAAATATCTGCAAGGACTAATGATGGAATAATAATGGGAATAAGACATAAAGAGTCAAGAGTGGAAGGTATTCAGTTCCATCCAGAGAGTATTGCCACTGATTTTGGTCATAAAATACTTGAAAACTTTATAGGACTATAAATGACAGACTTTAATAATATATTATCTAAGGTTTCATCTAAAGACGGTTTATCTGATGAAGAGAGTTATTTTTCCTTTAATTATATTTTAGATGGTAAGGCAAGTGAGAAACAAATAGAAAAATTCCTTCTTGGTTTGAGAGAGAGAGGAGAAAAAATTGAGGAAATAACTGCTGCTACTAGAGTAATGAGAGAAAAATCCTCAAAAGTTTCTGCGCCTGATAACGCAATTGATACTTGTGGAACTGGAGGTAGCGGATCTGGTAAATATAATATATCTACAGCTGCTTCATTGGTGGCTGCTGGAGCTGGTGCAGTTATTGCAAAGCATGGAAACAGGGCTTTATCATCAAAATCTGGTTCATCACAAGTCTTGGAAGAGCTGGGTGTTAAATTAGATATAGAACCAAAAAAAATCACCGAATGCATGGAAAAATCTAATATTGGCTTTATGTTTGCGCCAAATCATCACCCTGCAATGAAATATGTTGGGCCTGTAAGACAAAAACTAAAAGTAAGGACAATTTTTAATATTCTTGGTCCACTGTCAAATCCTGCGAATGTGAAAAAGCAATTAATTGGTGTTTTCGATAAAAATTGGCTCGAGCCAATGGCGGAAACTTTGAGGAATCTTGGTTCGCATAAGGCTTTATTAGTAAACGGATCAGACGGTTTTGATGAACTGACTACAACTGGAGTTTCATATGTTGCCGAATTAAATGACGGCAATATAAAAACCTACGAAATTAGTCCTGAAAAATTAAACTTAAAATTATCAAGATTTGATGATCTTATTGGTGGTGATCCAGAGCAAAATGCAAAAAAAATCATTAGTCTTCTTGAGGGAGAAAAAGGTCCTTATAGAGACATAGTTTTATTAAATTCAGCTGCTGCCTTATATGTTGATGGTAAAGTTAAAAACCTTAAAGATGGAATTTCTATGTCAGAAAATTCTATAGACAATGGAAGAGCTAAAATTGCTCTAAATAATCTAGTAAGGACTTCAAACTCATGAAAAATATCCTAGAAAAAATTGTAGATTATAAAAAATTAGAAGTAGAAAATAGTAAAAAACAATCGCCAATAAAAAATATTGAAAAAAAAATTATAGAAATAGATCCCGCAATTGATTTTAAAGAAAAACTTCAAGAAAAAAATAACATTGGGAAGGCGGGAATAATTGCTGAAATTAAAAAGGCAAGTCCTTCAAAAGGAGTAATAAGAAAAAATTTTAATCATATAGAAATAGCTAAAGAATATGTTAAAGGTGGGGCCGCTTGCTTATCGATTTTAACTGATACCCCATCTTTTCAAGGTTCGCCTGAATATCTAAAAGATATTAAAAAATTTGTTAAATTACCAATTTTAAGAAAAGACTTTATGGTTGATACCTATCAGGTATTTGAATCTAGATCATGGGGCTCAGATTGTATTTTAATCATAATGAGGATTTTAAGTGACTTAGAAATTGATAAACTTGTAAATACAGCAAGAGATTTAAAAATGAGTATTTTGTTTGAAGTTCATTC
This sequence comes from OCS116 cluster bacterium AG-390-I16, assembly GCA_003279705.1. GTDB lineage: Bacteria > Pseudomonadota > Alphaproteobacteria > MED-G09 > MED-G09 > MED-G09. Next base: position 4,563 of record QCGZ01000005.1, read on the forward strand.
AGAAGAAGAAGTTATTAGGGCGCTAAAGTTCAATCCTAATTTGATAGGTATTAATAATAGAAATCTTGAAAACTTCAAAACGGATATTAACAATAGTATCGAAATTAAAAGAATTATCCCTGATGACGTCTTAATAATAAGTGAGTCTGGAATAAAATCTCCAGAAGATATAAGTTTTCTTGGAAAAGAGAATATTAATAACTTTTTAATAGGAGAGTCCCTTATGAAATCAAATAAAATAAGCGAAGATCTCAATCTGTTAGTCAATAAAGGAAAATAATGTCTAAAATATCTCATTTAAATAAAAAAGGTGAAGCGCATATGGTTAACGTAGGCGAGAAAGAAATATCAAAAAGATGTGCGATAGCTGAAGGTATAGTAAGAGTTGAAAGTACCACAATTGAAAAAATTAAAAAAGATAAACTGCCTAAAGGAGATCTTTTTGGAACTGCTAGAATAGCAGGAATTATGGCTGCAAAAAAAACTTCTGAATTAATACCTCTTTGTCATAATTTACTTATATCATCAGTAGAAATAGAAATTAAATTGGTTAAAAATGATATTTATGTTTTAAGTAGTGTTAAATGTGATGGTAAAACTGGTGTTGAAATGGAAGCTTTAACAGCTGTTTCTGTATCATGTTTAACTATTTACGATATGTTAAAGGGATTAGATAAAAATGCTTTTATTGCCAATATTCAACTTTTAGAAAAAAGTGGGGGTAAGTCTGGTGACTGGAAAAGAAAATAATCCCATTTCAGTAAAGGATGCAAAAGAGAGAATTCTAAAATCAATAAAACCAATTAATAGAACTGAAAAAATAAATATAAAAGACTCTCTAAATAGAATTCTATCAAAATCAATTAAAGCAAAAAGAACTCAACCCGCTTTTAATACATCTGCTATGGATGGCTATGCAACTAAAAAAAATTATTTAAAAGCAATTCCAAAATGTTTGGATATTATTGGAGAAACCAAAGCAGGCGATAAAAGTAAATTTAAATTAAAGAAAGACCAAGCTGTTAGAGTTTTTACAGGCTCATTTTTGCCAGAAGGTTGTGATAAAGTTATTCTTCAAGAAAATTGTGAAAGAAATAAAGATAAAGTTTATGTTAAAGAAGTTAATAGTGAGAGCTATATAAGAGAAAAAGGAGAAGATTTTTTTCAAAATGATCAATGTTTACTAAAATCCTCAATCATGGACTTCGGTAATATTGCACTTGCAGGGGCAATGAATTACAAATTAATTGAGGTTTATAGAAAACCAAAAATAGGAATTATTGCCAATGGAAATGAATTATTTGAGCCTGGTAATAAAAATCAACAAGTAAAACAACCTGCATCAACAAAACCATCAATAATGTCATCAGTTAATGCCTGGGGTGGAGATGCTGTTGATTTAGGTATTGCAAAAGATACAGTAAATTCTCTTAAATCAAAATTAAAAAAAGGTCTATCTTGTGACATGATCGTTACTATCGGCGGAGCATCAATCGGTGATTATGATTTAGTATACAAATCATTAAAAGAAATGAATTTTAAGCTTAATTTTTGGAAAATAAAAATGAAGCCTGGAAAACCACTTATGTTTGGCTACTTAAAAAATAAACCAATAATTGGTTTACCAGGAAACCCTGTATCATCAATGGTATGCGCACAATTATTTTTAAAACAATCAATCTATAAACTTCAAAATCATAATTATAATGAAAATATTTTTGATTTTCGTTTAGGCAAAGATCTACCAAAGAATAATTGGCGAGAAAGTTATGTAAGGGGTTATATATCAAAAAATACTAATAATCAGATTGTTGCAATGCCAATTTCTAACCAAGATAGTTCATCTTTATCTTCCTATGCTATTGCTGATTTACTTATAATTAGAGAACCTAACGCCAGAAAAATAAAAAAAAATTCATTAGTAAAGGCTATAATTCTTAATTAATTTTTAATAATACTTGACGAAAATAGAGAACAAAAGTAAAACATCGTTCTACTTTAGTTCTTTATTTTAATTAAAGATGGGGATTGAGAATATGTTAACAAAAAAGCAAAATGAATTATTAATCTATATTAATCAAAACTTAAGAGAAACTGGTGTTGCCCCCTCTTACGAGGAAATGAGAGAGGCTCTTGACCTAAGGTCAAAATCAGGAATACATCGCTTAATAAACGCACTCGAAGAAAGAGGTTTTATTAGAAGATTACCTCATAGAGCTAGAGCTATAGAAGTTACGAAACTTCCATCAGCCTCCTCTCATAATAAAAAAGCAAATTTCAATCCAGAACTTATAAATGGTGAAAAGAAAGAATTTAAAGATGAAATTTTTGAAAATCTTCAAGAACTTAAAATGATGGGTAAAATTGCTGCGGGTACACCTATAGCAGCAATTGAATATGAGAAGAATAAAATATCTGTTCCAAATCACATGGTTGGATCAGGAGAACATTATGCCCTGGAAATTGAAGGGGACTCAATGATTGGTGCGGGCATTTTAGATGGTGATACCGCAATAATTAAAAAAGCTGATGATGCATATTCAGGTGAAATTATAGTTGCTTTAATTGATGGTGAAGAAGCAACATTAAAAAGATTAAGAAAAAAAGGAGAGACTATTGCGCTTGAACCAGCAAATAGTGCTTACGAAACAAAAATATATGGCCCAGATAGAGTGCAGGTTCAAGGTACTTTAGTTGGAATACTAAGATCATACTAATTCATATATTAATTTACTTGAAAAATAGTAACTTTTCCTAAACAATTAAGACCGTTAAAAAGTCTGGAATTTAATTAAAGTGAATAATAAAACTCAAGTAGTAACTCGATTTGCACCGTCGCCTACAGGATATTTGCATATTGGAGGTGTTAGAACTGCTTTATTCAATTGGCTTTATGCAAGAAAAAATAATGGTAAATTTCTTCTTAGAATTGAAGATACAGATCAAAAAAGATCTAGCTTGGATGCTATTAATATAATTTTAGAGGGTCTTGAATGGCTTGGCATAAATTATAATGACATCCCAATTTACCAAAACAGTAATATTAATAGACATAAAGAAATTGCTAATAAACTCTTAAATGAAGGTAAAGCATATAAATGCTGGGCCTCAAAAGAAGAGTTATTAGGAATGAAAAAAATAGCTCAAAAGAATAACTCTAATATTGGATACAATGGTCTATGGCGCGATAAAGAGCCTACTAATAATGAACTTGGAAAACCCTATACAATAAGATTTAAAGCAAAAAAAAATGGTGAAACTATTGTTAATGATAAAGTTCAAGGTGATGTATTGTTTCAAAATAATAGTATTGAAGATTTTATTATCCTTAGATCTGATGGATCACCAACATATATGCTATCTGCTGTAGTAGATGATCATGATATGATGGTTACCGATATTATTAGAGGTGATGATCATTTAAACAATACTGCAAAACAAATTCAGATATATAACGCGCTGGATTGGAAAATACCTAAGTTTTCACATATTCCTCTTATTCATGGGGATGACGGTTCAAAACTTTCGAAACGCCACGGTGCATTGGGTATAGATTATTATGAAAAAAAAGGCTTTCTTCCTGAAGCAATTAAAAATTATTTATTAAGATTAGGTTGGAGCCATGGTGATAAAGAGATATTTAGTGAAGAAGAAATGATTAAACTATTTAATCTCAAGAACATCAGAAAATCCTCATCAAGACTAGATATAGAAAAATTAAAAAGTGTTAATAACTTTTATATTAAAAATAAAAATAATAATGAATTATTTGATCTTATAAAAATAAAAAATATAGAATTTAGTAAATACGAAACATCAATCCTTAAGATTTTACCGGAAATAAAAACTAAAACAAAAACAATAGATGAGCTAATTGAATCTGTAGAATTTATTTTTCAAAAAAGGCCAATAAAGTTAAATGAAAAAGCTGCTGAAATTTTAACAATTGATGCAAAAAAAAATATTATCTGAAATTAAAAAAAATATAGAAACCCTTGATACTTGGGACATTAATAATATAGAACAGTTGTTAAAAGATTTTTCTTCTTTTAAAGGTATAAAGTTTAAAGATATAGGCTTACCTCTAAGAGCGGTTTTAACTGGAACGCTGAGTTCACCAAGTATATATAATGTTCTTGATTGTTTAGGAAAAGATGAAGTATTAAATCGTATAGATGATGTTCTATAATTAATAATAAGGGATAAACTATGTCAGATAAAAGCTCTGAAAATGCTAAATTAAAATTAAATAATAATGAAATAGATTATAATGTTGCCGAAGGAACCATCGGGCCTGATGTAATTGATATTTCCAAACTTTACTCTGATACTGGTAAATTCACCTATGATCCTGGTTTTACTTCAACAGCAAGCTGTAAATCCTCTATTACTTATATCGACGGAGAAGAGGGAACCTTACTATATAGAGGTTACCCAATAGAACAATTAGCAGAAAAAGGTAATTATTTAGAAACATGCTATTTATTACTAAACGGAGAACTTCCAAATAAGAAAGAATTTGAAGAATTTGATAGTATAATTACAAATCATACTATGGTTCATGAACAATTGAATAGATTTTTTGGTGGTTTTAGACCAGACGCACATCCAATGGCTATAATGTGTGGAGTTGTTGGAGCTTTATCAGCCTTCTATCATGACTCCACAGATATTAATGACCCAGAACAGAGAAAAATTGCATGTTTCCGATTAATAGCAAAAATGCCAACATTAGCTGCTATGGCTTACAAACATTCATTAGGTCAGCCGGCTATATATCCTAAAAATGAACTTAGCTATGCATCTAACTTCCTTAATATGTGCTTTGGTGTTCCAACTGAAGATAAAGGGGTTGATGAGACTATGTCCAGAGCTATGGATAAAATCCTTATACTACACGCTGATCATGAGCAAAATGCATCAACCTCAACAGTAAGACTAGCTGGATCATCTGGGGCAAATCCTTTTGCCTGTATAGCTTCAGGAATAGCGTGCTTATGGGGACCTGCCCATGGGGGTGCTAATGAAGCATGTCTAAGAATGCTCGATGAAATTGGAAATGTAAAAAATATACCTGAATTTATTAACAAAGCAAAAGACAAAAATGATCCATTTAGGCTAATGGGTTTTGGTCATAGAGTATATAAAAACTATGATCCAAGAGCAAAAGTTATGCAAAAAACGTGTCATGAGCTTCTCGATCATCTTGGTCTAAAAAATGATCCAAAGTTAGCAATTGCAATGGAATTAGAAAAAATTGCTCTGGAAGATGAGTATTTTATTGAAAAGAAATTATATCCCAATGTAGATTTTTATTCAGGAATAGTCATGAAAGCTATGGGCTTCCCTATGGAAATGTTTACTGTATTGTTTGCTGTTGGAAGAACTGTTGGATGGGTTTCTCAGTGGGACGAAATGATTGAAGATAAAAGCCAAAGAATTGGAAGACCAAGACAGCTTTATGTAGGGAACCCTGGTAGAGATTATCAAGATATTAGCAGAAGATAATTTAATCTTTTAAATATTCTAAAATTTTATTTGCAGCTTTTTCTGAGGGATTTTTTTTATCGCCAATTATAACTCTTTTAAACTCCTTTAAATCACTGAGCTGATTTTCAATAATATCTTTATCGAGGAATAAATTTAAAATTGACTTATATATATTCTTCTTGTTGCAATTACTTTGTATTAATTCCTGAACTGAGTTTTTACTTAATACAAGATTAATCAAAGATATGAATGGAACTTTTGCAAGTCGGCTTACTATAGACCATGTCAAGAAATCTAATTTATAGATAACTACCATTGGAATTAAAGACAATCCAAGCTCTAAAGTTACGGTTCCAGATGAAGCACAAGCAACATCAGCTTCTTGAAATAGACAAAATTTTTCACTTTCGTTAGTGATAATTATTGATTCTGGAAATTCATTTTTTATAAAATTAAAATTCTTCTCTTCAGTAGGTATAGTTAATACCATATCGGGGATTTTCTTTTTAATGTCTTTGTATGCATCTTTGAATGGCTTAATATGTCGTTTAATTTCAGATTGTCTGCTTCCAGGAAGAAATATAAGAATTGGTTTTTTCTTTAAATTATAAGTTTCTCTAAAACTATTCTTATTAGAGGCTTCATTTAACTTTGGAATAACAGGATGCCCTACATAAGTTGTTTCTAATCCATGTTTTATAAAAAAATCTTTCTCAAAAGGAAGTAATGAAAGTAAATGATCAAAGTTTTTTGACATAGACTTGACCCTATTTTGTCTCCAAGCCCATACTGTTGGAGCAACATAACAAATTACAGGTGATTTAAAGGACTTTTTCTTTAATCTTTTTGCTACCCTGTGATTAAAATCAGGACTATCGATTAATATCACCAAATCTGGTTTTTTAATTAAAATATCCTCTGTTACCTGACTAATCCTTTTCAGTAATTTATTTATTTTCATTAGAACTGGAAGAATTCCCATTACTGTGAGATCGCTCATTGGAAAAATAGAACTAAATTCATGGTTTTCCATGAAATTACCTCCTACACCATCAAATTTTAAATTTGAATTTTTTTTTATAAGCTCAGATATAATCTCCGATCCTATAAAATCACCAGAGGGTTCTCCAGCCACAATGTATATTAATTTATCTTTGATCAATTTTTATAGCTCTAAATTCCATATATAAATAAATTTTTTTGATTTGCGTATTCTATCATTTTGTCCTTATCAACAAGGAAAGCTTTTTTATCCTCTAGAACTATTCCATCCAAACCTAACTCATTTATTAATTTTAATGTATTTAAGCCAACTGTTGGTAAATCTACCCTATTGTCCTGAATTGGCTTTAGCATTTTAATTAAAAAAACCACCTGAAATTTCATGATTTTTTTCTTTTATTGCCTTGTAAAGCATAAAATCAGTACCATTGATATCTTCAGCTATTATTACTTTGCCATTAGAGACTATACATGCTTGGCCAGTATCACTATTACCAATTTCTGAGCAAGTTTTGATAGCTAAATCAATATCATTAATATTAGAACTCTTAATATCAGTATTAGTTAAATTTCCTTTTGTCATAAGAATATCATCTAAGAAATTATCTGCTCCAACTATTTTTATTTTAACTTTTTTTTCAATGTAATTAATAATTGTTTTTATAATTTCTGCATCACCGCTTTTCCTAATCATAAATAAAGAGAAAAAAAGTTTTAAACCAAAGAAATCAGGAAAAAGAAAAAAGAAATTTGGAATCTTTGCTCCACCAATAATAACTAATTTTTTACAATTATTTTTTTTCAGCAATCTCATTGCTAAACCAATTTGACCAAATCGCATCCATTGATGAGGAAATTTTTCTATATTTCTATCTGTTAAGCCTTTAATAGCTATTATAAAAACTTTTTTATTGGACTTAACTATATTCTCAGCAACCTTTATAGGGAGTACACCCTTTCCTGCGTATATTCCTATTCGCTCGGCGGACATTACGACTCTTGAGGTAAACAGTAACTCCTGCTTCCTTTTTGAGTAATGAAACTAATTAGCTCTTCAACCACAGAGGATTTAATATTTTCAGATTTAAGCTTTTCAATTCTATTATTAAATTCATTTTCTTCGTTTTCAAATAAAACTGAATAAGCTCTTTTTGCTTTTTTAATCTCTTCGTTATTAAAATTTCTTCTTCTTAAACCGGTTAAATTTAAGCCTTCTAAAGTTGCTCTATTTCCTACAGCTAAACCATAAGGTATTAAATCTTTTGTTAGCGCAGAGAAACCACCTAAAAAGGAATGAGAACCAATTCTAGTCCATTGATGAACAGCTGATAAGCCACCTAAAATTGCCCAATCACCAATTTGAACATGACCAGCAATCATAACGTTATTTGCTAGAACACAATTATTTCCAATGTCACAATCATGGGCAACATGTGCTCCAGCCATAAATAAATTATTGTCACCTACTTTCGTTTCTAAGCCACCTGCTTCAGTACCAATATGCATTGTTACATGCTCACGAATATTGTTATTCCTTCCAATTTTTAAAGATCCATTCTCACCCTGAAATTTTAAATCTTGAGGGTCGCCTCCTAAAACAGTAAAAGGCCATACTTTTGTGCCAGAGCATATTGTTGTTTTTCCTTGAACAACTACATTTGATAAAAGCTTTACATTTTCTTCAATAATAACATCCGGTCCTATTACACAAAAAGGTCCAATTTCTGCATCAGGGTGAATATTTGATGATTTATCTATTATTGCAGTAGAGTGAAATAAACTCATTTTAAACCTCGCCTAAACGCACAACCATAGCAGTTATTATTGCTTCTGAGACTAAATTTTCATTTACATATGCTTTTCCGTTAAATTGCCAAATATCTCCTTTATTTTTTTCTTTTGTTATTTTCATTATTAACTGATCACCTGGAAGAACAGGCTTTCTGAACTTTGCATTATCAACTTTCATTAAATAAACTGACAAATCATTAGTATCGCCATCATAACCATGAACCACCAATGCACTGGCAGTTTGAGCCATAGCCTCAATAATTAATACTCCAGGCATTATTGGGTGACCGGGGAAATGACCAGGAAAAAATGGTTCATTAATAGTCACATTTTTAATTCCAACACAATATGATGTATCAGTAATATCCTCTATTCGATCAACTAATAAAAAAGGATACCTATGAGGAATAAGATCATGGATTTCTTTTGAATTTATTGATTTTTTATTTTTTGTCATTTTTTTTATCCTTCGATGCCCTTCTTAACATAGAAACTTCTTTTCTCCATGTATCTATCTCTCTAATAGGAAAGCCAGCCCAAATTTTACCTGGAGGCAACGTTTTGCTTACACCGGCCTTAGCCGCGATCTGCGAGCCTTTACCAATTGTTATATGTCCAACAGCTCCTGATTTTGCTCCCATTACGACAAAATCCTCTAAAGTGGTAGAACCTGCAAGACCAACCATTCCAGCAATAATACAATTTTCACCGATCACGCAATTATGAGCAATATGTACTAAATTATCAATTTTCGTTCCATTTTTAATGATAGTGTCTTGAAGACTCCCCCTATCAATAGAACAATTTGATCCGATCTCTATATTATTTTCAATGATAACTCTTCCAACCTGAGGAATTTTCTCATGCTTTTCTGGCGACATTGAAAAACCAAAACCATCTTGACCAATAGAAGTCCCCTGATGAATTATATTATTATCGCCAATAATTGAATGAGTTATATTAACATTAGAGCCGATATAACAATCAGAACCTATTTTAACACCAATACCAATTACGCTATTAGATGAAATAGTAGTTTTATCACCTATAATAACGTTTTTACCAATAACGGCACCTTTTTCAATAATGACATCTTTACCTAGTTTAATACTCTCATCAAAACTATCTTGTGAATTAACTCCTGTAGTTGATTTAGGTAATACCTCAAAAGGATAAAATTTTTGTGATATTTTTGTAAAATCCATGTAAGGGTTTTCTGAATAAATTAAATATAAGTTTTTAGGAGCATATTCACTGTGTTCTTTTTTTAAAATACAAACACTTGCTTTGGTAATCAAGAGATCATCCTTATATTTCAAATCTTGAAAAAAAGTAATATTACCCTCTTTTGCATTACTTAAAGTGGCTATATCAGCAACGAGATAATCGTTGCTGACACCATTATTTGATAATTCTGTTCCTAAAAATTTATTAATATCTTCTAGGGTAAAAGGTCCTGAATTTTTAAAAAATCTAGGGTCACTCATATAAACAATCCCTATTCGTCAGAAATAGTTACCTTTATATCAGGAAGCCTTTTATTTAATCTTTTTACAACTTCAGCAGAAATATCTAGCTTAGGATCCCCAAATAAAATTGCTTGTCTATCTAAAAGAATTTTAGCACCTTTTTCATTAACAATTTCTGTTAAAATAGGACTCATAACAGAATCTATTGATGAAGATGCTCTTTGAATAGCTTCTTGAATTTTTTGAACTTTAGTTTGAAGCTCTTGTTGTTTGCTCTCTGCCTCAGTTTGAAGAGCAGTAACTCTTTCCTGAAATACCTCTGGAGCTAATAAAGTTTTATCTTCTTCTAGTTTCTTTCCCTTTGCCTGAAGATCTTTTGATACTTCATCTCTAAGATCGATTACTTCTTTATTTAGAGCTTCACTCTGCTTTCTTAGAGATACTCCTGATTTAGACTGTGAAACAACATATTGTAAGTTTACAATTAATACATCTTCTGCTGCATTAACAGGCCCTGAAAATCCCATAACAAACGCTATAGCAGCAATAATAAATGACTTTTTCATATTTTCCTCCAAATATATGATGTATTTAAAAAAAATTCTTTTAAATAGATTATATAAAAAATCTATACACTAATTGTATATAAAATACATCAAGACTCTAATAATATTTTTATACGTTAAAATCTAGTACCCCCGCTAAATCTAAAGAATTTAGCATCATCGTAATCTTCACTTGCTACATCTCTTCCTATATCAAACCTAATAGGACCAAAAGGTGAATTCCAATTTAATGTAATACCAACGGTAGCTCTAAATGTTGCATCGTCAACAAAGCGAGTGCATAAAGTTCCATATTTTTCATTAAGCCCAACACTATCAATGGCACAAGCATCATTAAGGCTGCTATAATCTGAATTGATTACAGCATTCAGATCATAAAATGGGTCATCTATATCAGAGAGAATTTGTTGAGCCTGCTGATTACTTAGAACTCTGTTAGTATCATCATTCTTACCTATGATACCAAAATCACTAAAAATAGCTGTTTTTAATCCAAACTCATCTGGAAGACCTATAGGCACCGTTAACTCAATTGTACCAATTGCAAAAAATTCTGCACCACGCGGTCTATCAGTAATTAATTCCTTAGGACCAACGCCTGCTCTATCAAAACCTCTAAATGTTGTTCCACCTTTAAAGAAGCGATCGTTAATTCTTAATTTTTTATTAGAGTAATTGTAAACATAACCAGCATTAGCACCTACATTTAATACCCAATTTTGAGCAATTTCATAATAATACTTTCCACCTGTTGTAGACCTAATGTATTCAGAGTCGCCCAGTAAACCAGCAAGATCTTGCCCAAATGAAAAAGTCCAGCCTGAGGTAGTATCAATATAATCATCACGAGTATCGATTACATAGCTATAACCGATTTCTGATTTATCAGCATTATAATCATCTGCTAGGTTATAACCACTATCAAATAAATAACTTGAAACCTCCTCTTGAAAATAACGATAGAAAACAGATAAATTAGAAAAATCAGACATTGGCCAAACAGCTCTTAGAGATGCACCAGATTGCATCGATCTATAAGATGAATACCTTCTATAATCATTATCAATATGAAAAATATCAAAGCCTGCAGACATCCTTCTTCCAAGAAAATAAGGTTGTGTAAAACCTATTTCAAATTGTTTTCTTCTTTCAGAGTTAGCAATATTAAATTTAATAGATTGACCTCTTCCTAATAAGTTTCTCTCAGATATACCAATTTCTAGTAATAAGCTCTCAGCTGATGAAAAACCTGCACCAATAGACAACTCACCGGTAGGCTGTTCTTCAACATCGAAATCTACAATCATCCTATCTTCAGTTGATCCCGGTCTAACGTTTACTTCAACCTCTTTAAAATAGCCAAGTGATTTGATTTTTGTCTCTGACCTGTCTATTAAAACTTTATTATAGGCATCCCCCTCGAGAACTCTAAGCTCTCGTCTGATAACTTCATCACGGGTACGAGTATTTTGATTAATATTTACGGTTTCAATGTAAACCCTTGGACCCTCTTCAATAATATAAACTATGTCTATAATAGCTTCTTCCTTATTTCTTTTTACTCTTGGCCTAACATCTGCAGATGCATAACCATCTTCTCCAACAGCAAATGTTATATTATCAATAGATGAGTCTATGTCCGTTGCTTTATATTTATTACCTTTTCTATGATCAATTAGAGGTAATAATGTATCTGTATCCATATTTGGTAGACTACTTTTAATTGTTGCCTCACCAAATTTATACTCAATACCTTCATCTAAAACATAGGTGATTATAAAATTTGATCCATCTTTGGTTAGCTCAGCTATAGCCGATATAACTTGAAAATCTGCATAGCCTTCATCTAAATAAAACTTTCTTAATTGTTCTCTATCATAGGCGAGCTTATCTGGGTCATATGAGTCCTCGGATGAAAAAAATTTCCACCACTTTGATTCTTGGGTGACTAATTTTCCTTTTAGTTTTCTATCTTTAAATTTTTTATTTCCTAAAAAATTTACAGATGAAACTCCAGTTGTTGGTCCTTCACTTATTTCAAATATCAAATCAACTCTATTTTGAGGCTGACGAATGACTTTAGGTTCTATCTTTGCGGAAAATCTTCCAGATCTTCTGTACAACTCAACAAGTCTCTGCACATCTGCTTGAACTTTTGATCGTGTATATACAGACCTAGGTCTAAGCTCAACCTCTTCTTCAAATTTATCAGTTTTAAGAGCTTTATTACCTTCAAAATCAACTCTATTAATAATTGGATTTTCAACAACAAAAACTATAAGACCTGAATTTTCATATCTAATGGCAACATCTGCAAATAGGCCTGTATTAAATAAAATTTTTAGTGACTGATCAACAACTTCTTCATTATATAAATCACCGGGCTTAATGGTCATATATGAACGGATTGTATCTGGTTCTATTCTCTGAGATCCTCTAACCTCAACGAATAAAATCCTTTCTATGCTTTGTATTATTTGAGTTTCTTCTAATGCCTGAGTTTCTTCTTGAGCAGAAACATTATAAAAAGATGAAAAAAATAAGAAAGATATTAAAAATAATAATTTATAGTTTTTCATATTTTTTCCAAGACAGCAGTATCAAATCTATAAACGACTTATATCAAGAATAGTTACAAAAACCATAAGAGCAATTAACAGGCTTACCCCAATCTGCATTCCATATTCCTGAACTTTAGGATTAATAGGTTTTCCAAAAATAATTTCATACATATAAAATAATAAATGACCGCCATCTAAAACTGGAATGGGTAATAAATTTATAACACCAAGATTCACAGAAATAGCAGCAATTAATCCAAGTAAAGGAATAATGCCATATTCAACCACTTGACCTGAAACTTGTATAATCTTGATAGGTCCTCCCATTTGATCAACTGACTCTCTACCTATAATTAATTGACCAAGGTAAACTAATATTTTTGTTGTTAATGAAAAGGTTTCTTGAATTCCCCTTAAAAGACCAGAAAATATATTATAGTCTTTAGTCCGATAGTAAGAAGGATCCTGCTCGGCCATTATACCAATTCTTCCAACCTTATACTCGCCTCCAAATCGGTCTTTTTGAATTATAATTTTTGGTTTAACATTCAATGAAATATTAGATCCATTCCTTAAAACTATCACTTCAAGAGTATCCTGAGAATTTTCAATAATATAATTTCTTATATCATTGAAAGAATTAATTTCATTACCATTAATATTTGTTATTAAATCACCTTTTTTAATTCCAGACTCACTTGCTGCAGAATTTTCTAAAACCTCACCAACAAGAGGCTCAACAACTGTTTCACCCCTATAAATAAAAATCATAGAAAAAATAAAAATAGCTAAAATAAAATTAAAAACTGGTCCAGCTGCAGTTGTGGCTATTTTTTGCCATACCGATTTAGAATGAAAATTATCACTCTGCTCTATTGATATGTTTTTATCCCTTTTTCCTGATAAGTCTTCATCCCCTTTAAACTTTACATATCCACCAATAGGAAATAGAGCTACTCTCCATAAGGTGCCAGATTTATCATATCTTCCCCAGATTTGTTTCCCCATACCTATAGAAAAAGTCTCCACTCCAATACCGCACCATTTACCAACTAAATAATGACCCATCTCATGAACAAAAACTACAACAGTTATCAAAATTGCAAACGCAAAAATATACTGAAAAATATAAGGAATATAATTTATTAAATTTATCAATAATTCCATTTTAAAATCCCAATTCAATACTTTCTAGTGCTTTTCTTCTTGCTTTATTATCAGCAGAAAATATCCCATCTAAGTCTGATATTGTTTCTAATGATTTATTATCACAATGTCCAATATCCTCTATAACTTTATCAACAATTTTTACAATATCTAAGAATTGAATTTGATTATTCAAAAAAGCATTTACAGCAATTTCATTTGCTGCATTTAAAGATATTGGAAAAATACCCCCCTTTTTTAAGGCTAAGCGAGATAATGATAAAGATCTATATTTTGTTTCATCTGCAAGTTCTACACTAAGATTATTTAAATCAGCAATTGAAATTAGATCTATTTCATTCTTCCTTACTTCAGGCCAAGATAAAGCGTGGTCAATAGGATTTAACATGCTTGGCTTTCCAAAATGCCCAAACAGGGATCCATTTTTCATTAAAATAAGTCCGTGTATTATTGACTGTCGATGAATTATTACTTCAATACAATCTGGAGGTATTTCAAAAAGGTGATGAGCTTCAATAATTTCTAAACCTTTATTCATTAAAGTAGCTGAATCAACAGATATTTTTTTACCCATTTTCCATATTGGATGATTTGTTGCTTGTTGAGGTGTGATATTTTTCAAATCCTCTTTAGAAAAATTGTAAAAAGGTCCACCAGATGCAGTAAGAAAAACCTTACTGACATCATTTATAGATTTACCATCTAGAATTTGAAAAATTGCATTATGTTCACTATCAATAGGGATAATATTACAATTATTTTTCTTACATAATTTTTTGATTAGTGAACCAGCAGATACAATACATTCTTTATTAGCCAAAGCTATAACTGAGGAACTCTTTATAGACTCAATTAAAGGTCTTAAGCCTGCCAATCCTACAATGGATGCAATAGTAATATCAGATTTATAACTCGCTGCCTCACAAACACCCTCGGTGCCAGAGAGACATTTAATATTGCTTGGAATATTTTCTTTTAACTCTTTAAGTTTTTTTTCATTGGCTACTGCAATAATTTTTGGGCTAAATTCATTTGCCAATAAAGAAATATTTTTAATATCGCTATTACAGGTAATTGCAATGACATCAAACTCATCTTTCCTTTTTCTTAATAACTCAATCGTACTATTTCCTACAGAACCAGTTACTCCAAAAATTGAAATTGATTTTTTCATTACTGACCTAAAATAATTATAGAAGGATTTTCAATAGCATTCATAATTAATGTGTATAAAGGCATTAAGAAAAAAATAGGTAAAATACTATCAGCTCTATCTAAAAAACCTCCATGACCTGGAATAAAGATACCAGAGTCTTTAATATTAGCTTTTCTTTTTAAAGAAGAAATAAATAAATCTCCAACAATTGATAGGAATACAATTCCGAAGCCTAAATAAATATTATTAGAATTATAAGAATTGGAATAATTTAAAGTTAAAAAAACAAACCAAAATGTTCCTATTATAAATGCTGCAATAAAACCTGATAAAGTTTTATTGGGAGAAATTACTTTGAACAATTTTGGACCTCCGAATAAATTGCCAAAAATATATGCGGTTATATCGCTTACAAAAATAGTAGATAATATTATAATTAATGATAATAAGCCTTGATCTGCATCTCTAAGCCAATTTATCGTTAGAATTGATAAAGAAATGTAAAAAAAACCGAAAGATGACATCTTGTATTTATCAACAGTTAATTTTGAAAAAATTGTCAAAAATAAAAAACTTAGAAAAAAAGTGATTATTGATAATGAATTTATAGAATCCAACAACAGAATTACTACTAAACCAGTCGATGCTATTGAACCTCTAATAATCCAATAATTTTTTGATATTAATCTCATCCATTCAAAAATCATAAATAATGAAACTATTATTAAAAAAACTGTAAAAAATATTCCACCCTTTGCTAATGAAAAAATTACAACCGATAAAAGTACTATTGAGGATAATAATCTAATTTTAATATCATTAGGTAGTGTCATTCTTAATATCCTTTTTAATATTTCCAAACCTTCTATATCTATTATTAAAATCGTTGATAGCTATTGTTAAATTATCTCTATTAAAATCAGGCCATAATGTTTCATCAAAAAATATCTCAGTATAAGCAAGTTGCCATAATAAAAAATTTGAAACTCTTTTTTCAGAACCTGTTCTAATTAATAAATCTGGTTCAGGAATACCAGCAGTGAATAAATTACTACTTACAATTTGCTCATCAATAGCTGATGGGTCAATATCTCCAGTCTTAGCTGATGAGCTAATTTTTTTTATAGCATTCACTAGCTCATCTCTTCCACTGTAATTAAAAGCTATCTGCAAATAAAGACCATTATTATTTTTAGTTAAATCCTCTGATGAATTAATTAAGTTAATTATATCTTTTGGAATTCTTTCACGATTTCCTATAACCCTTATTTTAACATTTTTTTTGTGAAGTTCAGTTAAATCGGTTTGAATAAATTTTCTTAATAGATTCATAAGATTTGATGTTTCAGACTTTGGCCTTTTCCAGTTATCAGTTGAAAAACTAAAAACAGTTAGGTATGGAATTTTAAAATCTTCAATATAAGTAAGTAAATTTCTGAGAGATTTTACACCCTCTTTATGACCGTTTTGTCTTGGCAGCCCTCTATATTCGGACCATCTACCGTTACCATCCATAATAATTGCTAGATGAGAGAGATTATTTTCCCTTTTGGAAGAAAATGTCATTTTTAAACTTGTTTTATTTCTTGTTCTTTATTGAATAAAGTTTCGTCAATTTTTTTAATATGTTCATCAGTTAAATCTTGAACATTTGAGGAAAGAGAAACACTTTCATCTTTTCCAATTTCAGAGTTTTTTTCCATAGATTTAATAGAATCCATTCCATCTCTTCTAATATTTCTAATAGATACCCTAGATTGTTCTGCGTATTTTCCAGCAATCTTAGTTAACTCATTCCTTCTTTCCTCATTTAATTCTGGAACGGGTATCCTTATCAATTGACCATCAGTTTGAGGATTCAATCCAAGTCCAGACTCTTGTATTGATTTTTCAACGGAAATAACAAGACCCTTATCCCAAACTTGAATAGAAATTGTTCTTGGTTCAGGGACAGAAATTGTTCCAACTTGCTCAATCGGCATTTTTGATCCATAAGCGTCGACAGTTATCTGATCAATCATATTAACGGATGCTCTTCCAGTTCTTAATCCAGCCAAATCATGGGAAAAAGCACTTATTGCCCCTTCCATTCTTCTTTTTAAATCTTCTAAGTTTAGTTTTTCTGTCAATTTAATTACCTAAGTTCTAATTAATAATAGTTGATGAATTATTATCACCATTTAAGACTTTTAAGAAAGCATCTTTTTCTGTAATAGAAAAAACTATTACGGGGATATCATTATCTCTTGCAAGAGAAATAGCAGAAGCATCCAGAACTTTTAAATTTTTGGTTAGCACATCTTGAAATGAAATGGTTTGATATTTTTCAGCATTGTCATGCTTATAAGGATCTTTATCATATACTCCATCAACCTTTGTTCCCTTAAAGAGAGCTTCACAAGCCATTTCACTTGCTCTTAATGCAGCAGCTGTATCAGTTGTAAAATATGGATTACCCGTTCCAGCAGCAAAAATAACCACCCTGCCTTTCTCCATATGACGAATTGCTCTTCTTCTGGTATAAGGCTCACATACCGAGGTCATAGTTATTGCTGACTGCACTCTAGTTTGAACACCTATTCTCTCTAAAGAGTTTTGCATTGCTAGAGCATTCATAACAGTTGCAAGCATACCCATATAATCCGCGCTTGTTCTATCCATACCTTTAGCAGATCCAGCAAGCCCTCTAAAAATATTACCACCTCCAATAACCAAACATAGCTGTATTCCTAAATTACATGCTTGAGAAATTTCTGAAGCTATTCTATCAACTGTTCCTACATCAATACCGTAGGAATCATCACCCATTAATGACTCTCCAGATATTTTTAAAAGAATTCGTTTATAATGAGTACCAGGCATCTCAACTCCAAAGCGTAATGAAATCTATGATACTAAATGAAAAAATAAAATTCTATTATAAAAACTATTAATTACCTGTAATCATAGAATCAACTTCACTTGCAAAATCTTCTTCATTAGATTTTTCAATTCCTTCACCTAATTCAAATCTCACAAAATTAGTAATTTCAATTGGAGAATCTAAAGAATTTAAAATTTCTGAAACTTTACTCTCACCATCGATAACAAAAGTTTGTTCCAGTAAAACACTTTCCTGATAATATTTATTTAGTCTACCACCAATCATTTTTTCAATAATTTCTTCAGGCTTACCAGAGTCTTTAGCCTCTTCTATTAAAATATTTTTCTCTCTTTCAAGGATATCAGGTGGAATATCGTCGATGCTAATTGATATTGGGTTAGTTGCAGCAATATGCATAGCAATCTTTTTACCAATATTGTCAAGCGTATCTTTATCAAGTTCAGATTTTAAGCTAACTAAAACACCTATCTTTCCTAAACCATCAGATACTTGGCCATGAATATAGGAAGAAATATTTTCATCAGAAGTATTTAATCTTCTCATTCTCCTAAGGTTAATATTCTCACCAATTGATGCAATCATTTCAGTAATATAATCCTTAACAGAGATATCTTTTTCACTAATTTTTAGAGTATTTAAGCTATCAATATCATCCGATAACAAACTTGAATTACCAATATTTCTTGCAACTTCTTGAAAAGTTTCATTTCTTGCTACAAAGTCTGTTTCTGAATTAACTTCTAGAATTGATGTATAATCATTTGATGATGTAATAACAATAAGACCTTCTGATGCTGTTCTACCAGATTTTTTAGCAGCTTTTGCAAGGCCTTTTGTTCTTAACCAATCGATAGAGGATTCTATATCGCCATTGTTTTCGTTCAATGCATTTTTACAATCCATCATACCGGCGCCAGTTTTATCTCGCAGTTCCTTAACTAATGATGCAGTAATATTAGTCATTTAAAATCTCCCAACTCAAAGTATATTTTATTTTTTATCTTCTTCAGAGGTTTTTGAAACTTTTTCCTCAGCAGGCTTAGACTTGGTTTTAATTTCCTCATCATTAGAAAGGTTTTCTGAGGCCTCTTCTTTTTTTAATTCTGATGTTTCAGTAGCATCGTCAATTTCGATGGATTTTTCATCAGAATTTAAAGATACTTTAACCTTATCTTCTAAATCATCACTATTAACCTCTTTAGCTTCTGAATTTTTAACTTTAGAAGCTTTCTTCTTCACAACCTTTGGAGTTGTTTCTACTTGAACTGATGTTTCATTTTGAGATTGAGCTATTCCGTCAAGAGCAGCTTTTGAAATTAAATCACAAAAAAGTGAGATAGCTTTAGTTGAGTCATCATTACCAGGAATTGGATAAGTTATTCCATCGGGGTTACTATTAGAGTCTATTACAGCAGCTATAGGAATATTTAATTTTGTAGCCTCTTGAATAGCAATTTGCTCTTTTACAGTATCAAGAACGAATATCAAATCGGGAAGACCACCCATATCTTTAATTCCACCAATTGAAGTATCTAATTTTTCTTTTTCTCTATTTAATTTAAGTAATTCTTTTTTTGTAAGACCTGATAAATCATCATTATCAATGAGGTCTTCAATAGTTCTAAGCCTTTTAATTGTATTAGAAATTGTTTTCCAATTTGTTAAAGTGCCACCATACCATCTGTGATTCATATAATATTGAGCACAATCATTGGCAGCATTAGCAATAATTTCTTGTCCTTGACGTTTTGTTCCAACAAATAAAATTCTACCACCAGACTTAGTAACATCTCTGACAGCTGTTAAAGCTCTGTGTAATAATGGAATAGTTTGAGAAAGATCGAGTATATGAATATTGTTTCTTACACCAAAAATGAATGGTTCCATTTTTGGATTCCATCTGTGTTTTTGATGCCCAAAATGAGCACCTGCTTCCAATAATTCACTCATTGAGTAATCTGGTAATGCCATATTTACCTCCTAATCCGGTTTTACCTCCACGAAAACATCTAAAAAAATAGACCGGTTAGCAACTTCCGTGTGTGTGATTAGTTGGATATAGTCATTATGGACTGAAACTGCAACAAGAAATTTATATTTCTTCTATTTTTGAAACTCCTGAAATATCCTTTATTGAGCTTAGAATAAGAGAGTCTATGTAAAAATTTTTTCCTAAACTTAACTCTACTTTATGAACTTTATCGTTAACAGATAGAAAACATAAGGAAACCTCTGAGGAACCATTCCTTTTCAACCTACTTTTTATATTTCCAATCGCCTCAGGGTCCTCAAGATATATTTTCATTTTTGATAATGATTTGGTTAAAAATTCGTTTATTGGTGTTATAGAGTTCGTTAATAGTCTTTGGTTATTTTTTTCTCTTTGAACCTCTAAGTCTAAAATTACTGATGTACCAGGTATTATTTTTTCTCTTACTCTAGATAGTAAATTTGAAAAAATAGTTATTTCAAATGGTCCATCCTCATCTGTAAGACCAACAAATGCAAATCTCTTTCCATTTTTTGATCTTCTCTCCATGACATATAAAATAGTTCCTGCTATTTTACATTTAATATCAGGAATTTCAGTTAATTTTTGGTATGAAATAATACCCTGTCTATCAATTAAGCTCTTATAATCTTCAAGGGGATGACCTGTTAAATAAAAGCCTATAGCGGAAAACTCTTTTTGAAGTTTTAAATCATTTGCCCACATTGGGACAGATGGTAAAGAAATATGATCAAAAGTTTCAAACTCATCACCAAAAAAATTCTCTTGATTATCTGATTTAATTTTTTCAGCAGAAGATGATATATTTGATAAAATATCTACTGAAGAAAAAACCTTATTTCTGTTTGGTTCAATTTCATCAAAGGCTCCAGAGTAAGCTAAATTTTCAAGATTTTTTTTGGTAAGGATATTATGATCTAATCTTTGAGCAAAATCATGCAAAGATTTAAATAATCCATTTTTTTTAACTTCATCATTAATTTTAATCATTGACTGTTGGCTCGCGTTTTTTATGGCGCCCAAACCATATCTTACTGAATTATCCTGAACATCAAATTGCATTAAAGAGTGATTAACGCTTGGAGGTAAAATTTTAATCCCCATTTTTTTACATTCATTTGAAAATACACTCAATTTGTCAGTATTTTCTATATCCATAGTCATAGATGCTGTCATAAAATATTCAGGATAATGAGCTTTTAAATATGCAGTTTGGTATGCAATCAATGCATAAGCAGCAGCGTGAGATTTGTTAAAACCATAACCGGCAAATTTTGCTACAAGATCGAAAATATAATTAGCTTTATCTTTTTCTATTTTATTATCAGTAGCACCACTGATAAACCTCTCTTTTTGATCATCCATTTCAGATTTTATTTTTTTACCCATAGCCCTTCTTAAAATATCAGCCTCGCCCAAACTATAGTTTGCAAGTATTTGAGCTATTTGCATTACTTGTTCCTGGTAAATAATAACTCCATATGTTTCTTTCAAAATTTCCTCAAGCATTGGGTGCATATAGTCAGGTTCTTCATGACCTTGTTTGCAGGCAATGAATCTCGGAATATTTTCCATAGGTCCTGGTCTATACAAAGCCACTAAAGCAATAATATCCTCGAAACAATCAGGCCTCATGTTTCTTAAAACATCCCTCATACCAGAGCTTTCAAGCTGGAATACTCCAATAGCATTTCCAGAACTTAAAAGATCAAAAGTCACTTTATCATCAAGAGAAATTTCATTTATTTTAATATTTTTACCTGTTTTTTGTTTAATTAATTGAATGGTTTTATCTATTACAGTTAATGTCTTTAACCCTAGGAAATCAAACTTAACTAAACCTGAAGCTTCTGCCCATTTCATTTTAAATTGAGTTACAGGCATTGAAGATCTTGGATCTCTATATAAAGGAATAAAATCTTGCAAACTATTATCGCCAATTACCAAACCTGCGGCGTGTGTGGAACAATTCCTATATAACCCCTCTAAGCTTAAGCCAATATTAAGCATTTTTTCTACTTCTGGGCTTTGATCACTTTCATCTCTTATTCTAGCATCACCTTTTATCGCTTCACCAAGAGAAGTAGGATTGGCTGGATTATTAGGAATTAATTTACAGATTCTGTCTACCTGACCATAAGGCAGACCTAAAACTCTTCCTACATCCCTTAGGACTGCCCTTGATTGAAGGGTTCCAAATGTAATTATTTGAGCAACTTTATCTTCACCATACTTTTCCTGAACATATGAAATAACCTCATCTCGTCTTTCTTGACAAAAATCGATATCAAAATCAGGTAAGGATATTCTCTCTGGATTGAGAAATCTCTCAAAAATTAAATTAAATCTTATAGGATCTAAATCTGTTATTGTTAATGCCCAGGCCACCAAAGATCCGGCCCCAGATCCTCTTCCAGGTCCTACAGGGATATTATTTTTTTTTGACCATTTAATAAAGTCAGCAACAATTAAAAAAATAACCAGGAAAGCCCATTTCAATAATTATATTTATTTCTGAATTTAGCCTATCCCAATATTTTTTTTCATTATCAACTTTGAATATTTTTAACCTTTCTTTAAGTCCATTTTTTGCTTGTTCCTCAAATTCTATAGCTTCACCATTTAAATCTAATCCACTAAACCTTGGTAACTTTGGTTCAGCTGTTGCAACTTTGTAAGAACATCTTAGAGCAATCTCTAATGTATTTTCAATTGCCTCGGGAATATCTGAAAATAAATCAATCATTTCCTGTGGGGTTTTAAAATAAAAATCTGGAGTTAATCGAAACCTATCTTCAGCATCTACTGTTGTAGATTGATTAATACATAACAAAGCATCATGAGCTTCATACTCCTCTATTTGATTGAAGTAAGAGGTATTAGTTGCAACAACAGGAATATCATTTTCATATGCTATTTTTAAAAGATCTTCTTCTACATTATCAAAACCAGTTCTCTGAAGCTCAATATAAAACCTATCTTTAAAAGTATTCTTTATTTTATCTATTACTTTTAAAGCATCTTTTTTTTGGTTATTAACAAGAAGATTATTTATTAGACTATTTTGTCCACCAGAAAGACAAATCAAGCCTTCATTAAGCTCAAGAATTCTAGAAAAATCAATAATTTCTTCACCGTGATCATTAATATAAATTTCTGATGACAACCTAATTAGATTTTTATAACCCTCTCTTCGAGTACAAAGTAAAACTAGGGATCCTCTGTGTTTTTCACTTTTAACATTTAAATTACAACCTATTATAGGTTGAATACCTTTATGAGACATATGTTCGCAAAATTCCAAAGCACCAAATAAATTGTTATTATCAACAATAGCAACTGCAGGAATATTATAATCCAAACAATTTTGAGAAATTTTATCCATTGTTACTGCGCCCTGTAATAATGAATAAGGACTTGTTGCTCTCAAAGGTATGTATGTGAAAGAATTATTAATTTTTTCTTGTAAATAATTAGACATCTATGAATTTAACTCTTCAATACTTAAAATTCTATCTTGTAAATTTGCTACATCCATATCATGAGTTGCAATTATTAGACTACAATTATGGTTAATGACAAGATTATTGAAAACTTCTATGACCTTCATACTAGAATCATTATCGAGGTTGCCTGTTGGTTCGTCAGCTAGAATTATTGTTGGATCATTGATCAGGGATCTTGCAATTGCAACTCTTTGTTGCTCACCACCAGATAATTGATTTGGAAAACTCTTTAATCTATCTTTAAGCCCAACTTCTGACAGAAGAAACTCAGCTTTTTCTATAGATAACTTTTTGCTATTTCCAGATAAAATAAATGGAATAGCAGTATTTTCTGTAGCATTAAAATCA
The DNA here is from genome assembly GCA_003279705.1 of OCS116 cluster bacterium AG-390-I16. Classification (GTDB taxonomy): domain Bacteria; phylum Pseudomonadota; class Alphaproteobacteria; order MED-G09; family MED-G09; genus MED-G09. Next base: position 28,514 of record QCGZ01000005.1, read on the forward strand.
TCCAAAAGATTATTAAATTGAAAAATAAATCCTATATCGTTAAGTCTGTATTGAGATAAAATCTTATCCGAATTCCAATCTATTAGATTATTATTTATATAAACTTCGCCATTTGTTGGTATTTCTAAAAGTCCAGCTATATGTAAAAATGACGTTTTTCCAGCTCCAGATGGCCCTATTAATGCTACCCTTTCTTTTTGATTGATAGAAAAGTTTATATCTCTTAAGACTCTTAATGTATTATTATTAAGAGAAAACTCTCTAGATATATTTTTAAATTCTAAAACCTTATTCATTTCTTAAAGCCTCAACAGGGTCATCTGATATTGCTCTAAAAGAGGGGTATATTGTTGATAAAAGTGTCATTCCAATAGACATTGATCCAATCATTAAGACATCATTAACTTTTAATTCAGAAGGCAATTGATTTAAAAATCTTAATTCAGGATTGAAAAAAGTTACATTGAAAATATAAGAAAAAGCCAATCTTATCTCTTCAACATAAGGACTTACTATAACTCCAATTAAGATACCCCAAAAGGTTGCAAAAAAACCAATTTTTAAACCTGATATAATAAAAATTCTCGAAGCATTATATTTACTCAACCCAATAGCTCTTAAAATTGAAATCTCTCTTGATTTATCCTTAATTAACATAACTAATCCTGAAGCAATATTAATACCGGCTATTACAAGAATTAAGGATAATACCAATAACATAACATTTTTTTCTACCTTTAAGGCTTCTGCTAACGTGGCATTTATTTGACGCCAATCACGAGAATAAACATCTAAATTCTCTAATTTTTTGTCAATTCTTTTCTTAATGATTAGAGAGTTATCTGCATTTGTTACCATCAGCTCAATAACGCCATAAACATTACCTAAATTTAAAATTTCTCTTGCATCATCAATATTCAAAAAAACAATATTGCCATCATATTCGGTCATACCTATTTCAAAAATAGCCTTTACATCAAAAGAAGATGATCTAGGAATAGTTCCAAATGGAGAACTTACCCCTCTTGGCGATAAAAGTGTCAAATTTTCCCCTTTAGACAAACCAAGGTTTGAAGCCAACCTTGAACCTATAACAACTTCTCCTCTATTTATATTATCAACATTTCCAGTGATTACATTTTTATGAATAATTTCAAGAGACTTCAAAGATTGGCTTGACACACCTCTTAAAAGAGCTCCAGAAGATTGACTTTCTCCCATAACTAGAACTTGGGATTCAAGCATTGGGAAAAAATTATTAATCTCCCTAATATCTCTTAAATTTTCTATAATTTCATCTGAATTACTAATACCTTTCTCACTGTATGGATAAATTAAAATATGCCCGTTAATTCCAATTAATTTATCGAATAATTCTGAACGTAAACCATTCATAACCGACATAACAATTATTAGGATTGCAACTCCAGATGATATTCCAATGAAAGACAAAATAGTTATAAGTGAAAAAAAACGCTCTTTATTTTTTGGTTTTAAATAACGTTTAGATATCCACCATTCAAAAAGAAAAAATTTCAAAATTACTCCTCAAATAATTTATTTTTTATTATTTTTAGAACATTATCATAAGGTATTATTTGATTGTTACCTTCTCTTCTAAATCTTATTTCAACATTGCCGTTTTCTAACTCTCTTGGCCCAACAACCAATGTAACTGGAAAACCAATTAGATCAGAGTCAGAAAACTTTTTTCCTGCACTTTCGTCTCTATCATCGACAATAGAATCAATATCATTTTTTTCAAGGTCGTTATGAATTTCAATGCATTTATCCATACATTTATCATCTTTATTTTTTAAATTAATAATATTTACCAAGAAAGGTGCAACTGATATCGGCCATATAATACCCTTTTCATCATTAGATGTTTCTATAATTGCAGCAATCAGCCTTGATACCCCAATTCCATAAGACCCCATGTAAACATTCGACATTTTTCCGTCATTTCCGATAATTGAAGCCTTCATTGGATCAGAATATTTATCGCCAAAAGAAAAAATATGACCAACCTCAATACCCCTTCCGGTAACCTGATTATCTTTTGAAACAAGGTTATTAAATTTTTTAACATCATGCTTATCATCAGTAGCAGAATAAAAATTTAAATAATTTTCAACAACATCTATAATTTTATCATTAGAACTATATATATTTTCATCAATACATATTTCTAATAAATTTTTATCACAAAAGATTTCCGACTCACCAGTATCTGCAACTATAGAAAATTCATGACTTAGGTTTCCGCCAATTGGTCCACTATCTGCTGAAACAGGAATGGCATTAAGCCCCAACCTCTCAAAAGTTCTTAAATAAGCAATGAACATTTTATAGTAAGAAAGTTTTGCCTCTTCTTGGTTAAGATCAAAAGAATAAGCATCCTTCATAAGAAATTCTCTTCCTCTCATAACTCCAAACCTTGGTCTAACCTCATCACGAAATTTCCACTGAATGTGAAAAAGATTCAATGGTAATGATTTATATGATTTAATATATTTCCTAAAAATCTCTGTAACCTGTTCCTCATTTGTAGGACCATATATTAATGTTCTGTTATGACGATCATTAATTCTTAACATTTCATCACCATAACTATCGTATCTTCCTGACTCGCTCCAAAGTTCAGAAGATTGGAGAGTTGGCATCAAGATTTCTATTGCTCCTGCTCTTTCCTGTTCATCTCTAACGATTGTTTCAATTTTCTTAAGTACCTTTAAGCCAATTGGAAGCCATGAGTAAATTCCACTACTTTCCTGCTTAATCATACCAGACCTTATCATTAACTGATGTGATGGAATTTTAGCATCGATGGGTTTTTCTTTTTGAGTGGGAATAAAGTAATTTGACCAAAGCATTTACAGGATCTCGAAATAAATTATTAACACCTTAACCATAAACTTTTTAATCAAGACTAACAACTATATCTGAAAGTTTGTAAATTATTATTTGAGTGTTTCCATTAACTCCACTAAAACACCATTAGAATTTTTTGGATGAACAAAAATAATTAACGTTCCATGGGCGCCTATTCTTGGTTCATTTAAGACTTTTGCACCTTTATCTTCCATGTATTTTTTAGCTTCATGAATATCCTCTACCTCAAAACAAATATGATGCTGACCACCTTTTGGATTTTTTTCTAAAAAATTATTTATTGGGGAGTTATCACCAAGAGGTTCAATAAGTTCTATCTGGCTATTAGGTAAATTTACAAAACAATATCTTACACCTTGATCTATCATTTCTCCTGGCTCAGTAATATCTGTAACACCATATAAATTTTTATAAGTATTTACAGCTTCTTCTATAGATGGAACAGCTACACCTACATGATTTAAAGGTCCAATCATTATTCTCTCCTCAAATAAACTAGTGAAAAATTACTTCAACTTTTGGTTTTTTTCCCCAAACTTCTCTAATTTGTCTAATTACAGCATTTTTTATCTTGCTTTCAAGGTTACCTGATTTATTTTTTGAAGAAATTACATTATCTAAAGCTTGATTAACCCAATCAGATAACTTGATTCCCTCTTCATCAAACTCAGGTAAACCAATCATTTTTATTTTTGGTTTACTTTTAATTTTATTATTTTGCAAAACTATACTTATGACAATTAAACCTGTAAAAGAAATTTTACTCCTTTCATTAGAAGGTGACTCGTAATCATAAATAATTATTTTTCCATCTTTATAAAGCCTTCCACTTTCTACCTGATGATGAATAGAAACATCTTTATTTGAAATTTTAACAACAGTTCCATTCTCTATTACTAAGGAATTTTTTATACCATTATTTTTTGCTAAATTGGCATTTGCAACTAAATGACGAAACTCACCATGCACTGGTATAATAGATTTAGGCTGAATTAAATTATACATTTCTATAAGCTCATCTTGGCAAGGGTGGCCGGAAACGTGAACAAATTCATCTTTCCCTGTAATAATCTTTATATCTTTTTTAGCAAATTGGTTTTGAAGATTTATTATTCCAGCTTCATTACCAGGAATAATTTTGGATGAAAATATAACTGTATCACCCTTTTCAGCAACTATATGTTGATGTTCATCTCTAGCAATTTTCGATAAGGCAGCACGATACTCACCTTGACTTCCAGTACATAAAATAAGTGTTTTTTCAGCTGGTAAATAACCTGCATTCTCCTCATCAACAAAATCAGGTAAACCCCCGAGTAATCCAACTGATTTTGCAGCGTTTACAATTCTATGCATACCTCTTCCTGATAAGACGACATGTCTGTCGTGTTTAGCAGCTGCTTCAGCAACAGAACATAGTCTTGCAACATTTGAAGCAAATGTACTTAAAAATATTCTTCCTTCAATTTTACCAATTATTTCTTCCAGCGAATTCTTAACACTAAGCTCAGATCCTGAAATTCCTGGCGTCATTGCATTTGTAGAGTCACATACCAGAGCATCTATTTCTATATCTTCAAAATCTAATAATTTTTCTTTATTAAACCCATCACCAATAATAGGATCTTTGTCAATTTTCCAGTCACCAGTGTGAAAAATATTTGCAGAGGGGGATTTAATAAGTAATGCATTCATTTCAGGTATAGAATGAGTAAGGCCAATTGCCTTAACTTGAAAATTACCAATATTAATTATTTCACCATCATTATGGATTATAATTTTATTAGTGTAATCAATATTATATTCATCAAACTTCTCCATCAAAAGAGCTGCAGTAAATTCAGTGGTATATATAGGGCATTTAAAAAATGGCCAAATAAATGGCATTGCGCCAATATGATCTTCATGTGCATGGGTTAAAATAATCCCCATTAACTTTTCTTTTTGAGAGGCAATAAATGTTGGATCAGGCATTTGCAAATCAATTCCTGGAAGACCTGCCTGAGAGAAAGTAACTCCGCAATCTACCATAAACCATTCGATATCCTTACCTTCACCATAACCATAAAGGTTAAGGTTCATGCCAATTTCACCTGTACCGCCAAGGGGAAGAAAATATGTATTTTTCATTTATAAACCTTCAAATATCTCTGCTGCATAAAATATTTTTTCATTATTTTTAGTTTCTAAAATAAGTCCCCCTTCACTATCAATTGAAGAAAAAATTCCTTTTTCTTTTTTGCCGTTTGGTAACGTTACAGATATTTCTTTTTTTAATAAAAATGCCTTTTCAGTCCATTGTTCTAAAATAGCTCCATAATTCAATCCATTGTTCCAAAAATTAATTTTGTTAATAATATTCTTATTCAACTCAAATAAAAATTCATCAGGATTAATCTTTATATTTGTTTCTTCGAAAATATTACATGATGGAAAAGTAGTTTCTGAGGGAGATTTTATTAAATTTATCCCAATACCTATTGCTACTATATGTTTGTTCTCTTTTTTAGAGGAAATATTTTCAATTAACACCCCACCACATTTTGATTTATTTAATATCAAGTCATTTGGCCATTTAAGTTGAATGATTTTTTCATTATTTTTAGATATAAATTTTTGAATAGTTTCATAGATTGCAAGAGCACTTACAAAAGCAAGCTGTGGTAAAAATTTTCTTTCTAAATTAATCTCAATGACATAGGTTCCCATAAAATTTCCAACTAGTGAGTCCCAATATCTATTTTTTCTTCCTTTACCAGCAGTTTGCTTTTCAGCAACTATCCAGTATGGAAAGGATTTTTTTTTATCTAGTAACCTAACTGCCTCGTTATTGGTACTATCAATTTCTTTATATTTTATAACATTAGAGTTTAATTTATAATTGTTCATTAATTACCCAAGGCGATTGCTGCATTTTTAGTTAATTCAGTAATTGGAGCAATTGTTATAATAAATATAAAAAATACTATAAAAATAATACATACTATATTTGTAAAACTTAAACTTTTTGAAAGTGATTTTGTTATTATAGTTTTTGGCTCGTCAAAGTACATTAACTTTATAATTCTAATATAGTAAAAAGCACCCACTACACTAAGCAATAAGCCAAATATTGATAAAAATATCAACCCACTTTCAATAGCAGATCTAAATATAAAATATTTAGCAAAGAAACCTCCTAATGGCGGTATTCCTGCATAAGAAAACATAAACATTGCCATTGTAAAAGCAGTAAATGGGAATTTTTTGGAGATTCCTGATAAATCATTAATTTCATTTATGGACTCACCTTCGCTTATTTCAAGGCTTATAATACAAGAAAAAACACCTAGCGTAGTTGCTAGATAAATAAGCATATAAATTAATAACGATTGAACTCCATCAAAGTTTGGAAAAGATAGAAGACCAATTAAAGCAAAGCCCATATGAGCAATAGAGCTATACGCTAGCAATCTTTTAATATTAGTTTGTCTAATTGCTGAAAAAGTACCCAAGGCAATAGAGGCCATAGATACAAAAAATACTATTTGATACCAGGATTCTTGCATTCCTGATAATGGACCATAAAGAATATTTATTAACATGCATAGCGCTGTTAGTTTTGGAGCTGTAGCAAAAAATGCAGTCACAGGTGTTGCAGATCCTTGATAAACATCTGGAGTCCACATATGAAAGGGAACAGCAGAAATTTTGAAAATCAGTCCAGAAAGAATAAAAACTAAACCAATTATTATCGCTGTATTTGTTTCTAAAGCTTGGATATTATTATAAATACCATCAAACTCAATTGAACCAGAAAATCCATAAACTAAAGATGATCCAAACAAAAATAAAGATGAAGACAAGGCACCTAAAACAAAATATTTTACTCCAGCCTCACTTGACTCAGCATTATCCCTTTTAAATGAAGCTAAAACATAAAGTGGTAAACTTTGGAGCTCTATGGCCAAATAAAGAGTAATTAGATCATTAGCTGAGACCATAAGAGACATGCCAAGAACTGAAAAAAGTATTAAAATTGGGTATTCAAAAGCTTTATCATCATATTTTATCAACCATCTTGCAGATAATATAATTGCAAAGGAGGATGAAAAATAAATCATAGCCTTAACTAACCTTGTAAATCCATTCTGAGTAATGGAATTATTAAAAATATTTACCGAATTCCATGGAATTAATATCTCAAGAAAAGATAGGAAAATTAAAATTATAAAAGAAAAATAAATAACAATTTTAGCACTATTTTTCTTTTTAAAAGCCCCAAGCATTAATAAAATTAATGCTGTTAAGATAAGAATGATTTCGGAACTCAAAAAGATTATATTTTCAAATATTAAATTCACTTTTTTAGCTCCAAGGATAGATTATCATTAAGGGTAAGGTTTAAAATATCCACCAAATTTTCTGAGGATGAGGAAATTAAATTAATAATAGGAGATGGGTAAAGCCCAAAAAATATAACTAAAAAAGCCAATGGAATTAAAATTAATTTTTCTCTATTATTTAAGTCCTTTAAGATTTCGATTGCTTCATTAGTAATTTGACCAAAAAACATATTTTTATATAAAAATAATCCATAAACTGCTGATAATATGACTCCCGAGGCTGCTAATACTGCAGCTATCACAGAGACTTTAAAAGTAGCGATTATTGTTAAAAATTCACCAATAAAACCACTGGTTCCTGGTAATGCAATATTTGCCATTGTAAATAACATAAAAAAAACAGCAAAATGAGGCATATTCGATACCAAGCCACCATAATCACTAATTAGTCTTGTATGCAATCTTTCATAGACAATGCCAATGCACATAAATAGAGCAGCAGAAATGAGCCCATGAGAAAACATCTGAAAAACTGCTCCTTGTATTCCTTGAGAATTAAAAGTGAAAATACCTAAGGTAACAAAACCCATATGAGCTACCGAAGAATAAGCAATTAATTTTTTCATATCAGTTTGAACAAATGCAACAAGTGATGTGTAAATAATTGCAACAATACTTAAAATAAAAATTAAAGGAGCAAAAAATAAACTTGCATCAGGGAAAAATGGTAAAGAAAACCTTAAAAAGCCATAGCCACCCATTTTTAATAAAATTGCCGCTAAAATAACAGAGCCTGCAGTGGGTGCCTCGACATGGGCATCAGGAAGCCAAGTATGAACAGGCCACATAGGCAATTTAACCGCAAAAGATGAGAAGAACGCAAGCCATAAAATATTTTGAGTGGAGATATTTATATTTAATCTTTCATTGATTAATAAAATCTCTGTACTACCAGTATTAATGTACAAGTAAATTATTGCTGCGAGCATTAGAATTGACCCTAACAATGTGTATAAAAAGAATTTAAATGCTGAATATACTTTTCTTTGACCGCCCCAAACTCCAATAATTATAAACATTGGAATTAAAACACTCTCAAAAAATAAATAAAAAAGTATTATATCTAATGATGAAAATGTTCCTATTATCAGTGTCTCAAGAACAAGAAATGCTATCATATAGCTTTCCACCCTATCTTTAATTGAATCCCAACTTATAAGTATGCAAAAAGGAATTAAGAAAGTTGTTAAAATAATAAAAACTAAAGAAAATCCGTCTACCCCAAGTTGATAAGTCATCAAACCATCAGCTATTACAATTCTCTCAACGAACTGAAAGGATGGATCTGAAGTATCAAACCCAATTAAAAGAAGAAGAGAAATTAAAAAAGTTATTAAAGATGTCCATAGGGCAACTGATTTAGAATTTCGTTCAGAGGATGTATTATTATTTTGAGGGATTAGTAAAATAAACAAAGCCCCAACCAATGGAAGAAAAGTTATTATCGATAATAAATTCCAATTATCCATTATTTAAACTCTTACAAAAAAATAAGTAATAAAAAGCATCAAGCCTATCAACATTGCAAACGCATAATGATAAATATATCCGGTTTGAATCCTTGATACTTGTTTAGCAATATCCATGACTCTTAAGGAAATTCCATCAGGTCCTAATCCATCAATAACTCTTTTATCACCAAAATTAGATAAAAAATTACCAATTCTTGAAATATTTCTGACGAAAATTAATTCATAAAGTTCATCGAAGTACCATTTATTTAATAAGAATTTATAAAGTGGATTAAATTTGTTTGATAAAATTTTTGGAATGTTTGGATAGATAAGATAAAAAATAATGGCAGTTATTAAGCCCAAAACCATCATTACAAGCGGAGAGTACTTAACCCATTTTGGAACATAATGAATTGACTCAATAACATGGTTACTTTCAGATAAGTAAATAGCAGTTTGCCATAAAAATTGATAATCATGAGACATGAAATAATCCACGAAGTAAATTCCTGAAAAAATTGTTAGTATTGAAAGAACCATTAATGGAAATAACATAACTTTTGGACTTTCATGAATTTTTGAAAAAATTTCTGTGGAAATATTACTCTTTCCATTAAATGTTAAAAATATAAGTCGCCAAGAATAAAAACTAGTTAGGAGAGCTGAAAATACTAACAAATAGAAAGCATAAAAATGACCTTCAGTTTGAGAAACAAATGCTGCTTCAATAATTCCATCTTTAGAATAGTAACCAGATAATAAAGGAGCCCCCGTTAGTCCAAGTGTACCAATAAGCATTACTATCCATGTAAAAGGTATGAGCTTATATAGTCCTCCCATTTTTCTTATATCTTGCTCATCAGATACAGCATGAATAACTGACCCAGACCCAAGAAACAAAAGTGCTTTAAAAAATGCATGAGTAAATAAATGAAAAATTGCAATTTGATAAGCCCCTGATCCTAAAGCAACAAACATATAGCCAAGCTGAGAACATGTTGAATAAGCTACTATTCTTTTAATATCGTTTTGAACTAGGGCAACTGTTGCAGCAAAAAATGCAGTTGATGCACCAATATAAGTAATAAAAGATAGAATTGATGGAGACATTTCGAACAATGGTGAGCATCTAGCAACTAAGAAGATGCCTGCTGTAACCATTGTTGCAGCATGAATTAATGCTGAAACTGGAGTAGGTCCTTCCATAGCATCAGGGAGCCAAGTATGAAGAAATAGTTGAGCTGATTTGCCCATTGCACCCATAAATAAGAAAAAACATGCTGTATTCAAAACATTAAAATCAATGTTAAAAATTGAAAAAGTATTTGATGATAATTGTTCATTCATTGAAAAAATTATATCAAAATCAAGAGAGCTGGTATAAAAAAATAAAATTGCTAGCCCTATCAGAAAACCAAAATCCCCTACCCTATTAACTACAAAAGCTTTCATTGCAGCTGAATTTGCTGAGTCTTTTTTATGCCAAAAACCAATCAATAAATAAGAAGCTAATCCAACACCCTCCCATCCGAAAAATAATTGAAGGAAATTATTTGATGTAACAAGAATTAGCATTGCAAAAGTAAAGAAAGATAGGTATGCAAAAAATCTAGTTTGGTTAGGATCGTGACTCATATAACCAATTGAATATATATGAACAAGAGAGGAAACAGATGTAACCACAACTAGCATAACAGAGGTCAATAAATCCAATCTAAGAGACCATTCGGTTATTAAGTCACCTGAACTCAACCATTCAAATAGAGGAACAACTATATGATAGCTTCCAGAAAGAGTTAATTTCAAAAAATACAGGGATAAGAAAAAAGGAATAATTATCATCAAACATGACAATGAGTGACTAAGCATAAGATTTAATTTTTTTCCAAAAAAGCCAACCACTAAAGAACTAAGCAATGGTAAAAATACTATTAAAAATAATGCCATTATCCACTCATCTTGTTAATTTGATCGACTTCTATATTTCCGACATTTCTAAAATATACAACTAAAATGGCTAGACCTATTGCGGCCTCTCCTGCTGCAACAGTTAGAATAAAAAGTGAAAAAATTTGACCAACGGAATCGTTTAGAAAAGCTGAAAAAGCAACCAAATTTATACTTATACTTAACAAAATAAGTTCTAACGACATTAAGATTATTATGACATTCTTTCGATTCAAAAAAACACCTACAACACCAATTGTAAAAAGCATTGAGGATAAAATTAAATAATGTCCTAATTCAATTATCATTTTTACCCCTATCACTTAATTTTATATCTACTAGCTCAATGCTCGCTTTGGAGTCTCTATTGATTTGATTGCTAATATTTTGTCTTCTAACATAATCTCTGTGACGAAGGGTTAGAACTATGGCTCCAATCATTGCTACTAACAAAATAAAACCAGCAAGTTGAAATTGCAGAAAATAATCTGTGTATATTAAGTTCCCAAGTATTTCGGTATTAGATAAATTACTTATTTGATATTTTCCAATAATTTTAAATTCATTAGAAAAAATTTCTGGAGTATAAATCATTAAGCTAATTTCTAAAAATAAAATAGCTCCAATAAAAAGACCAAGAGGGAGGAATTTTTTAGTCTCTTTTTTAATATTTTCGATATTAAAGTCTAACATCATAATGACAAATAGAAATAAAACAGCAACCGCTCCTACATAAACAATAACAAGTATTAATGCTAAAAACTCAGCACCAGCCAAAAGAAAAATACCAGCGGCATTAACAAATGAAAAAATTAAAAAGAGAACTGAATTAATTGGATCTTTTGAAAATATTACCATCAAAGCAGAAAATATAATTGTTGCTGAGAAAATATAAAAAAGAATTGCTGGGAACATAATTTAAAAAACGCCTATCGAAAAGGTGAGTCCCTCTCAATATTCTTTACCAAGGAAACTTCCCATCTATCACCATTGTCCATAAGTTTTTCTTTGCTATATAAAAGTTCTTCTTTGGTTTCGGTAGCAAACTCAAAGTTTGGCCCCTCAACAATAGCATCAACGGGACAAGCTTCTTGACATAAACCACAATAAATACACTTAACCATATCAATATCGTATCTAATTGTTTTCCTTACACCATCGTTATCTCTTGGGCCTGCATCTATCGTAATTGCCTGCGCAGGACAGACTGCTTCGCATAATTTACAGGCTATACAACGCTCTTCACCATTAGGATATCTCCTCAAAGCATGTTCACCCCTAAATCTTGAGGATAATTTACCTTTTTCAAAAGGATAATTAATAGTCGCCTTTCTTTTGAATATAAAATATTTCATACCAACAAAATAGGCCTTAACAAAATCCCATTGAAGATATGTTTTTAAAAAATTTATAATAAATTTCATCTTGAATCCTATGGTGCAATATCAAAAATTAATAAAAAACTTGCAGTTAAAACAACCCAGAATAGAGAAATTGGAAGAAAAACTTTCCATCCCAATCTCATAAGTTGATCATATCTATATCTAGGAACAAGGGCTTTTACCATTGAAAATAAATAGAAGATAAAAGCAACTTTTAACATAAACCAAACTACTCCTGGTATAAGGGTAAACGGAACAATATTTAGCGGAGGTAACCAACCTCCAAGAAACAAAATTGTAGTCATAGCGCACATTAAAAAGGTTGCTGCAAGTTCACCTAAAAAATAAAGCATGAATAATGTTGATGAATATTCTGTTTGATAACCAGCAACTAACTCAGCTTCAGCTTCTGGTAAATCAAAAGGTGGTCTATTTGTTTCAGCTAGTGCTGAAATAAAGAAAATTACAAACATCGGGAACAAAGGAAAAACAAACCATAAATTTTTCTGAGCGATAACAATATCAGATAAATTTAATGAACCAACACATAATAGAACAGTAATAATTACAAACCCAATTGATACCTCATAAGAAACCATTTGAGCAGCAGATCTCATGGCGCCCATAAAGGGGTATTTTGAATTTGAGGCCCAACCTCCCATCATTATCCCATAAACTCCTAGAGATGAAACAGCAAAAATATATAAAATTCCTACATTAATATCTGCAACCACCCAATTTTCTGCAAATGGTATTACTGCCCAAGATGATAAGGCAACAAAGCAAGTAACAATTGGCCCTAAGATGAAAATCATTTTATTAGCTTTTTCAGGAATTATAATCTCTTTAAATAACAACTTTAAAAGATCAGCTGCTGATTGAAGAAGGCCAAAAGGCCCTACAACATTTGGACCTTTTCTCAACTGAACAGCGGCCCATATTTTCCTGTCAGCATATATTCCAAAATAAGCCATTAGAAGTACTGCAATCATAACTAACAATGATTGAAGGAAAATAATCAGTAATGGAACTATATAGCTTATAATAAATGACATCTAATCAATCACCTGATCTAATTTTTTGGAAATATTATTTCTTTCACACATCAATTTTGATGAACGAGTTATTGAATTAGATAACCAAAAATTATTTAAAGAATTTGAAAAGATATGCTGTTTTATATCTTTTACATCTATTTTTTTTGGAAGTTGTTCCCCAGAAAGACATAAATCTATATCTGCTAAATGAGGATAATGTAGAAATAAACTAGACCTTAATTCTTCAAAACTTGTAAAATTATTTTCTAAGCCCATTTTTTTTGAAATTAATGAAATAATTTCCCAATCTTCTTTTGCTTCTCCAACAGGAAAAGTGGCTCTTATAGACTCTTGAACTCTGCCTTCGGTGTTTATATAAAGGCCATTTTGTTCATTAAATGAAGGAGAAGGTAAAATTAAGTCTGCAATATTTGCTCCTTTATCACCATGGTGTCCTTGATAGATAACAAAACAATCATTTTTTTCTGATATATCTATTTCGTCAGCGCCCAATAGAAATAAAGTTGAAATATCTCCTGTTTTATAACTTTTAATAATCTGGTCTAAATTTTTTCCTTTTTCTCCAGGTAAAAAGCCAATTTCCATTGCCCCAGGCCTTGAAGCTGCAGTATGAAGAACATTGAAGCCATTCCACTCATCTTTTAAAAAATTATACTTGTGCGCTAACTCGATACACAGGTTTAAATAATCTTCTCCTTTATCACCCTTTAAGGCACCTTGGCCAATTATCATTAATGGGTTATCCATTTTAGATAAATTTTTACTAAATGGATTTGTACCACTAATTAAGTCATAAATTATTGCTGGGTCATCACCTAAAAAATTATAATTATAATTCAAATCAACTTTGTTACCCAACAATCCAATAGAGTAATTATTTTCTTTAGATTTTCTTATTATTCTAGAATTAATAAGAGCCGCTTCAATTCTAGGGTTTGTTCCAATTAATAAACAGCCATCAGAGTAATCTATTCCTGATAACTTAGAATTAAACAACCACCTCTCTCTACCTCCACTGATCTTTGAGCCATCTTGTCTACATTCAGTATTTGGCGACTTAATTGAGTCCATTAATTCTTTTAATGAATATATAGACTCTATTGATGCCAAATCACCAATAATTGAAGCAATTTTTTCAGGTTTAGTACTTAAAAGTTTATCTGAAGCAACGTCTAAAGCTTTGCTCCAGCTTATCTGTTTGAGTTTACCATCTGTTCTAAGATAAGGTTTATCAATTCTTTGAAGGCTTAAGCCATCCCAAAAAAATCTTGTTTTATCAGAAATCCACTCCTCATTTATTTCATCATTATTACGAGGTAAAACCCTCATAACTTTATTACCTTTAGTATCTATTCTTATATTTGAACCTACAGCATCCATTACATCAATGGATTCTGTTTGTTTAAGCTCCCAAGGTCTTGCAGAAAATGCATATGGTTTTGAAGTTAAAGCTCCAACAGGACATAAATCTATTACGTTTCCAGATAGTTCAGATTTAACAGCTATATCAAGATATGTAGTAATTTCCATGTCACGACCTCTTCCGATAGCCCCTATTTCATCAGAACCTGAAACTTCAGTAGAAAATCGAACACACCTTGTGCAATGAATACATCTATTCATTTCTGTTTTAATAAAAGGCCCCATATCTTTATTCTCAACAGATCTCTTATTTTGTTCGTATCTACTTCCTCCTACCCCATAAGCAACTGACTGATCCTGTAAATCGCATTCACCACCTTGATCACATATTGGACAATCGAGCGGATGGTTAATTAAAAGAAACTCCATCACCCCTTCTCGAGCCTTCTTTACTCTTTGAGTTTTTGTATGAATTTTTAAACCATCAGAAACCTGCATTGCACATGAAGCTACTGGTTTAGGGCTCATTCCTCTTGAATCCTCAATATCAACCAGACACATTCTACAATTACCAGCTACAGAGAGTTTTTCGTGATAACAGAATCTTGGTATCTCAACACCGGAAACCTCACAGGCCTGTATAATTGAAAGATTTTCTTCAACTTCAAAATCTTTTCCATCTATTATAATTTTAGGCATTACTGCTCCACTAAAATTTTATTTTTTGTACTAATAAGTCTCTCTTCCATATAACTTCTGAAATGTCTTATTAATCCTTGAACAGGCCAAGCTGCGGCATCTCCTAAAGCACAAATACAATGACCTTCAATTCTTTTTGTTAAGTCTAAAAGAGTATCAATCTCATCAACCCTAGCATTACCATTTGCCATTTTTTCCATCATTTCCCAAAGCCACGTTGTTCCCTCCCTACATGGAGTGCATTGACCACAACTTTCATGTTTATAAAAATAAGAAATTCTTGAAATTGCCTTAATTAAATCAGTAGATTTATCCATAACTATCACTGCCGCTGTACCAAGACCAGAATTAGCAGCTTGAAGCGAGTCAAAATCCATTAAAACTGTGTCACAAATATCTTTAGGTAACATCGGCACTGAGGATCCTCCAGGAATTACAGCAAGTAAATTATCCCAGCCACCTCTCACACCGCCTGCATGTTTTTCAATAAGATCTTTTAAGGGTATGCCCATCTCTTCTTCAATATTACAAGGATTATTTACATGACCTGAAATACAGAAAATCTTCGTCCCAGTATTTCTTTCTCTGCCTAGAGATGAAAACCAATTGGCGCCTCTTCTTAAAATAGTTGGAACGACTGCAATACTCTCAACATTATTGACTGTGGTTGGACAGCCATATAGACCTGAGGTGGCTGGAAAAGGAGGTTTTAGCCTCGGCATTCCTTTTTTTCCCTCTAAACTCTCTAATAATGCAGTTTCCTCACCACAAATATATGCTCCAGCCCCGTGATGAATATAAATATCAATATCTACTCCAGAACCACATGCATTTTTTCCTACAAGACCACTTTCGTAAGCTTCATTAAGCGCTGATTCTAAAGTTATTCTCTCATTATAAAACTCACCTCTTACATATATATAACAAATATTTGCTCCCATTGCTTTACAAGCAATGATGCACCCTTCAAGAAGCTTATGGGGTTCATTTCTTATTATATCCCTATCTTTACAGGTACCTGGTTCAGACTCATCTGCATTGACAACTAAGTAATGGTTTTTTCCAGTAGGTTCTTTTGGCATAAATGACCATTTTGTAGCAGTAGGAAAACCAGCGCCACCTCTTCCTCTTAGGCCGGATTTTGTTAATTCTTCAATAATTTCATTTCTATCTTTTTGTAAAATATCTTTTGTATTAGACCAATCACCTCTTTTTTTAGCATCGACTAAATTTGAGGACTCAAATCCATAAAGATTATTAAAAATTCTATCTTCGTTTTTAAGCATTTTTATTATCCGCATTATAGGGTTCAGATGAGACTCTTCCAATTTGAGAGCCAACTTTAATAGATTTATTATTTTTTAAATTATTTATTATATCGATCATATTTTCATAATTTAAATCTTCATAGTAATCCTCATTAACTTGAACAGCCGGGGCATTAACACAAGCTCCAAGACACTCAACTTCAAGCCAACTAATACTATCAAAAGATACCTCACCCTCTTGCCCAACTAACTCAATACATGCTTTTTTTATTTTATCAGACCCTCTTAACCAACATGGAGTCGTTCCACAAACCTGAATAAAGTGGTTTCCAGTTGGTTTTAAATTAAACATTGAATAGAATGTAGCTATTTCCAAAACTCTCATTTTTGGCATCTCAAGAATTTCAGCAACTTTTGAAATAGCTTTTTCAGGAAGCCAACCACCTGCTCTTTTTTGAGCTATATAAAGACTTGGAACAACAGCAGATTGTTTTCTATCTTTAGGATAATTTTTTATAATCTTTTCAATAAGTTCGTTGTCTTGCTTACTAAAAGAAAATGTTTCTGGTTGATTGCTATCTAATCTTTTTACAGTCATCTATCAACCTCGCCAAAAACTAAATCTAATGAACCAAGAATAGCTGATAAATCTGGTAATAAATGACCTTTTCCAAGGTAATCAATTGCTTGAAGATGGGCAAAACCTGGTGCACGAATTTTACATCTATATGGTTTGTTTGTTCCATCAGATATTAAATAAACACCAAACTCCCCTTTAGGAGCTTCAATAGCTTTATAAATATCTCCTGGCCCTACATCATAACCCTCTGTATATAATTTAAAATGATGAATAAGCGCTTCCATTGAAGACTTCATTTCCGCTCTTTTTGGTGGAGCTATTTTTTTGTCTTCGCAAATAGTTGGTCCAGGTTTCATTCTTTCAATAACTTGCTTTATAATTGAAATTGATTGACGACACTCCTCAACTCTAATTAAATATCTGTCATAATTATCGCCATTTTTTCCTACCGGAATTTGAAAATCAAGTTGATCATATATCTCATAGGGTTGAGTTTTTCTTAAATCCCAATGATAACCTGAGCCTCTCGCCATAACCCCGGTTAAACCCCAATCTAAGACATCTTGTTTGGTAACAACGCCTATATCAACATTTCTTTGTTTAAATATTCTATTTTCAGTAAGAAGACTCTCTAAGTCATCCAATACTTTTAAAAAAGGGTCACAAAAATTAAAAATGTCATTAACTAGACTTTCCTCTAGATCTTGATGAACGCCACCTGTTCTAAAATAGGCAGCATGAAGTCTTGAACCACAAGCTCTTTCATAAAAGACCATAAGTTTTTCTCTTTCTTCCCAACCCCACAGTGTTGGAGTTAACGCCCCTACGTCTAAAGCTTGAGCAGGTACATTAATCATATGGCTTAAAATTCTTCCAATTTCAGAATATAAAACTCTTATACATTGAGCTCTTTCTGGAACTTGAACATTTAAAAGACTCTCAACCGCAAGAGTAAAAGCATGCTCCTGATTCATTGGCGCTACATAATCTAAACGATCAAAATAAGGCAGGGCTTGTAAATAAGTTTTATTTTCGATTAATTTTTCAGTACCCCTATGAAGAAGACCAATATGAGGCTCCACTCTCTCTACAACCTCTCCATCTAGATCGAGAATAAGTCTTAATACGCCATGAGCAGCTGGATGCTGAGGGCCAAAATTAACTCTAAATTTTTCACTAGTCTTATTTGTCATTTACTGAATCACTCTCTAAATCATTTTCAGGGTACTTAATACCCTCCCAAGGACTTTCAAAGTCAAAACTTCTAAATTCTTGCTTTAATTCAACTGGCTCATACACAACTCGCTTTTTTGACTCGTCATACCTTACCTCAACATATCCAGTTAGAGGAAAGTCTTTTCTCAATGGATGACCTTCAAAGCCATAATCAGTTAGTAACCTTCTTAGATCTTTATTACCTTTAAAGTTAATACCAAACAGATCATATGCTTCTCTTTCATACCACTCTGCACAAGGAAAAAGTTTAGAAACACTGACTACTGAATCATTTTTATCAGTAAAAGTTTTTACTCTAATTCTTGAATTATTTGACATAGATAAAAGATTGTAAACAACTTGAAATCTTATTTCATTTTCTGGCCAATCAACACCACATAGATCTGTTAATTGAGAAAATAAGAAATCTTCATCATCCCTTAATAACTTTAATAAATCGTATAGTTTTTCATTATCAACATATATAGAGAGATCATTTGCAGAAACTTCAGTTTTTACAATAAGTGATTTTATATTTGAGTTATTTTCAATCTCATTTAATAATTGAGAGTAATTTTTTTGTTTATACATTCAAGTTTCTATCTTTCAAAAGTCCCAGTTCTTCTTATTTTTTTCTGTAATTGCAAAATTCCATACATTAAAGCCTCTGCTGTTGGAGGACATCCAGGGACATAAATATCAACAGGAACAATTCTATCGCAACCTCGAACAACTGAGTAAGAGTAATGATAATAACCACCCCCATTTGCACATGAACCCATAGAAATAACATATCTAGGCTCTGGCATTTGATCGTAAACTTTTCTTAATGGTCCAGCCATTTTATTTGTTAATGTTCCAGCAACAATCATCACATCAGATTGCCTGGGTGAACCTCTTGGTGCAGTGCCAAACCTTTCTAAATCATATCTTGGACCATTTGCTTGAAACATTTCTATCGCGCAACAAGCAAGGCCAAATGTCATCCAATGCAATGATCCAGTTCTAGCCCAATTAATTAATGATTCTGATGAAGTGACAAAAAAACCTTTATCAGACATATCTGACTGGAAATTCTCAACATTACTTTCTGAAATTAATCCCATTCTAATGCTCCTTTTTTCCATTCATAAATAAAACCAATGGTTAAAATTGTTAAAAAAAGCATCATAGAAAAAAATCCAAAGAAACCAATATCTCCGAAAACTATTGCCCATGGGAAAAGAAAGGCTACCTCTAAATCAAAAATAATGAATAAAATAGCAACCAAATAAAATCTTATATCAAATTTTGACCTAGCATCGTCAAATGGATCAAAACCACATTCATATGGGGATAATTTCTCGGAATCAGGATTTTTTGGAGCAATTAAAAGTGGTGGCAAAATAAGTAATAAGGTAATAAATAAGGACAAGCCCATGAAGACAACAATCGGTAAATAATCTTGCAGTATAGCCGGCATACTATTGCTCCTTTATCCCCCTCATATATTTGAGAGCAATATATCCTCTAGGGTCAGGAATGCAATAAAATTCGAAATAATTTATTAGCAAAAAAAAATTAAAAAATTTTACTTAAAAATACAATTTTTTTTATTTAAAAAAAAATATGAAAATTAAAATTTTTTTTAACTGAAGAATATTTTTTATGGCTTAATTTGCATTTTTAAAGCATTTTTTGCCTTGGATCCATAAGGAGGACGAAAAATATTTATCAAACCATCAAACTTGGTTTGAGTATATATAGTTTTAGCATGAGAGAAATTTTTGAAACCCTCTATCCCGTGATAAGAGCCAGTTCCAGAAGGACCAACTCCACCAAAAGGAGCATTATCTTGAGCCACATGAAAAACAACATCATTAATAGTAACACCTCCTGACGTGGTATTTTTTAAAATATCATCTAACTCTTTTGCATCTTCTCCAAAATAATATAAACCTAAAGGCCTGTCCTTTGAGTTTATATAATTTATAGTTTCCGAAATATCTGAATAGGTTTTTATTGGTAGAACAGGTCCAAAAATTTCTTCTTTCATGACAGACAAGTCTTCATCAGGATTTACTATAAGTGTAGGAGGTATTTTATGATTCGGTTGCTGATCAAAATCCTCATCTGATGGATTAATCTCAATAACTTCAGCCCCTTTGTCTTGAGCCTCATCAATGTAGCCTTTAAGTCTATCGTAATGTCTTTGATTAATCACAGAAGTATAGTCAGGATTTTCTTTTAAGGTTGGATACATTTTTGAGACAATTTCTTTTGATTGAGATATAAAATTATCTTTTTTTGCCTCAGGAACAAAAACATAATCAGGCGCTAAACATATCTGACCTGCATTAAGAGTTTTTCCAGCCATAATACGATTAACAGAAACATCAAAATTAGAATTATCTGAAATAATGACTGGTGATTTACCACCTAACTCTAGTGTAACTGGGACTAAATTTTCTGAAGCGGCTCTCATAACATGTTTGGCTATTGATGTTGCCCCAGTGAAAAGAAGATGGTCAAAGGGTAGTGAAGAAAAAGCCTCACCAACATCAGGGCCTCCAGTAAAAACAGCAACCTCTTCATCTGAAAATTCTTCCGAAAACATTTTTTTCATTAATTCAGAAGTTTTAGGAGTAAATTCTGAAGGTTTTATCATTGCCCTATTTCCTGCTGCAAAGATACTTCCAAGAGGTCCGAAGGTTAAGGTCACAGGAAAATTCCAAGGACTAATAACACCCACTGTTCCTAAAGGTTGGTATTCAATTTTTAATTTAGCCCCCAAATAACCAAGTATAGATGGGGAAACCTTCCTTTTTTCAGGCTTTACCCATTTATCTATGTTTTCTTTTGCCATTTTGAGTGATGTAATTGAACCAGCAACATCAGATAAAAGAGAGCTTTCTTTACTTCTGTGTCCAAAATCTTCTGAAATTGTATCAGCTATTTCATTTTGATATTTTATGAGAGAAGAAATACACCTGTCTATCCAATCTTTGCGAATAGAAACTGGCAAAGGACCATCATTAATATGTTTTTGTTTTTGTTTTTCTAAAATTTCTTTCATTCTATCAAAATCAGTCATTATTTAGTTACCTCTTAATATGAATGAACCTTAAACTATTTTTTCTAAATATTAAATTGTTCATTAAAAATTATAAATATAAAATTGTCATTAAGTTGCTATAAATTGAAAAAATATATAATTTATAATTACAATGTCTTTTAAACCAGAACCAATGAAAGTATTCCCAAACTTTTTTTCTTCAAAAGAAGAGGTTCTTGATGACATTAAAAAACTTGATTTATGGCCTTCGGTTTATGTTTCTGACAGAATGGAAGAGCTACCTCCTCATTGGCATGATGTAGATAATTGTGGCTACGTGATGGAAGGTAAAAGTTATGTAATTAATGAGAAAAATGAAAAGATACCACTAAATCCCGGTGACAAGTTATATATTCCTGCTGGCGCCATTCATGCAGAGGGTAAAGTAGAAGAAAAAATGATCTATATAGTTGGTATTTCTGAACCAGCAAATTTAATGGAAAAGCTTACTTTGCTTGACCCTAAAGAAAGTCCATTGAACAAATTAAAATAATTATAACCCAAGCTCTTCCTTAGTTAATATTGAAATTCCATATTCGCCCCTTAGATCACTAATTTTAAGAGAAAGATAAGATTTTGGTACAAAATATGACCACTTTTTTTTCATTAGTTTAGTTTTCATTTTTGCAATTTTTTTAGATTTTCTTGACAAATAAACTAACTTAAGCAAACCCATAAAACCATTTTCTGAAATTAACTTTTTATATAAATTTAAAAGTTCCTTTGATTTAAAAAGCTGACCTGTTGCCCTAAAAATTATTTTGAATGAATTTTTACAACCATAAATTGTAAAAGTATCTAGAATTGACTCTTCTTTTAAAGATAAACCAAGCCCAAAAATAACATGAGTGCAATCATGTCCAAAAATAAACTCCGGAAGAGTATCACCTTTTAAGATTGATTCTTGATCTTCAAAAGCGTCATAATAAATCTTAAGACCCTCTTCTAATGTTAACTGACAGTTTTGTTCTTGAAATTCCAACATAATTTTTATTTTTTTATTACTCTAATACTTTTAAGTAAAAAAAACTAATAAAATTTTAAGTGGCGGGAGTGACGGGACTCGAACCCGCGACCTCTGGCGTGACAGGCCAGCGCTCTAACCAACTGAGCTACACCCCCACAAAAAAGTATATATTTTATTTAAGGGTCAATTTAACTTAAATCAAGACACTTAAAAAAAAAGTATAAACTTAGAAACATACTAAAAATGGTGGGCGGTGAGAGGCTCGAACTCCCGACCCTCTGGATGTAAACCAGATGCTCTACCAACTGAGCTAACCGCCCTTATAATAGTTTAATAATTTTATATTTTGAAAGTTTATATAACCTAATAAAGATTAAGTACATAGTAACGTATAAAAATTAAAAATGTTTTATTTATTGAGAATTAAAAAGATTAATTTTAGGTGGCATTAAGCCACCTAAAATAATTTAGAATTTAGTTTACAGCGTCTTTTAAACCCTTACCAGATTTAAATTTTGCATTCTTAGAAGCTGCAATTTGAATAGCTTCACCAGTTCTTGGATTTCTTCCTGTAGTAGCAGCTCTATGACTTACAGAAAAAGTTCCAAAACCTGTAATTTTTACACTTCCACCACCAGCTAATGTTGAAGTCACTGATCCAAGAAAAGCTTCAAGAGCTCTTCCAGCATCAGCTTTACTTAATCCTGATCCAGAAGCAATTGCATCGATAAGTTCATTTTTGTTCATATTATCCTCTCATAAGTTGTTTAACTAATAAGAATGTATGCCCTAAAATCTCAATTGGTCAAAAAAAATTTAAAAAGTTTTTTTCTAATGAGTAGTTTGATTAGAACTTATTGGCTGATCAATATTACCTTTTTTTTGCTCAGCAAGCCATGCTTTCTCATCCCACTCAATTGCTGAGGGTTTTTCAGTAAGGGCAAATTCAAGAGCTTCATCGATTGTTGAAATTAACTTGATGTCCAATTTCTTTTTTATATTTTCAGGGACTTCTGATAATTCTCTTTCATTTTCACTTGGTACTAAAACTGTTTTAATACCACTTCTAGTTGCAGCTAAAAGCTTTTCCTTTAAACCTCCAATTGGAAGAACTCTTCCTCTTAAAGACATTTCCCCAGTCATTGCAACATCGTTTTTTATAGAGATTTCAGCCATTACAGAGATTATAGCTACAACCATTGCAACTCCTGCGGAAGGACCATCTTTAGGTGTAGCGCCCTCCGGCACATGAACGTGTATATCTTTTCTTTGAAAAACAGGTGGTTCAATTCCATAACTTACAGCTCTTGATCTAACAAATGACGATGCTGCATCAATTGACTCTTTCATGACATCACCAAGCTTACCTGTTGCTTTTATTTTTCCATTTCCTGGAAGCATAACAGCTTCAACATTTAAAATATCTCCTCCAACTTCTGTATATGCTAAACCAGTAACAACACCTATTAAATCGTCATTTTCAGTTTTTCCGTATCTGAATTTTTTTACTCCTAAATACTCGGAAATATTTTCAGAAGTTACATTCACCGAATCACTTTTGTTAATTTCGATGTCTTTAACAGCTTTTCGAGCAAGAGTATTAATTTCCCTTTCAAGACCTCTAACGCCAGCTTCCCTACTATAATACCTTATAACAGATTGTATTGCGTCATCTGAAATACTCCATTCACTATCGCTAAGCCCACAGTTCACTTTCGTTTTTTTAACAAGGTGTCTTTTAGCAATCTCTAATTTCTCATCTTCAGTATAACCAGCTATTCTAATAATTTCCATTCTGTCAGCCAAAGCTTGAGGAATATTTAATGAATTAGCAGTTGTGACAAACATTACCTGTGAAAGATCATAATCGACCTCTAAATAATGATCATTAAAAGCATTATTTTGTTCAGGATCTAAAACTTCTAGTAGAGCTGCAGCAGGATCACCTCTAAAATCCGAACCAAGCTTGTCAATCTCATCGAGAAGAATTAAAGGATTTGTAGTTTTAATCTTTTTTAACGATTGAATTATTCTTCCAGGCATTGAACCGATATATGTTCTTCTGTGCCCCCTAATTTCAGATTCATCTCTAACACCACCTAGAGACATTCTAATAAACTCCCTACCAGTAGCTTCAGCGATAGATTTACCAAGAGATGTTTTACCAACTCCAGGAGGTCCAACTAAACATAAAATGGGACCTTTTATTTTTTTTGATCTATTCTGAACAGCTAAATACTCTGTAATTCTGTCTTTAACTTTATCTAAGCCAAAATGATCCTTATCTAATATTTTCTGAGCAGCCGAAAGGTCTTTTTTTACTTTCTTCTTTTTTCCCCAAGGAATATCTAAAATCCAATCTAGGTAATTCCTAACAACTGTTGCTTCCGCTGACATAGGGCTCATTTGCTTAAGCTTTTTAAGCTCATTTTTGGTTTTTTCTAATGCTTCTTTAGAGAGTTTTGTTTTTGATATTTTTTCTTCAATTTCTTTAATATCATCAATACCCTCATCATCATCATCTAATTCTTTTTGAATAGCTTTCATTTGTTCGTTCAAATAGTACTCTTTTTGAGTTTTCTCCATTTGATTTTTAACTCTTCTTTTGATCTTTTTTTCAACCTGAAGAACCGAAAGCTCATCCTCTAAATAATTTAAAATATTATTAAGTCTCTCTTGGACATCAATAATTTCAAGAATTTTTTGTTTTTGACCAACATTACCTGACATTTGACTTGCAATTGTATCTGCGACTTTTGAAGGGCTATCTAAATCATTAAGATTGGTAGTATTTTCTGATGTAACTTTATTATTAGTTTTAACAAAATCTTCAAAACGAGATGCTACTTGTCTAGACAGAGCTTTATCTTCACTTTTGATTTCTTTGTTTTCAGAAATAACTTCAATTTTAGCCTCGAGGTAATCCCTAGACTCATTAAATTCTTCTACTTTGGCTCTCTTTAAACCTTCAACTAAAACTTTTACTGTTCCATCTGGTAATTTTAATAATTGAAGAACTTTTCCAATAGTACCAATCTCATAAAGGTCTTTTTTTTCTGGGTCATTAATATCTGCATCTTTTTGTGCAAGAAAAAGTAGTTCTTGACCTTTATCCATAACTGATTCTAAAGCTGAGATTGATTTATCTCTGCCTACAAACAAAGGAACAACCATGTGAGGAAAAACAACGATATTTCTCAAAGGTAGTACAGGTGTATTTTTAAACAATTTAAGTTCTTGAACTTTTTTTTCATCAGTCATTTCATATCCGTAAATTAATAGTTATTTTTCTAAATAAATTAGAGGTTGTTATGATTATAATATGGACTTTAAAAAATAAGTATCAAGGGGTAAAAGAGAATAAAATTAATTAACAATCTTTTTTTCATTCTTTTTTCCTTTTTCACCATAAATATAAAGTGGAGCAGATTTACCTTCAACGACATCTCCAGAAATTACAACCTCGGTAACATCTGGTGTGCCAGGTATTTCAAACATGGTATCCAAAAGAATATTTTCAATTACAGATCTAAGACCTCTTGCGCCAGTAGAATAAGACATAGTTTTCTTTGCAATAGCAAGTAAGGCATCATCTGAAAATTTTAGTTCAACATTTTCTAAGTTAAATAATTTTTTATATTGTTTAACAACTGCATTTTTTGGTTCAGTAAGAATCCGAATAAGAGAATTTTCATCTAAATCCTCCAATGAAGCACAGACAGGAAGTCTTCCAATAAATTCAGGAATTAATCCAAATCTAAGAAGGTCTTTTGGTTGTAAATCTTTTAGTATTTCACCAGTTCTTCTTTCATCTTTTTCTTTAACCTCAGCTCCAAAACCAACTGATCTATTAGTTCCTCTTTCTGAAATTATTTTTTGAATACCATCAAATGCTCCACCGCAAATAAATAATATATTCGTTGTATCAACCTGAAGAAACTCTTGCTGTGGATGCTTTCTTCCACCTTGTGGTGGAACTGAAGCAACTGTGCCTTCCATAATTTTTAATAAAGCTTGCTGAACGCCTTCACCAGATACATCTCTTGTAATAGAAGGATTATCAGATTTTCTTGTAATTTTATCAACCTCGTCAATATAAACTATGCCCCTTTGAGCTTTTTCAACGTTATAGTCTGCAGCCTGTAATAATTTTAAGATAATATTTTCAACATCTTCCCCTACATAGCCTGCTTCAGTTAAAGTAGTTGCATCAGCCATTGTAAAAGGAACATCTATTATTCTTGCAAGTGTTTGTGCTAATAAGGTTTTTCCACAACCTGTGGGACCAAGTAACAAAATATTTGATTTAGCTAACTCAACATCATCCTTATTAGTGTCGCAATCAAGTCTCTTGTAATGGTTATGAACAGCGACAGAAAGAACCTTTTTTGCTCTTTGCTGACCAATTACATAATCATCTAAAACACTATATATCTCTTCTGGTGAAGGTACTAAGTCTACGGCTTTATCTTCAAAATTTTTAGCCTCTTCTTTAATTATGTCCATACATAATTCTACACACTCATCACAAATAAATACCGTAGGCCCAGCAATAAGCTTTTTAACTTCGTGCTGGCTTTTACCGCAAAAACTGCAATAAAGTGTATTTTTTGAATCACCACTGTCGCTAATTTTACTCATATCTTATTTTACCTTAATTATTTTACTACACCAAAATTAATCTTCTGATTTTAATTCTCTATTTTCAACAACTTTATCTATTAAACCAAATTTCATAGCATCATCTGATGTCATAAATGTGTCTCTATCAAGAGCTTTTTCAATAGTTTTTAGGTTTTGACCAGTATGTTTTACATAAATATCATTCAACCTAGACCTAAGTGATAAGATTTCTTGTGCATGTCTCTCAATATCAGATGCTTGTCCCTGAAAACCACCTGAAGGTTGATGAACCATTATTCTGGCATTAGGAAGAGAAAATCTTTTTCCAGGAGCACCTGCTGATAGCAGAAGGCTGCCCATTGATGCAGCTTGACCAATGCATAAAGTGGAGACCTCAGGTTTAATATATTGCATTGTATCATATATTGCTAAACCTGATGAAACTACACCTCCAGGGGAATTTATGTACATTGAGACTTCTTTTTTTGGATTCTCTGCCTCAAGAAAAAGTAATTGAGCTATAATTACACTGGCCATGTAGTCCTCAACAGGTCCAGTAACAAAAATTATTCTTTCCTTCAAAAGTCGAGAATATATATCATAAGCTCTTTCACCTCTATTGGACTGCTCAACAACCATAGGAATAAGATTTCCTACAGGTACATTATTTTTATCCATAATAATTTCCTCAATAACAAATATATATATGGGATAATTCTTTTAATATGCAAAGATAAAACTGAAAAAATATATATTTATAAAAAAAAATATAATTAAAACAATAGGTTATTTATCTTTTTTAGCTGAAACTTTTTTTGCTTTAGATTTAGGTTTAGATTTTTTATCAGAGGTTGCTTTAGATTTAGTTTTTTTCTTAGATTTTGATTCCTCTTTCATACCTGAATCAAATAAATCCTCTCTAGATACTTTTACGTCCTTTAAATCTACTTTTTCTAAAATAAAATCAATAACTTTATCCTCAAAAACAGGAGCCGTAAGCTGTCTTATTGCGTCTTGATTTTTTTGATAATAATCTAAAATTTCTTTCTCTTGACCCGGATATTTCTGCATTTCCGTTTGCAGGGCTTTATTAATATCATTGTCTTCTAATTGAATATTATTTTGGTTACCAATTTCTGCAATTAAAAGCCCAGTGCATACCCTTTTCTCTGAAATTTCTGTATAATTTTTTCTAATCTCTTTTTCACTTAATTCTAAATCATTTAATTCTTTTTTTTGTTGATCTAGCTGTTGTTGAAGTTGGTTCCACATTTGATCAAATTCTTGATTTACCATACTTTCTGGAAGTTCAAATTTATGCTTCTTTTCTAGCGCATCTAGAAGGCTGTCTTTAAGCTTCATGCGAGCTGCAGAGTCAAAATCTTGCTGAATTCTCTCCTCAAGATTTTTTTTAAGATCTTCCAAATTCTCCATACCTAAACTTTTCGCAAGATCATCATTAACTTTTGACTCTTCGGCTTTAGATACTTTTTTTATCTCAACGTCAAATGTTGCTTCTTTACCTGCTAAATCAGAGCTTTGATAATTATCAGGGAATTTAACCTTAACAAGTTTCTTATCACCTTTTTTTAAACCAATTAATTGATCCTCAAAATTATCTATAAAAGATTTAGACCCTAAAACTAAATTGGCATCATTTGCGGTTCCACCATCAAAAGTAATATCATCGATTTTTCCAACATAATCTAATGTTACCTGATCTCCATCTTTTGATTTTGTTTTTTCAGAAGCTTCTTTAAATGATTTATTTTGTTTAGCTAGATAATCTAGTGCATCTTTTATATCTTTTTCTTTAGGTTTAGAAACAGGTTTATCCAATTTTATTTTGGAAAAGTCAGTAATTTCAATCTCTGGAAGTACTTCACAATTCATTGTAAAAACAAGGTCTTTATTTTTTTCAATTACATCATTCATATCTGAATCAAGCTTTACATCAGGTTTTACAGCAGCCTTAAGGTCTCTATCCTTTAAAACACTTTGCGATGCTTCAGTGACCTTCTCCTCAATTACCTCAACCATAACACTTTGCCCGTAAAGTTTTTCAATATGAGCAGTGGGAACTTTTCCAGGTCTAAACCCATCAATTTTTGCTTTTGAAGCAATATCTTGGAGTTTTTTTATCTTTTTTTCCTTAAGATCATCAACTCCAATAGTAATTAAAAACTCTCTTTTTAGACCTTTTGATTTTAATTCTTTAACTTCCATTTTAATCTCTCATATTTTGGTGCGGGCGGAGGGAGTTGAACCCCCACGCCTTGCGGCACAGGTACCTAAAACCTGCGTGTCTACCAATTCCACCACGCCCGCATAATTAATAATGATTTCTTATCAGCACATTAAAAGAATATCCAGAGTAATTATTATTTTATTCAAAGAAATACTCAAAAATCCCAACATTCCAAAATTTTCCAAATTTTTTTCCAACATTATTTAATACGCCAATTTTTTTAAAGCCTAAAAGCAAATGAAGTTTTTCAGATGCATTATTAGGCTCAGTTATAAATGCATAAGCTCTATTTAAATGGCATCTATCTATTTTGTTAAAAAGATCTTCCATCATTAGCTTTCCATAGCCTTTGCCAATATAGTTCTCACTAATATATACACTTGTTTCAATTGAAGATTTATAAGCCTCCTTTTCTCTAAAAGGCCTTGAGCTTGCAAAACCAATAAGAATATCATTGTCGTAAGCTACAATGCATTGATACGGACTATCTTTTTTAAAAATTTTAGACCATTCTTTTTTTTCTGATAATGTTTTTTCTTTAATATCAAAAGTAAAAGCTGTTTCCCTTATGTAATAATTATAAAGTAAATTAACATCTTCTATATCCGTATTACTTATATTTCTAATAAAAATATTTTCCATTTTATAAACTCTTTGAAAAAATTGCTTTTAATTAATTAAAGTCGAGGCCTCATCTCCCAATGAAATAATTTTTAATTTTTTATCAGATAAAGAAAGGTGGGTTAAAGACGTATTATCGGGATTAAAAAAAACAACTTTATCACTTTTCTTCAAATGGCTAACTACCGAGTTAATAACTAAATAATGAGTGAAAATAAATGTATCTTTATTTAGTGATAAAAAAAACTTTAAAATATTCTCTCTCCATAAAAAATAATCAATTTTTGAGTCCCTAGATTCTTTATCAGATATAAGCTCATTCCATTTAAGGGGTAAAACCCTTTTAAGCCACACAACCCTTTTTTTTAAATTTTTTATTGGAGACGGTATCTCAACCACTCTATTTTCAATTTTAATTTTCTTGTTATTAATTTTAGAGAATGGTTCGGCTGTTTCTATACACCTATTTAAAGGACTAGAGAAAACATCAAAAGGTTCTTTTGCAATTTGTGATAATTTTAAAGCAATTTTATCAGATTGTTTTTTTCCTGTTAAATCAAGATTAGGGTCGGTTGTATCCCAACCTGATGAAGCCTTTCCATGACGAATTAAATAAATATTTATCATTAATTTATGCTTACAATACTGTAACCATCATCAAATTTTTTAACGTTGCAATCTCTGTTTAAGCATTCTTCATTCATTAATTTATCAAGATCACTATCATTTTTCGTTATTGCAATAAATCTATTATTATTTTTATTAAGCCTGCCTATTATGATTCCCATTTGAGGTCCATCTCTTCCATTTGCAACAGTGTAAGTTTCAATTTTCGCATCTCCCAAAGGATTTTCTTCAACTATTGGCTTTGGAAGATTATCTATATTTTTTTGATAACTATCAGAGTTTTCCCTCTTCCATTCACCCTCAAAAGGTTCACTAGAGTAAAGCCCTATTCCATGCTTAGTAGCAAACCAACCATTTGAAGTACAAAGCCCTTTAGAACCTTGGTTTTCTCTAAGTTTATCCATAATTGTAGCAATTGAATGAGTAACATAATTATTCCCTGCCCCACCAAAATATGGAAGTCCTCCTGTAACTGTTAAATTTCTCTTATCATTGAGACCTATTCCTAAAGCCTCCCTTCCAAGTTCAACCATACTAGGAAAGCAAGAATATAGATCTATAAAATCAATTTCATCAATATTCCATTTAGACATTGAAAATGCTTTTTCCCCCATAAGTTTTATTGCCTTAGATGAATGCAAATCTGGTCTTTCAGTTACATTCCATACCTCATTTATATCAGCACACCCATGTAAATATATTCTTTTTTCTTTTGGAATTTTAAATTGATTAGCTTTTTCCTCACTCATCATTACTAACGAGGCTGATTGATCAACCTCCATAATTGCATTCATAAATTTTGTATAAGGATATCCAATATATCTATTACTCTCTGTCACATTTGAAATTTCATTAGCAGATCTCTCAATTGGAAACCATGCGTTAGGATGATTTTTCGCAATCTTAGTAAACGGAGAAAACAATTCACCTAAATAGCTTTGGTGTTTTTCAATTGAATTACCCATTCTTCCTCTAATTGCTGTTTCAAACAAAGGATAGACATTTACTGGAAATGCTATTCCATGTTTAATCTCATTATCAGTACCACCTGGTTTTTCATAACCTAAATCAATCCTGTTTCCAGCTACATCATCTCCCCATCCGGTTTTTTTACCATTCTTTGAGGCTTTTCTCATAGTCGAAAAACACTCAGAACCAGACAATAAAACTACCTCACTCTCTCCATTGCTTATTCTTTCTGCAAAAATATTTAATAAAAACTGAGGTGTATTACCTCCAGTAGGTCCATAGAAAGTTTTAGCTTCATTAATGCCTAATTTATCAGCAAGAGACTTAGGTGGATTCTTATAAATTGAAAAAGGAGGTCTTGCCCCTGCTCCAGAGTCGAAAATAAACCTTACTGTTACAACGCTATCAATATAATTTTGTAAATCCTCTATACCGGTATCTTGAATAGCAAGAATTGAAGACTCATGCATCATTTCTATAGGGCTTTTTGCTTCTAGAAAATTTTCAATTTTTTGAGTAATTTGACCAGAGCCTACTAAAACAGGTGTTTTTGGATTAATCATTAATTTTACCTCTAAAGTGTTTATATTTTATATATATTACCTTAAGTTAATAGAATACTTTTTTAATTAATTAAATTTTTTATAAATAATAATAAATAATTTTTTAAAATTAATTAATGGCATAAAATTTGCCTTAAAAGTTATGTAATTTAATTTAGGAGAGGAATATGAAAAAAATTCAAGCTATAATAAAACCATTTAAACTTGATGAAGTCAGAGATGCACTTCAGGAAATAGATGTAGCTGGAGTAACTGTTACAGAAGCAAAAGGTTTTGGAAGACAAAAAGGTCATACCGAACTTTATAGGGGCGCAGAATATAGTGTCGACTTTTTACCTAAGATTGTTCTTGATATTGTTGTTGAAGACGGGAAGCTTCAAGAGGCATGTGATGCTATAAAGAAGGCAGCTTACACGGGTAAAATTGGTGATGGTAAAATTTTTATCACTTCAATCGATGAAGCTGTAAGAATTAGAACAGGCGAAACTGGTGATGAAGCTATTTAACATCTATTTTTATGTGTAAATTACTATCGTGTAATATGTGTAACTTTTACAAAAAATATAAGCATTATAGGTATTTAAGGGCTAGCATTTTTTTAAATAATAGTTTTAATAGTTAGCTGTTAAAAA
Source organism: OCS116 cluster bacterium AG-390-I16 (assembly GCA_003279705.1). GTDB lineage: Bacteria > Pseudomonadota > Alphaproteobacteria > MED-G09 > MED-G09 > MED-G09. The sequence goes on from QCGZ01000005.1 coordinate 61,103, forward strand.
TTTTTAAGTAATTAATCAAATTTAAATTTAATAACAATTGAAGGAGAAGACTCAAAATGACAAAGTATGAATATGTTTGGTTGGATGGTTATCAACCAGAACCATTTTTAAGAAGCAAGGTTAAAGTTACCAGTGATCAAACACCACCAGAATGGTCATTTGATGGTTCATCAACTCTTCAAGCAGATGGTGGAAGCTCTGATTGTATTCTTATTCCAGTTCAAGAATATACCAACCCTCTTTTTGGTGATAAACTTGTAATGTGTGGGGTTCAAAATGGTTCCAGAGAAGTACATCCATCAAATACTAGGCATGCAGCAGCTGAAGTTGCATCAGAAGAATGGTGGTTTGGCTTTGAACAAGAGTATTTTTTAACTAACCCTGATGGAACTATTTTAGGATGGGAAGATGGTATTCCATCTAAACCACAAGGTGAATATTATTGTGGTGTTGGCGCTGCCAATGTTAAAGGTAGAGAGATTTCTGAAGCTCATCTCGAAGCATGTATTGAAGCAGGAATTGAATTAACAGGAACAAATGCTGAAGTTGCACTAGGTCAATGGGAATATCAGTGTCTTGGCAAAGGTGTTAAAGCTGGTGATGATTTATGGATGAGTCGTTATTTATTGCATAAAGTAGCTGAAGATTTTGATGTTTCTGTAAATATTCATCCAAAACCCCAATCAGGTGACTGGAACGGATCAGGTATGCATACAAATTTCTCAAATAAAGAGATGAGAGAGAGTGGTTCTGAGGAACTATTTAAATCAATGTGCGAAAAACTTGGTACTGTTCATCAAGATGCAATTAGTAATTATGGATCTGATAATGATCAAAGACTTACAGGCCTGCATGAAACTCAAAAAATAACTGAGTTTTCTTACGGTGTTAGTGATAGAGGTGCAAGTATTCGTATCCCAATATACACAGTAGAACACAATTGGAATGGATATTTAGAAGATAGAAGACCTGCCTCTAATGCAGACCCATATAAAATAATAAATCATATAATTAGCACACTTAACTAATTAATTTTAATACTTTTGTTTTGAAAAATAGCCTTCTTTGAAGGCTATTTTTTTATTATTTATACGAATCGTATAATTGTTATTTTTAATTAGTGTTATTTTTAAGGATAAATTTTTGCCAAGCAAAGAGACATATGATGCATCTGATATCGAAGTTTTAGAAGGACTAGAACCCGTAAGAAAACGACCAGGAATGTACATTGGGGGAACTGATAGAAATGGAATGCATCATCTTTTTTCAGAAATTATTGATAATTCAATGGATGAGGCAGTTGCTGGTCATGCAAACAAGATTAGTGTTGAAATTTTAGAAAATAATATAATCACCATCTTTGATAATGGTAGAGGGATACCAATTGATAAACACCCTAAATTTCCAAGAAAATCTGCTCTAGAGGTAATTTTAACAACTCTTCATGCAGGAGGAAAATTTAATAATAAAGTTTATAAAACATCAGGAGGTCTTCATGGTGTTGGCATTAGTGTTGTGAATGCTTTATCAGAATTTTTAAATATTGAAGTTTACAGAGATAAAAATATTTACTCGCAAGATTTTGAAAAAGGAATACCTCAAGGAAAACTATTTAAATTAAATCATAAAACTAATAAAAGAGGAACTAAAGTAACCTTTAAACCAGATGAAAGCATATTTGATAAAAATATAAACTTTAATATCAAAAGGCTTTATGAGTTTTGTAAATCTAAGGCATATTTATTTGCCGGAACAGAAATTAAATGGGTTTGTAATGATAAATTAGCATTAGAAAATAATATTCCTAATTCAGAAATATTTAATTTTTCAAATGGCCTAGAAGATTATCTCAATAATGAAATTGAACCCTCTTCATTTATTGGTAAGGATTGTTTCTCAGGAAAAAAAGAAAAGGATGATAATAATAACTCAGTAGAATGGGCAGTTAATTGGACAATTAATTCTGAAGGATTCTTAAAATCTTTCTGTAACACTGTTCCAACACCTGATGGTGGAACACATGAAATGGGTTTAAAAAGTGGTCTTTTAAAAGCTTTAAAATCACATTCAGATAGAATTGGAAATAAAAAAGGATCGTCAATAAATTCTGAAGATTTGTCAAAATCAATGGTTTGCGTTGTTTCCCTTTTTATACCTGATCCAAAGTTTCAAGGTCAAACTAAAGATAAATTATCAAACGCTTCTGCACAAAAATTTATTGAAAATATTATAAAAGATAGATTTGAGAACTGGTTATCGAACTCGCCACATCAAGCTGAAAAATTACTAGAGTGGATAATAAGTTTTACCGAAGAAAGATTAAGAAGAAGAAAAGAAAAAGAAACTTCAAGAAAAACAGCTACAAGAAAAATTAGACTCCCAGGAAAACTTTCTGATTGTTCGCAGGCATCAAAAGAAGGGACTGAATTATTTATTGTTGAAGGAGATAGTGCTGGAGGGTCAGCAAAACAAGCCAGGGATAGAAATTTTCAAGCAATACTTCCTTTAAGAGGTAAAATTCTAAATGTTGCTAATTCAAATCAAACAAAGATAAAAGAAAATCAACAAATAGCTGATCTAGTTCTTGCTTTAGGTTGTGGATTAAGAGACGCATATAATGAAAATGATTTAAGATACGAAAAAATAATTATTATGACTGATGCTGATGTCGATGGAGCGCATATAGCATCTTTATTAATTACTTTTTTTCATGAAGAAATGCCAAGAATTATTTCAAATGGAAAATTGTTTATTGCCGTACCTCCCCTTTATAAGTTATCCCAAGGTGGGAAGATATTTTATGCAAGAGATGATGAGCATAGGGAATCTGTAATTGATAAAAACTTCAATAGGTCAAATAAAATTGAAATTAATCGCTTTAAAGGCCTAGGCGAAATGATGCCTTCACAGTTAAAAGAGACTACCATGATACCTGGCAATAGAACTCTTTTAAGAGTAATGATACCTGAGCATAAAAAAAATATCACGCAAAAAACTATTTCTAATTTAATGGGAAACAAACCAGAACTTAGATTTGAATTTATTCGAGAAAAGGCTAATCTAAGTAATAATTTAGTTTCGTAAAAAAAATTAAAATTTGTTTTTTTTATTTTTTTTTCATTATAAAGTTTAAACTGTTTTTTTCACTGGAGACAATTATGCAAGAATTTAAAAAAGTAACTTTAGAAATAAATGATAATGTTGGTATCATGAGATTAAATGATCCAAGTGCTATGAATGCTGTTTCAAATGAAATGTTAGAGGGTCTTTGGGATTGTTTAAATGCAGTTGAGGAAAAGGATTCCAATATTAAGTGTTTGGTCTTTACCGGAGAAGGTAGAGGGTTTTGTGCTGGAGCAAATTTAGCAGCAGGACCTGGTCAATCTAATCAAGGAAGGCAAGATGCTGGTGAAAGACTGGAAACTGGATATCATCCGATTTTAAGAAGACTTAAAAATCTTAAAATTCCTTTAATTACATCAGTAAATGGACCAGCTGCAGGTGCTGGTATGTCATTTTCATTAATGGGTGATATGATTGTAGCAGGAAAATCAGCATTTTTCTTACAAGCATTTAGAAGAATTGGACTAGTTCCAGATGCAGGATCAACTTGGATTTTACCTAGACTTGTAGGAATGGCTAGAGCAAAAGAGCTTGCTGTCTTAGGCGAGAGATTAAGCGCTGAAAAAGCTTTAGAGTGGGGTCTAATTAACAGACTCTATGAAGATGATGAGTTACTTAATGAAACAATAAAACTTGCTAAAGAGCTCTCAAAAGGACCTATGTCACTTGGTCTAATAAGAAAAGCTTTTTGGGATAGTTTTGATAACTCATATGAGGAACAACTTAATTTAGAGAGAGATCTCCAGTTTATTGCTGGTCAATCAGATGATTTTAAAGAAGGCGTAAAAGCTTTTCTTGAAAAAAGAGATGCAAAATTTAATGGGAAATAAATGTTTCCTCATTAATTTCAACAGGTACTTCTGCTTCAACTAATGTAACAGACTCACCACAACCACAGGCATCTGTTTGATTTGGATTATTAAAAATAAACCCAGAATTCAAGGTAGATTTTTGATAATCCATTTCTGTACCTAAAAGGAATAATATTGCTTTTGGATCTATAACAAGCTTAATACCCTCAATATCTATATATTCATCAGTATCTCTGACTTCATCTATATAATCCATTGTATAAGCCATTCCAGCGCATCCACCATTTTTTACACCAAGTTTTACAGCTTTGTTAGACTCTGGAGAGTCCTCAAGGATAGACTTTAAATGCTTTATAGCATTTGGCGTTAGGCTTAATAATTTATTTTTTACATTTTTCATTTTAATACATATTTAGAGTTAACCTAGCCTCTTCAGACATCAAGCTCATATCCCATGGTGGATCAAAAACCATTTCCACAATAACATCCTCAACACCATCTACTGTTTTTACAGCTGTTTGAACCCACCCGGGCATTTCTTCGGCAACTGGGCAACCTGGCGCAGTAAGTGTCATTTTTATTTCAACATTTTTATTATCCATAATATCAACATTATAAATTAACCCTAATTCATAAATATCAACTGGTATCTCAGGATCATATACAGTCTTAAGAGCTGTAATTAAGTCATCTTTATTTAACAATAACTTATTAGTATTAATATCATTTTTACTAATTATTTCAGAATCAATTTTATTCATATTTAAGTTTTATGCCTTTGTTGTAATTTAGTCAAAAAATGAAATAGCTTTATTTAAGGCCTTTATAAATATATCTATATCATTTTTATTTGTATACATTCCAATTGATGCCCTCGCAGTAGAAGATAAATTAAAAAAATCAAGCAAAGGTTGAGTGCAGTGTTGACCCGCTCTAATGGCAACACCTTCTTTATCAACAATTGTTGCTATATCATGTGGATGAGATCCATCAACAATAAAAGAAATCATGGGACTTTTTATATTTTTTTCACCATAAACTTTTACCTTAGTCAGTTTATTAATTTCATTATGAAAATATTTTGCAATTTCCTCTTCATAATCAAATAAACCTTGTTTTTTTTTCTCAACAAAATAATCGATTGCAGTACCAAGTCCTACTGCCTGAACAATATTTGGCGTACCAGCCTCAAATTTTGCAGGAGGTTTCGAATAAGTTACTTGATCCTTAAAAACCTCTTGGATCATTTCTCCTCCACCCCTCCATGGGTGCATAGACTCTAAAAGATCGTATTTTCCATATAAAACTCCGACACCTGTTGGACCATATAATTTATGACCAGAAAAAACGTAATAATCACAATTTAGATCTTTAACATCCGTTTCTAGATGTGCAATTCCCTGACAGCCATCAACTAAAACTCTTATATTTTTATCATGGGCAATATTAATTATATCTTTTAAAGGTATCTTAGACCCTAAAACATTAGACATCTGAGTAATTGAAATTAATTTTGTTTTATCTGAAATTGTACTTACAAAATCCTCAACCTTGATAACACCGTTATCATCACAGTCAATCCATTTAATATTTACACCACATTTTTCTCTTAAAAAATGCCAAGGAACAATATTAGAATGATGCTCCATTATAGTTAATATAATCTCATCACCAGGATTAAAATAATCATAAGATAATGACTGAGCAACTAAATTAATTGCATCAGTTGCGCCCATTGTAAAAATGATTTCATTTTCATTATCTGCGTTAATAAAATCTTTTACTTTTTTTCTAGAGAGCTCATACTGATCAGTAGC
>QCGZ01000006.1 GCA_003279705.1 OCS116 cluster bacterium AG-390-I16
AAAGTTCAGGCAAATATTTTCAATCAATTGAAAACTTTATCTCTGAAGTTTATGCAAAAAGACTTCTCTCATATCCTTCTGGAAATATTCAAATAATAAAGAATGAGGATAAAGGAAAAAGAGGAAACATTGTATATTCGTCAATACAATTTAATGACAGACCTAAGCCTATATCTATTGATTGGTGGGTAATAAAAAATAAATCTGGTATTAACAAAGTCTTTGATATGAGAATATCTGGTATTTGGATGGCGCAAGAGCAAAGATCAACTTTTACAAGTTTCTTGAGTAAAAATGATGGCGATATTAATAAACTTATAGAAAGATTAAACGTTCAATCACGTTAATTTAGCGTGAAAATTTTTTATATTTTATTCTACTAGGAATTTCAGCACTTTCACCATACCTTCTCTTATAATCAATGAGGTAATCAGAATAATTTCCCTCAAACCACTCAAGATGACTGTTACCTTCAAAAGCAAGAATATGAGTAGCCATTCTATCTAAAAACCATCTGTCATGACTTATTATTAATGCGCTTCCAGAAAATTTTTCTAATGCATATTCTAATGCATGAAGAGTTTCTACATCTAAATCATTTGTAGGTTCATCTAATAATAATAAGTTTGCACCAGATTTTAAAACTTTCGCCAAGTGAACCCTATTTCTTTCCCCCCCAGAAAGTTGGCCTACAACTTTTTGTTGATCTGTACCCTTAAAATTAAAAGCGCTAACATATGCTCTGGAATTAATGGTAGTTGAATTAACTTCAAGAATATCATTACCTTCAGAAATTTCTTCCCAAACTGTTTTTTTACTATTTAAGTCATCTCTTGATTGATCGACGTAACCCAACGATACTGTCTCTCCTATGTTAACCTCTCCATCATAAGATTCCTCCACGCCAGATAAGATATTAAATAATGTAGTTTTACCCGCACCATTAGCTCCAATTATCCCTACAATTCCGCCAGGGGGTAATCTAAAACTAATATCTTCAATTAATAAATTCTCATCATATGACTTGGAAAGTCCTTTAACATCAATTACCATATCCCCTAATCTAGGGGCCTTAGGAATTATTATTTGAGGCTCTCCATTATTTTCTTTAACATCAATATCCTTAAGATCGTTATAGCTCTTTATTCTGGCTTTTGATTTAGCCTGTCTTGCTTTTGGTGATGATGAAATCCACTCAATTTCACTCTTCAACCTTTTGAGCCTAGAATTATCTTGCTTACTTTCAAGCTCTATTCTTTTTTGTTTTTGACTTAGCCATGAGGTGTAATTTCCCTCATAAGGAATACCCTTACCCCTATCAAGCTCAAGTATCCATTCCGTTATATTATTTAAAAAATATCTATCATGAGTAATTAAAACAATAGTACCTTGATAGTTTTTTAAATAATTCTCCAACCAAGCAACAGTCTCTGCATCTAAATGATTGGTTGGTTCATCTAATAAAAGAATATCTGGATGTTTTAATAACAATTGACAAATTGCTACTCTTCTTTTTTCACCACCAGATAAATTTAAAACATTCTTATCAGACTCAGGACATCTTAACGCTTCTAACGCTTGATTAACTTTAGAGTCTAAATCCCACAAGTCCTTACTTTCAATTTGGTTTTGAAGTTCTGCAAGTTCATCTGCATTTTCATCAGAGTAATTAACAGCTAATTCATTATATCTATCCAAGAGGTCTTTTTGATCTTTTAATCCAAGTGTAACATTTTCATAAACACTTAGTTTATCGTCAAGAACTGGCTCTTGAGGTAAATAACCGACTGATATTCCTTCAGCAGCCCAAGCTTCTCCGGTATAATCTTTTTCAATACCAGCCATAATTTTTAAAAAAGTTGACTTACCTACGCCATTAACTCCAACAATACCTATCTTTGCATTTGGTAAAAAAGACAAATTAATATTAGAAAATAATTCCTTACCACCAGGCCAGGATTTTGATAATTGATCAATTACAAATGTATACTGATAATTAGCCATAGTTTCTCGTTATAACTGGTGGGCCCGGCAGGATTCGAACCTGCGACCAAACCGTTATGAGCGGTTTGCTCTAACCAACTGAGCTACGGGCCCTTTAAATTTTTAACTATCAAGAAAACTTCTAAGTTTTTTTGATCTTGTTGGGTGTTTTAATTTCCTTAGTGCTTTTGCTTCTATCTGTCTTATTCTCTCTCTAGTTACAGAAAATTGTTGGCCAACCTCCTCTAAAGTATGATCTGTATTCATTCCAATACCAAACCGCATTCTTAAAACTCTCTCTTCTCTTGGTGTTAGCATTGCTAAAACTTTAGTTGTTGTCTCCCTAAGATTTGACTGAACAGCAGCATCAACAGGCAATAAAACATTTTTATCCTCAATAAAATCACCTAAATAACTATCCTCTTCATCACCTATTGGTGTTTCCAATGAAATCGGCTCTTTAGCAATTTTTAAAACTTTACGAACTTTATCAAGTGGCATTTTAAGTTTTTCTGAGAGCTCCTCGGGTGTTGGCTCTCTTCCAATTTCATGAAGGAGTTGCCTAGAAGTTCTAACAAGCTTATTTATAGTCTCAATCATATGAACAGGAATTCTTATAGTCCTTGCCTGATCAGCAATTGATCTAGTTATAGCTTGCCTAATCCACCAAGTGGCATAAGTAGAAAATTTATAACCCCTTCTATACTCAAACTTATCGACGGCCTTCATTAAACCAATGTTACCCTCTTGTATAAGATCTAAAAACTGCAATCCTCTATTTGTATATTTTTTTGCGATAGAAATAACCAATCTTAAGTTAGCTTCTACCATTTCTTTTTTTGCAACAGCAGCCTCTCTCTCACCTTTTTGAACCTTTAGAACAATTTTTCTAAAGTCTCCAATTTCTAGGCCTGTTTCTTCAGATAATTCAGTTATTTCTGAAAGTAAACTTTTTATATCTTTCCTATTTGACCGAACAAATTCTTTCCAACCCTTTCTCTTTAAACGAACAATTCTTCCAACCCAGCCAGTATCCAGTTCATTCCCATAATACTCTTCTAAGAAATCTTCCCTATCAACCCCTGATGAACTTGCCATTCTCCATAAAGATAATTCAGAACTCACTAATCGCTTATTAATGTCATATAAATGATCTAGCAAAGACTCTATTCTATTGTTATTAAGAGATAATCCCTTCATAAGTTCTTTAAGCTCTGAGGTGTACTCATCATATTTTTTTATTTGACTATCACTTAAATCAGAGTTTTTAGCTTTTAATGAATTTCTTTTGTCTTGTAGAGCTCTTAATTTTTTGTATTTTACCGATATTTCATCAAAAATTAAGAAAACTTCAGGCTTAAGATCAGCCTCCATTGCTGCTAATGAAACATTATTCTCATATTCATTATAATCATCATTACCATTTTCATCATTGGATTCGTTTTCTTCATCTTTTTTTTCATCAAGATCAGTATCAATTTTACTTTTAACAATTTTTTTATTTTTCGCATCTGGTCCAATGTATGATGCTTCAAGATCTATAATATCTCTTAAAAGAACTTGGCCTTCATTTAACTCATCACGCCAAATAATAATGGCTTGAAACGTTAAGGGGCTTTCACACAAGCCCTCGATCATTGCTTCTTTACCAGCTTCAATACGTTTTGCAATTGCAATTTCACCCTCTCTAGACAGGAGGTCAACAGTACCCATTTCCCTTAAATACATCCTAACGGGATCATCTGTTCTATCAGTAGAAGTTTTTTTCTTGCTTTTTTCTGTATCAGATTTTGAGTCTGACTGAGATTCATCTTGATCATCAACTTCAGCTTCAACTATTGATATTCCCATTTCTGAAATTAAAGACATAAGGTCTTCAATTTGCTCAGAGGTGTATTTTTCAGCATTAACAACTTTATTTATATCTTTATAATTAACAAATCCTTCGGATTTTGCATTTTTTAAAAGTTTTTTAACTGCCGCATTAGACATATCAATAAGTGAGTCTTCTTGATTTTTATCTTCAACGCTTTTTTTAGTTGATTTTTTTTTCGCCATATTTCTCAGTAATTAATTTTATTGCCTGATCTTTGCTATTAATAAGGTCAATAAAACGCTTTTCATCCTCTTCATTTTTAATTTCATCTTTACTTATTTCAATATCATTATTGAGACTCTTTATATGTTGATCATCACTCAAAATTTCAAGCCAAATCTCTGATATTTGATCAAAATTATTTCCTTCTTTTTTTTTCCAAAATATATTTGCAAATCTTAAATCTTTTTCAAAAAAAGTTTGATATTTTTTTTGAACAAATTCTTTTAACAGATCAATGTCAAGTTCGCTATAATCTTTTTTCACAAAGGCAAGAACATTATCCCTAATATCGCCTAATCGCAAATTTTCAATATTAAAGGACTCTAATATTTCATAATGTTTTTTAATTAGTTCTGGAAAAATTAATATTCCCGAAATAACCAAAGCCTCTAAATCTGAGGGTAGCTGACCTCCTGATCCTAGAATACTATTTTTTATTTTAAAAGAATTCTTATATTTTCTAGAATATTTTTCACTGTTGTCAAATTTAGATATTTTTCTTTCAGTTTTTTTTATATAAAAAAATTGATCAATCATATCCTTGAATAATAACCCATAATGTTTTTTTATGCTTTTATCGCTTATAAGATTTAATTTTGTTCTAAGCAGGGACTCAAATCCTGCTTTTCCCTCAGGAGTATCAATATTAGACTCCTGTATACATAAATCCCATATTATACTTGTTAAGGGTGATGCATTATTAACAAACTTATTAAAGCTATCTAGACCATAATTTTTAATATAATCATCAGGATCAAGATTATCAGGAAGGTTTATAAATCTTAATGTCTTATTTGGTTTTAATAATTTAAGGGCAATTTCTGTTGCTCTAAAAGATGCCTGTTTTCCAGCTTTATCTCCATCAAAACAAATTATAGGACTATCGGCCTCTTTCCAGAGAATATTTAATTGCGTTTCAGTTATAGCTGTACCTAAAGGTGCCACTGCATTTTGAAAACCTTTTGATGCCAAACTAACAACATCCATATAACCTTCAACAACAATCAAATTATCATTGTTTTTTAAATTTGGTCTTATTTTTGAAAAATTATACAACAAACTACCTTTATGAAATACAGGTGTTTCCGGAGAATTAAGGTATTTTGGTTGATCGTTACTATTTATTACTCGTCCACCAAAACCAACCACACGGTTTCTAATATCTCTTATTGGAAAAATAATTCTATTACGGAATCTATCATAGAAATTATCTTTTTTGTTTTCATCTTTAATGGTCATACCTGCTAAAGTCATAATTTCATGAGATACACCCTTTGAAAGCAAAAACTTTTCCAATTTATTTCCCTGAGGAGCATATCCAATCTCATAAGAATTTATTATTTCATTATCCAAGCCTCTGTTTCTTATATATTTAAGTGCTAAAGAATTATTATCATCAAAAATTTGAGATGAAAAAAATGATTTAGACATCTCTAATACTTCATATATTTTTTTACTTTTGTTAATTTTTTCTTCTTCTGCAGGTGAAAATGTCCTTAACTGAACTCCAGCTTCATTAGCTAATTTTTCTACGGCTTCGGGAAAGCTTAAACCTCCTACTTCTACCAAAAAAGTAAAAATGTCACCGTGTTTATTAGTTGAAAAACAATGATAGAATTGTTTTTCATCATTAACAGTAAAAGATGGTGTTCTCTCTTTAGTAAAAGGGGAGAGACCCACAAACTCTTTACCTCTTTTTTTTAGCTGTACTGTTTTCTCTACAACTTGAGATACGCTAATTTTATCTTTAATTTCATTTAAAGTTTCTGTTGAAAATTTCATTTATTGACTATTTAGTTTTTCCTTAACGATTGATGATGCTTTTCCAAAATCCATTTGTCCTGAGTATTTTTCTTTAAGAACTGACATAACCTTACCCATATCCCTAATACTCGAAGAGCCAGTTTCATTAATTACCTGATCTATCAATTTATTAACTTTCTCATCATCAATTTGACTGGGCATATATTGCTCAATGATTTCAATTTCATCATTTTCTTTTTTTTCAAGGTCATTTCTATTACTTTTGCTGTAAATTTCTGCTGATTCTTTTCTTTGTTTAATCATTTTTGATAATAATTGAATAATCTCACTATCACTTAAAAAATCTTCAAGTGATTCTTCATTTGATGAAGCTCTGTTACTTATCTCCAAATTTTTTATTGATGAAGTAATCATTCTCAAAGTTGATATTTTGAGAGTATCTTTAGCTTTCATAGCAATTTTAAGATCTTTTTTTATAGAATCTAATAACATAATTTACTCCAAAATAATTTTTAGTATTGTATGACAGCTTATTATCTTTTTCTAATCAAACACAAAAAAATAAAAAAAAACAATTAATATAAAATGTTCACTTGACGTAGGTTTATAGTATGAATATTTTTCGTCAATTTGAAATTAAAAAAAACGATTCGTTAATTCTTTTTAAAAGTATAATGTTTCTTTAGAGGTGCCAAAAATTATGAATTTAAGTACAAAAGCTAGTTTTTATTTAAATTCATCATACAAATTCAAAAAAATATTTTTTTTATATTTTAAAAGGTATTTCAATGTCTGATTGGTCAAGCAAAAAACCAACGGGGGCCTTAATTCTTGATGATGGGAATATTTTCAAAGGCTATGGTTGTGGTTATGAGGGATCTGCAATAGGTGAGGTTTGCTTTAATACCGCTATGACAGGTTACCAAGAAATTATGACTGATCCTTCATATGCTTCACAAATAATAACCTTTACATTTCCTCACATTGGTAATGTTGGGACTAATCTTGAAGATATAGAAAGTGAAAATGGTCCAAAAATCAAAGGAGCAATTTTTAATAGCCCTATTACCTCCGCCTCCAATTGGCGTTCTAAAAAAAGTCTGAATCCATGGCTCATTGATAATAAAATTATAGCCCTTTACGGAGTTGATACCAGATCAATTACAACCCAGATCAGGGAAAAAGGATTTATGAATGGTATTATAATTAACGATAAAAATGGATTTAACGATAATGACTACTTTAAAGATGAATTAAGTAAGTGGAAGGGTATAGTTGGTCAGGATCTTGCAAAAATTGTTTCAACAAAAAAGATCTATAATTGGTCAGAAAAAGAAATAGATTTTTTAAGCAATGAAATAGAAACAATTAAAAAGCATATTGTTATAATTGATTACGGCGTTAAGAATAATATTCTTAGATGTCTTGCATCAAGGTTTAATAAATTAACAATAGTCCCTTGTGATACAAGTTCTGAAAAAATATTAGGCTTAGACCCTGATGGAATATTTCTTTCAAATGGACCAGGTGATCCATACGCAACAGGCAAATATTCAGTTCCAATAATTAAAGAATTAATAAATAAAAATATTCCAATTTTTGGAATTTGCTTAGGTCATCAAATTCTCGCATTGGCTCTAGGTGGTGAAACTTTTAAAATGCACCAAGGTCATCATGGGGCAAATCATCCAGTCAAAAATTTGGATAACCAGAAAGTTGAAATTACATCTATGAATCATGGTTTTGCTGTAAAGTTTGACTCTCTCAACGAAAATATAGATGAAACTCATATAAGTTTATTTGACGGAAGTAACTCTGGATTATCAATCAAAGATAAACCAATTTTTTCAGTTCAACATCATCCAGAAGCATCGCCTGGACCTTATGATAGTTTCTATCTTTTTAATAAATTTCAAAGCCTAGTGAGAAATATATAAATTGCCAAAAAGAGATGATATAAAGAGTATACTAATTGTTGGCGCAGGACCTATTGTTATTGGACAGGCATGTGAATTTGATTACTCAGGAACTCAAGCGTGCAAAGCTTTAAGAAGTGAAGGCTTTAAAATAATTTTAGTAAATTCTAATCCAGCAACAATAATGACAGATCCAAATGTTGCAGATAAAACATATATTGAACCAATAACCTCTGAAGTTTTAAAAAAAATAATAAAAAAAGAAAAGCCAGATGCAATTCTTCCTACAATGGGTGGTCAAACAGGATTAAATGTATCCTTAGAAGTTTCTGAGTCAGGTTTTTTAGAAGAAAATAATGTAGAACTAATTGGTGCTGACGAAGAAGCTATATCAAAAGCCGAAGATAGAAGTAAATTTAGGGAAGCAATGAAAAAAATTGGGCTTAAAACTCCAAAATCCTTTACTTCTCAAGACTTAGATGACTCTCTTACAAAATTAGATCGAATTGGATTACCTGTTATTATAAGACCCTCATTTACACTTGGCGGTACAGGAGGAGGAATTGCTACTACTATTAATGAGTTCAAAGATATTGCCTCAAATGGAATTGAGAGCTCACCAACAAATGAAATTCTTGTGGAAGAGTCTGTTGCTGGATGGAAAGAATATGAAATGGAGGTCGTAAGGGATAAATCTGATAATTGTATAATTATATGTTCAATAGAGAATATTGATCCTATGGGTGTCCATACAGGTGACTCAATTACAGTTGCGCCAGCACTAACGCTTACGGATAAAGAATATCAAAAAATGAGAGTTGCTTCTATTGATATTTTAAGAGAGATAGGAGTGGATACTGGTGGATCAAATGTTCAATTTGCAATAAATCCAAAAAATGGTGATATGGTTGTTATTGAAATGAATCCTAGAGTTTCAAGGTCATCAGCTTTGGCCTCAAAAGCTACAGGTTTTCCAATTGCAAAAATTGCAGCATTGTTGGCAGTAGGATATACTCTCGATGAATTAAAGAATGATATTACCAAAACAACTCCGGCATCTTTTGAACCAACTATTGATTACGTAGTTACTAAAATACCAAGATTTGCATTTGAAAAATTTCCTGGATCAGTACCTAATTTGTCTTCATCAATGAAATCGGTTGGTGAGGCAATGGCAATTGGAAAAAATTTTAAGGAATCAGTTCAAAAAGCATTAAGATCTCTAGAAACTGGATTAAATGGTTTTAGTTCTATTTCTGAGACCAATGATATTGAGAAAATTGAAAAAGAATTAAAAAAAACATCACCAGATAGACTTCTATATTTAGCAGACGCTCTAAGAGCCGGAATAACTCCAGAAAGAGTTCATGAATTAACATTTTACGATCCTTGGTTTATTGAACAAATAAATGAAATTATAGAAATAGAAAATCAGTTAGTCACTAAAGGAATGCCAAGCGATAAAGAAAATATCATTTGGTTAAAAACTCAAGGATTTTCAGATAATAGACTGGCTGAACTTACTAATTGTAATGAAAATGATATTAGAAAACTTAGAGACAACTTCAATATAAAGCCTGTTTTTAAAAGAGTTGATACTTGTGCTGCAGAATTTAAATCAGAAACTGCCTATATGTATTCTACTTATGGAGACTCAATTTTTTCTGATACTTTATCCTGTGAGTCAAAACCATCTGTCAATGATAAAGTTATTATAATTGGTGGAGGACCCAACAGAATAGGACAGGGAATTGAGTTTGATTATTGTTGTGTTCATGCATCCTATGCACTAAAAGAATCTGGTGTCGAAAGTATAATGGTGAATTGTAATCCTGAAACAGTATCAACAGATTATGATACTTCAGATAGATTGTATTTCGAACCTTTAAATTTTGAAGATCTTATTGAAATCATTAATATTGAAAAATCATCAGGAAATTTATTAGGAATAATTGTTCAATTTGGCGGGCAAACACCTCTAAAGTTAGCTAAAGAACTAGAAAAAAATAATATAGAAATTAAAATTTTAGGAACTTCCCAGGATACAATTGATCTTGCAGAAGATAGGGATAGATTTCAAAAATTAATATCTGATCTAAACATTTTACAGCCAAGAAATGGAATTGCAACATCCTCTAATGAAGCAAAAAATATTGTTAACGATATTGGTTACCCTGTTGTTATTAGACCATCATATGTATTAGGTGGGAGAGCAATGGAGATTGTTCACTCTGATGAACAACTAGAAAAATATATGAAAGAAGCAGTTATAGTTTCAGGAGATAATCCAGTATTAATAGATTCATACTTAAGAGATGCTATTGAAGTTGATATAGATGCTTTATGTGATGGTAATGATATTTATATTGCTGGAATTTTAGAACATATTGAAGAGGCAGGAGTTCACTCAGGGGACTCAGCATGTTCAATACCGCCATTTTCACTAAAAAATGAAATTTTAGAAGAGCTGGAAAGGCAAGTTAAACTTTTGGCTAAAGACTTAAATGTTATTGGCTTAATGAATACCCAATTTGCAATCAAAGAAGATAAAATTTTTATTCTTGAAGTAAACCCAAGGGCTAGCCGAACCGTTCCTTTCATCGCAAAGGTTTTAGGCAAACCTCTTGCTAAAATAGCAACAAAAATAATGCTTGGAAGTAAAATTAAAACAATGAATTTAGAAGAAACAAATATAGATCATTTTGCCATTAAAGAGGCAGTATTCCCTTTTAAGAGATTTACAGGTGTAGATACTATACTTGGACCAGAAATGAGATCTACTGGAGAGGTTATGGGAATTGATAAAGATTTCGGAATGGCTTTCGCTAAAAGTCAAATTGGAAGTGGTTCTAAAATTCCTACTGGAGGCTCTGTATTTGTTTCCGTAAAAGATGGAGATAAAGATAAGATTTTAAGACCTGTTTCAGAACTTATCTCATTAGGCTTTGAAATTTATGCGACCGATGGAACAGCAAAATTTTTTAATAAAAATAATATTAAAGCAGAAAAAATTAATAAAGTTCTGCAAGGGTCTCCACATATAGTAGAAATGATTAATGAAAAGAAAATATCATTAGTTTTTAATACTACTGAAACACCTCAGGCCATAAAAGACTCTAAATCTATAAGAAGATCTGCTCTTGAGTCTGAAACTCCTTATTACACCACAGTATCGGGAGCAAATGCAGCTGTAATGGCAATTAAAGCAATTAGAAATAATGAAATGACCGTTAAAACAATTCAATCATTTGGTGAGTCATTAAATTAAAAACTCAATTATTCTCTTAAAAAAAAATAAATACTAGGTTAAGCTTAACTATGAATAAAATTCCGTTAACACCTAATGGTAAAAATATAGTTGAGGAAGAGCTTAAGAATTGTAAAACTATTGAGCGACCAAGAATTATTGACTCAATTGCGGAAGCAAGGGCTCATGGGGACTTGTCTGAAAATGCAGAATATCACGCAGCCAAAGAGGAACAAAGTCATAATGAAACTAAAATTATGGAACTTGAGGATATTTTAAGCCGCGCTGAAGTAATTGATCCATTAGATCTTTCTGGAGAAGAAGTAAAGTTTAGTGCAACCATATTAATAGTTGATGAAGAAACAGATGTTGAGTCAAAATATCAAATTGTTGGAGAGGTAGAAGCTGATTTTAATTCTGGAAAAATATCTATCCAATCTCCCTTAGCTAAAGCATTAATTGGAAAAACTGTAGGTGACTCTGTTGAGGTTAATACTCCTGGAGGAGGAAAATCTTACGAAATACTTAAAGTTGAATACATTTAAAGAGTAAACTTTAAAACAAAATTTTTGAATCTAAGTTAATTTTATTCATTTTCACTTGTCCTCCTAAAATTTCAAGTACAGCTATGACATCATTTTTTGATTTAATTTTCTTTGTGCTAAGCGGTTCAAGATTCTCATGAATAGAATCAATATATCCCCCCTTCTTTATAAAAATTAGATCAAGAGGTATATAGGTATTTTTCATCCAAAAAACTGCCTTTTTAGGCTCCTTGAATAAAAACAACATACCATTATCTTTATTAAGGGATTTTCTATACATCATACCTCTTGCCTGTTGACTTTCGGTAATCATTACTTCTGCTGATATAGAAATCGAGGAAGAATTTTTATTTTGTATTACTACCTTAGATATTTCATAGGATTGAGCGTTAAAGCTGAAAAACAATATACAAAAAAATAAAAAAGAAATAATCTTCATTTTACAATATTAATTTTTTTTCTTTTAGAAAATTTATTAAAATTGACTCATCAAATCTAATTCTTACTTTTGCTAATATAGAGCCTAAATATAGCTTTTCTCTGTAACTGTCTTTCTTTGATTCTTTTAACTTAATAAAGTCTTTTTCAGTAGTTACAATTCTAAGATTTTTAAATTTTGAGTATTCAAATATTTCTTTTGCATCATCTTCGCTAATATTTTCATGATCAGAAAATATAAAATGTTTATTAACTCTAGCGCCCATATTTTTAAGCCCATAAGTAAATTTCTCAGGATTAGATATTCCTGAAAAAGCAATAATTTCTTCATTAATATCTTCATCAATATAAGTTTCATATTCTGCATTTAAAACGAGGCCTTTCCAGAGCTTTAAAACATTGCTAATGGATTGATGATTTTGATTTATAGAGTTAACTAAAATAATAATATCAGTTTTTTTAAGAGCAAAATCTAAACTCTCCCTCATAGGACCAAAAGGAATTAAAAGATTATTTCCAATACCTTTAGATGTATCAACTATTACAATATTTAAATCTTTATGAATTGAGGGATCTTGTAATCCATCATCTAGTAAAATAAAATCAAAGTGACTCTTGTCTAGGACCTTCAAGGCATCAACTCTATTTTTTGAAACAACTGTTAAACCATCCTTTGCATGGAGCAATGCCTCATCCCCACAATCTATACTGTTGTCAATCTCACTAATAATTTTAGATGATTTCATTTTCCCACCATATCCATTAGAAATCACTACTGTCTTTTTATCAATATTTTCTAAAACTGATCTTAAGTATCTGACAAAAGGAGTTTTTCCTTGTCCGCCAACAACAAAATTACCAACACATATTACTGGTTTAGGTAAAAAAATTTTTTGAAATAATTTATTTCTCAAGAATATAATTGTCTTAAGTAATATCCCAAAAGGAAGCGACATTAACTTTATTAATATTGCAGGGTTATCATTCCACCAGAATTTTGGTTCAATAATTTTCATTTAACATACCAATTAATTTTACCGATATTTTATGTGCAGTACCTCCAATATTTTCAGAAAATATTTTTGAATTTTTGGCCATACTTAAAATTTTTTCTTTATTCTTTAATATAAACAAGTCATCCATATCGTAAATTATTTTAACACCACCGGCTTTAGAAAGTTGATTATATTCATCCTTAAAATTATAAAAATTAGGACCACTAAAAATTGCATTATCAAAAAGAGCTGGTTCTATAGGATTATGACCACCAAAATTTCCAAAAGCACCTCCTAAAATTACAGCACAAGCTTTTTTATAAAAATAACCTAATTCTCCAATACTATCTAAAAGAAAAATTTTTATATTTTGATCTAAATCATCATTATTTGACCTCAAAATAAACTCTTTATTAGTAAAGCCAGATTTCCTTATTATTTTGACTAAATCATTCCTTCTATCAGGATGCCTAGGGGCTATGACTAAGAATAGATTTGGTAATTCAATTAACAGGGATTTAAACTTATTTATAATTTCAACTTCTTCTCCTTCATGAGTAGACGCTGCAACTAAAAGGTCTTTTTCCTTAATGAATTCGTCATATTTTCTTAACTCTTCAATATCATAAAGTAATTTTTTAGAATCATTTTTTAAATTTCCATAGGCAAAAATATTTTTAGCTCCAAGCTTTTGTAGTTTAATTTTACTCATCTCATCTTGAGCTATAATTATTGAAAAAAATGAAAGTAAGTGTTTGATAGTTTTTGGAAATTTTAACCATTTTTTAAAGGTATTGTCAGTAATTCTTGCATTAACTAAGCAAAGAGGAATATTTTTTTTATTTGTTTCGTTAAGTAAATTTGGCCAAATTTCAGATTCTAAAAATATAGCTAGGTCAGGTTGCCAAAAGTTAAGAAAATTTATACAAAATTTTTCATTATCCCATGGAGCGTATTGATGAATAAGGTCATCAATTTTCTTTTTTACTATTATTTCTTTCGAGGTTTTTGTTCCGGTTGTAATTACAATATTAATTTTTGGAGATAATTCTTTTAATTTTTCAATCAAAGGTAATGAAGATAAAGCCTCACCTACACTAGCTGCATGAATCCATATTATCTTTCCCTTTGGTTTTTTATTTGAAGAAAATCCTTTTCTTTCAGAGTACTTTCCCATTTCCTCTTTATTTTTTAATAATCTATAAATGAAGAATAAATAAAATAGAGGTCTAATAATTTCTGTCATTAACTTATAAATTCTAAAAACAGTCATTTTTAATTATCAATATTATTTCTAGATTCTCTAGATATGCTTTTTAATTGATCCTCTAGTAATAGTCTTTTCTCCTCCATCTCTACAGATGTTGCATTTGAATTTATTTCAATTGGATTACCCCAAACTATAGAGCCTTTTCCAAAGGGAAAATTTAAAGTAAAATTATCCCAATTATTAAATTCATATCGATTTGAGGTTGTTGCTGCTACTGGTATTATGGCTGCACCAGACATTTTTGCTAAAGAGATTACACCCATTCCACAGATTTTTCCTGGTCCTGGTGGTTGATCTGCAGTAAGTGCAACAGACGAACCAGATTTAAGAGTTTTTATCATTGAACGCAAAGCCATTGCACCTCCTTTTTCTTTAATGCCTAGTTTTTTTGGATTTCCTGCACCTCGAATTAGCTGAATTTTATATTTTAGTAATAATGAAGCAATAAAATTTCCATCACCATGTCTTGAAACTAGGGCGAATAAATTTTGTTTAGTATAATTCCATTGATTAGGAAGCATCAAGCTCTGACCGTGCCAATGAACCCAAATAAAAGGTTTTTTATTATCCCAAAATTTTTCAGGAACATTAGTATTATGCAACTTCCATTTATTTGTATAATGGACTAATTTTAAATAAATAAAAAAAATTAATGCTAAAAAATTTATCATAATTAACTTACTCAACTTTATCTTCTGAAAATTGAGTTTTAAATAAGAATGCGTAGAGTCCATTTTTATTGACTAGCTCATAGTGAGTCCCTTCTTCTACAATCATTCCTTTATCAATAACATATATGACATCAACATTTTTAATAGTTGATAATCTATGCGCAACAACCAAAGCTGTTTTATCTCTCATTAATTTATTTAATGCTTCTTGAACCTTTTTTTCTGAATCGCTATCGAGAGATGATGTTGCCTCATCTAATAAAAGAATTGGCGCATCTTTTATCATTGCCCTTGCAATTGCAATTCTTTGTTTTTGTCCCCCTGATAGTCTTACACCAGATTCACCAACTAATGTCTGGTAATGATTAGGAAGATCTTTTACAAAATCATCTACTAAAGAATCTTTACAAACTTTTATAAAAACTTCATCTGAGATTCCATCACACCCAAAAATTATGTTTTCTCTTATTGAAATATCAAAAATAAGCGAATCTTGAGAAACCAATGATGAAGCGCTTCTCACATTTGATAATGAGAGATCTCTTATATCCCTTCCATCAAGTAGTACACTTCCACCCAAAACATCGTAAAATCTTGGCACTAGGTTTAAAAGACTCGATTTTCCTGCACCAGAAGGGCCTACTAAAGCAACAGTTTGACCTGGTTTTATATCCAAAGAAATATTTTTAAGAATATCACCTTCTCTATCACTACTATATGAAAAATTAACATTTGAAAATTTCAAAGAACCTTTAAATTTTTTAATATTTTTTGGATTTTTCGGACTTACTATTCTAGGTTTATTATCTAAAATTGGAAATAATCTTTGTGATGCTGCAACACCTTCTTGAAGCATTGCTTGTAAATTTGCAACAGCCTTTAATGGGTCATAGAGCAAACCTGCTGCTGTAGTAAATGCCATAAAGCTACCAACGCTCATTAAGCCATCTACAGATTTGTTTCCTGCATAATAAATTATTCCGGCAATTGCAAATCCAGTTACTATCTCCATTATTGGTGCCGAAGCAGATCTTGCTTTGACTCCCTTCATAGATAAATTGACGACCTGATCAATAATAAAAGAAGCTTTTTTTGAATGAATACCCTCTTTTCCAAAAGCCTTAATTATTCTCATACCCTTCAAGGTTTCTGAAACTAAGGCTGACAATGTTCCAATCTCCTCAAGACTCATTCTAATAGCTTTTCTGAGCCTTCTGCCTAACATCCTTAAACCAATTGCTGCAGGTGGTAGTACTAGAAAAAATATTGTTGCTAAAGTTGCGTCTACATAAAAAAGATACCCTATTAATCCTAAAACCATGAGAATATTTCTCGATAAATTGACAACCACAGATGACATTGTCTCTCTAAGTTTAGTAGTATCAGCAGTAAAGCTAGAAATAAATCGAGCAGAGTGAATAGAGTTTATATACGACATATCAGAGTTAAGAATTGATTTATATAAATCCTTTTGAAGCAGGCCTACAATCTTTTGACCTATGTAATTTATTGCAACATTGGCGCCGTAAGTTCCAATCGCTCTTATAAGCATTATCAAAATTGCAATCAAAGGCAGGATAGTTAACATTTCTCGATTTGAATTTACAAAAATGTCATCAATTACTCTTCTTATTAACTCAGGAAGAGCCGGAGTTGTTAATGCAACAATGGCATTACAAAAAAGAGCTATTAAAAGTAACTTAAGGGATCCAGAAGCATAATTCTTCCAAATTCTTTTTATCACTGAAAAAGTATAATATTTATTTTCTTCTTCCATTCCTTCCCACTATATCAAATAATTTATTAACATTAGCACGCAGTTCAATTATCATAAAGATTGAATAGCATATTGCTTGTTTGTTAAATCATCATAGTTTATCTTGCTCTTTTTATTTGGTGAAATTATGTCAATAAAGTTATCTAAAAATTTAGAAAGAATTGCCCCTTCTGCTACTGTTGCAATGACACAACTAGCAAGAGATTTAAAAAGCCAAGGCAAAGATGTTATAAGTTTATCAGCAGGCGAACCAGATTTTGATACACCAGATAACGTTAAAAAAGCTGCTATTGATGCCATCAATAGAGGTGAAACAAAATATACAGCCGTAGATGGAATTGATGAATTAAAAGAAGCAATAATAAAAAAGTTTAGCAGGGATAATAATTTAAGCTTTTTAAAAGAAAATATCTCAGTTGCTCCAGGTGGTAAAACTATTATTTATAATGCCATGATTGCTACTATTAATCCTGGTGATGAGGTAATTATACCTAAACCTTATTGGGTAAGCTATCCTGATATAGTTAAATTAGCTGGAGGAACTCCAGTTACTATTGAAACAACTATAGAAAATAATTTCAAGATTAGCGGTGAAGATCTTGAAAGGAATATTACAAAAAATACAAAATGGATAATTCTTAACTCACCATCAAATCCAACTGGTGAAGTCTATACCCTTAAAGAGCTTGAATCTATAGTTAATATCCTCAAAAAATATCCAAATATTTATATCTTCTCCGATGATATTTATGAGCATCTTCTATATGAAAAAATAGAAAAATTTACAACTATTGGTGAAATTGATGATGAAATAAACTCCAGAACAATAACAATGAATGGAGTCTCCAAGGCTTATTCAATGACTGGCTGGAGAATAGGATATTGCGGTGGGCCTAAAAAAATTATCGATTCAATGCGAAAGCTTCAGGGTCAATCAACATCAAATCCATCTTCTATAAGTCAATGGGCTGCTGTTGAAGCTTTAAATGGTGATCAAAGTTTTTTAAAAGATTGGTTAGAATCCTTTGAGATGAGAAGAAATAAAGTTTTTGAAATGATAAATTCAGCCGAAGGACTTTCTTGTTTAAAACCTAAGGGAGCATTTTATATTTACCCTTCGTGCGAAGGTATAATTGGAAAAAAACTAAAAGGTGGTGAACAAATAAAAAACGATGAAGATTTTGCAATGAATTTGTTAAAAAATAGCTCTGTAGGAGTGGTTCATGGTTCTGCTTTTGGCCTATCACCTTATTTTAGAATTTCATATGCTACATCTATGGAAAAGTTGGAAGAAGCATGTAAAAGAATAATAGATTTCTGTGATGAGCTAGAATGAATAAAGCCGACTCATTTTTGAACGATGAAATAGGTCCGATACTAGAACATCCCAAAAAAAGTAATATAAAAACTGAAGCCGGAATACCCCTAAAATTAGTTTCAGATTTTGATCCATCTGGAGACCAACCTGTGGCTATTAAAGAGTTGGTTGAAGGAATAAATAATAATGAAAGATCACAGGTTCTTCTTGGTGTCACCGGATCTGGTAAAACCTTCACAATGGCCAAAGTAATTGAATTAACTCAAAAACCATCATTAATTCTTGCGCCAAATAAAACACTCGCAGCTCAGTTATATTCGGAATTTAAAGAATTTTTTCCTGAAAACGCTGTTGAATATTTTGTTTCATATTATGACTATTATCAACCTGAAGCTTATGTGCCAAGAACGGATACTTTTATAGAGAAAGATGCAAGTATAAACGAGCATATTGATAGATTAAGACATTCAGCAACTAGGTCCTTAATGGAACGTGATGATGTTATAATTGTTTCATCGGTTTCTTGTATTTACGGAATTGGATCAGTTGAAACCTATTCTTCAATGACACTAGTCATTGAGGTTAATCAAATGATAGAAAGACAAGAACTTTTAACAAATCTAGTTTCTCTTCAATACAAAAGAAATGATACAAAATTTGTAAGGGGAACTTTTAGAGTTAGAGGTGATGTAATTGAAATTTGGCCTGCGCATTTAGAAGGTAGGGCTTGGAAAATTTCATTATGGGGTAATGAGGTAGAAAAAATTAATGAATTCGATCCTCTTACAGGAGAAAAAATTAGAGAATTAAGAAATATAAAAATTTATGCAAATTCTCATTATGTAACTCCAAGACCAACTCTTCAGCAAGCAGCACAAGAAATTAAAAAAGAGTTACTTTTAAGACTTAAAGAACTTGAAAAAGAAAATAAACTCTTAGAAATGCAGAGATTAGAACAAAGAACAATTTTTGACTTAGAGATGATGGATGCAACAGGAAGCTGCGCAGGAATTGAAAACTATTCCCGCTACCTAACAGGAAGAAAGCCTGGTGAACCTCCTCCAACATTATTTGAATATTTGCCTGAAGATTCAATTATTTTTGCAGATGAGAGTCATGTCACTATTCCACAACTAGGAGGGATGTATAAAGGTGACTTTAATAGAAAATCAACTCTTTCTGAACACGGATTTCGTTTACCATCATGCAAAGATAATCGTCCATTAAAATTTGAAGAATGGGAGCTAATGAGGCCAAAAAGTATTTTTGTTTCTGCTACCCCAGGTCCTTGGGAGCTTGATCAATCTGGTGGTGTTTTCTCTGAACAAATAATTAGACCTACAGGCTTAATTGATCCGAAAAGTGAAATCCGTCCAGCATCTAGTCAAGTTGATGACTTAATCTACGAATGTAAATTAATAGCAAAAAAAGGTCAAAGAGTCCTTGTTACAGTTTTAACAAAAAAAATGGCTGAAGATTTAACTGAATACATGAATGAACAAGATATAAAAGTTCGATATCTTCATTCTGATATTGATACCCTAGAAAGAATTGAAATCTTAAGAGACCTTAGAACAGGTGTATTTGATGTATTGGTTGGAATAAATCTTCTAAGAGAGGGCTTAGATATACCAGAATGCTCTTTAGTTGCAATTCTTGATGCCGATAAAGAAGGTTTTCTTAGATCAGAAACCTCTTTAATACAAACAATGGGAAGAGCCGCAAGAAATATTGATGGTAAGGTAATTTTATATGCTGATAAAATGACTGGATCAATGGAACGAGCCCTTAATGAGACAAAAAGAAGACGAAAAAAACAAAAGGAGTATAACAAGAAAAATAAAATAACTCCCTCAAGCATTAAAAATAATATTAAAGATATTCTAAGTAGTATTTATGAAAAAGATCATGTACAAATTGAAGCACCTGATCATACTGAAAATGATCTATTCGTTGGTAATAATCTTGAAAAACATATTAAATCATTAGAAGATAAAATGTTAAAAGCTGCAGAGGATTTAAACTTTGAAGAAGCAGCTAAGATTAGGGATGAAATAAAAAGACTTAATGAAACTTCTCTAATATTTAGTGAAAATCCTATGGCAAAACTTTAAGTTTAAGAAAGAGAAAAATGAAACCAATTCATACAAAAAAATTAAAGCCTGGAGTGGCACTTGTCACAGGGGGGGCAAAAAGAATTGGTAAAGAAATTGTAAAAAATCTAGCAAGTGACGGTTGGAAAGTAGTAATTCACTATAATAAAAATAATATTGCTGCAAAGGAACTTAAAAGTGAAATTATAAAGAATAAAGGCAGCGCTGAAATTATTAAGTGTGATTTAAATAATTATAATTCTGTTAAAAATTTAATTAAAAAATCTGAAAAGAAATTTGGCAGTCTATCCTTGTTAATTAATAATGCTTCCAAATTTGAAAATGATGATATTTCAAAACTAAATATTGAGTCATGGGATAGTCATAATAATATTAATTTGAAAGCCCCCCTTTTTTTATCAAGAGACTTTAGCAAACAAATTAAAAAAAATGTACCAGGCTTAATTATTAATATAATTGATCAAAGAATATTTTTTCCTAATCCAGAATTTATTTCATACACATCATCAAAACAATCTCTTATGTGGCTAACTCAAACATTAGCGCAAGCTCTAAGCCCACAAATTAGGGTATGCGCAATTGGTCCAGGACCAACTCTTCAAGGAGCAAGACAATCAAAAAAAGATTTTGAAAATCAATCTCTATCTACACCTCTAATGATAGGTTCAAATCCAGAAGAAATATATAAGGCTGTAAAGTTTATAATTGATATACCTTCATTTACTGGCCAAATGATTACTCTTGATGGCGGAGAACATTTGGATTGGTTAAAAAAAGAGAATAAAAATTTTAAAGACTAGTCAAACTATAATAAGTTTCTATATTAAACAATAAGTTAGGTATTATTTTTATAAAATACTTTACTTGTTAACAGTTAAGATTATTTAAAAGTAAAAAGGCTAATTAATTTAGAAAAAATAATTAAATTATAAAAAATAAATAAATTAATATTATAATTCAATAACTTAAAGAAATTTAATAAATAATTTTTAAGTTTTTAATATTTTATATGCTTTTATCCATATAGCTAAGTTGTCAACATAGTTATCCACAGGCTGTTATTTAAATAATATTTCTAATATAATTAATGAGAGATTATGAAAAATAAAATTTTAGAAAAAAGTAAGATTTCTGGAAGAGAAATTCTTCAAAAAAAAATTATTGATATGCCTGAAAAACCAGGTGTTTATATAATGCTTGGAGATAAAAAAAATGTTCTTTACGTTGGAAAAGCAAAGAACTTAAAGAAAAGACTTATTAGCTATACCAGGCCAGCAGGTAATAATAATCGGATTACAAAGATGATAAGTCTTATAAAAGATGTTGATATTACTATTACAGAAACAGAAATGGATGCGCTCCTTCTTGAGCTTAATTTAATTAAAGAAAAAAAACCAAGATACAATATAATGCTTAGAGATGATAAAACCTTTCCATATATTTTTATCTCCTCCGAACATGACTTCCCAAGATTAGAGAAGCATCGTGGTTCAAGAACTAGACCTGGTCACTATTATGGTCCTTTTGCCAATCCTGGAGCGGTTAATAGTACCTTGAATACCCTACAAAAAATATTCCTTCTTCGTTCTTGTAGCGATAGAGAAGTGGAAGCCGGTAATAGACCATGCCTAAACTATCATCTAAAACGTTGTTCTGGTCCGTGTGGAAGTAAAATTAGTAAGGAGGATTACAAAGAATTAGTTAATGATGTAAGAAAATTTTTTAGTGGTAAATCAACAGTAATTCAGAAGAAGCTCTCTAATAAAATGCAAAATGCTTCAAAAAACAAAGAATATGAAATTGCTGCTCAATACAGAGATCGAATAAGCGCATTATCTAACATGAGTAAATCAGATACTATTAACCCTCAATTTTTGGAAGAAGCTGACGTTTTTGCTATAAGTAAAATTAATAGTAGATCATGTGTCCAGGTATTTTTCTTTAGATCATGGAGAAACCTTGGAAATAAGGCCTATTTTCCAATTCATACAAATGATGTTTCTGAAAAAGATATTCTTCAGTCATTTATTCCTCAATTTTATCAAAATAAACCAATACCAAAATTAATATTAATAAGTCATGATTTTGATGAGAAAAAACTCCTTTCTTTAAGTTTTACAAAAAAAGAAAGAAGAAAAATAAAAATTATTAAACCCCAGAAAGGTGAGAGGCAAAAAATAATTAATCATGCTTTAGAAAATTCAAAGAATGCTCTCCAAAGATATCAAAATAATTTACTAAGTAATAAAAAAAATCTTTTGTTACTAAAAAAAGCTTTTCAATTGGATAAAGCTCCAAAAAGAATTGAAATATACGACAATAGCCACATTCAAGGTTCTTATGCTGTTGGAGCAATGGTTGTAGCCACAGAAGAGGGTCTAGATAAAGGTGAATATAGGAAATTTAACATAAAAAGTGCAAAAACAAATGATGATTTTGCAATGATGAATGAAGTAATAGAAAGAAGGTTTAAAAAAATCATTAAAAATCAATCATTCGATCGATCAAAATACCCTGATATCATTCTTATAGATGGAGGAAGAGGTCAATATACTTCAACAAAAAAAGCACTTGATAAGTTAAAAATAACTGATGTTAAAATCATTTCAATTGCAAAGGGAGAAAAAAGAAACGCTGGAAGAGAAAAATTTTATACAAATAAAAATACGCCGTATTTATTTAAACCTAATGATCCAATGCTCTTCTATCTTCAAAGACTTCGTGATGAAGCGCATAGATTTGCAATTGGAACCCATAAGGCTAAAAGAAAGAGAGAATTTACAAAGAATCCTCTTGATGAGATACCTGGAATTGGATTAAAAAGAAAGAAAGCTTTACTTAATTTCTTTGGATCAGCCCGGGCGATTAGTCAAGCAAGGGCTGAAGAATTAACCGCTGTAGACGGTATCTCTTTAAATATGGCCAATAAGATCTTTAATTGGTTTAACGAGTAAATTACAAGTTGGAAAAATGCCAAATTTTTTAACATTAACAAGAGTTCTTCTTTCGATAATAATCACATCTTTAATTCTTATTTCTCCAAGTAAATTTTCTTATCTATTTAGTTTTATTCTTTTTTGTATAGCTGGAATTACTGATTTTTTTGATGGTTGGTATGCAAGAAAAAATAATAAAGTAAGTGAATTAGGAAAAATGCTTGATCCAATAGCTGATAAAATCTTAGTTATTTCAATTTTAATAGCACTTATGATAAATTTCGTTCTTAGTGGTTTAAATATAATACCTGCCTTAATAATCATCTATCGAGAAGTTTTTATTTCTGGTCTTAGGGAGTATTTAGGGAATAAATCAATTAAGGTTGATGTTACTAACCAATCAAAATGGAAAACTACAATACAATTTATTTCGATTTCTGGTTTTATTCTTTTTCCAGTAATTGAAAATAATCCTTTTTATTTATATATATTAATTTCAATCTTACTTTGGTTATCGGCAATAATGTCAATAAGTACAGGGTTTAATTATCTCAGATTAGCTTCAGATTTTCTCAAGAGAAAATGAAATGAAAATTATTTTTTTTGCAAAAATAAGAGAGATAATTGGAAAAGAAGAGGAAAATATAGCTTTTCCTGAAAATGTAAGAACAGTTAATGATATGCTGTCATTCCTAAAGGAATATAATAAAATTTATTATAATGTTTTTGAAAATTATGATTTTCTTATTGCTTGCGATGAAGAGCTAGTAGATATGGACTACAATATTTCTAAAACTAAAGAAATTGCAATTTTTCCTCCGGTTACAGGTGGGTAATGATTGATATAAGAATACAATCTAGTGATTTTAATTTTAGCAAAGAAATAAAAAATTTCCAGAATAATAAAATTAATGGAGCGGTTGTTTGTTTTCTTGGTTCTGTTAGAGATCTTAAGTCGGAAGAAGGATTAGAAAAATTAGAAATTGAATATTATCCAAAAATGGCTGAAAAAGTTTTAGAGGAAACAGCAAGAAAAGCTTTTAAAGAATGGAATCTTAGTCAATGTTTAATCATTCATAGATTTGGAAAGCTAGATGTTAACGAACCAATTGTTCTAATTATAACGCAAACAAAACACAGAAAAGATGCGTTTAGAGCAAATGAATTTATTATTGATTTTTTAAAAATAAATGCTCCATTTTGGAAAAAAGAACATACAAATAAAAAGTCTTATTGGGTTGAACAAAATAAAAAAGATTTGGATATAAAAATTTAATCACCAGACCAATTATTAACAAGATCTATATAAGTGGCAGAAATTTTTTTAATTTCATCTCCAACGATAAATTCTTGATCATCTATAGCACAAACCGGTGTTACTTCAGCAGCAGTTCCAGTTATAAAACATTGATCAAAGTCTTTTAAATCATCAATGAACATAGACCTCTCAACTATTTTAAATCCATGATCTTTTGCTATTTCAATTACAGTCCTTCTTGTAATGCCGTCTAGAAAACAATCAGGTATTGGAGTGTGAATTTCATTATCACTAATAAAAAAAATATTTGCTCCAGTTGTTTCTGCAATTTGATCCCTATAATCAAGCATTAATGCATCAGAAAAACCTTTAGACTCAGCTTTTTGTTTAGCAAGTGTGCATATCATATATAAACCTGCGGCCTTAGCTTTACATGGAATTGTTTCTGGTGATGGTCTTTTCCATTCGGATAAAGTTACTTTTATACCCTTTAAAATTTCTTCTGGCGTAAAATATGAAGGCCATTCCCAAACAGCAATTGCACAATGCACCTGAGCATCGGGAGCAGAAACACCCATCTCTGAACCGCGCCAAACAATTGGTCTTATATAAGCATTCTCAAGATTATTTAATTTTAAAGACTGATAGGAGGCATCTATAATTTGATCAACAGAGTAAGGTATTTTTAAATCAAGAGCATCAGCAGAGTTAAAAAGTCTTTCTGTATGTTCTCTAACTTTAAAAATTTTACCTGAATAAGATCTTTCACCTTCGAAGACAGAGCTAGCATAATGAAGACCATGATTAAGAATATGTATATTGGCATTCTTCCAGTCGACAAATTCTCCATCAAACCAAATTAAACCATCACGATTTTCCATAGAATCTGCCAACTATAATCTCCCAATCGAAAAAAAAAATATTTATATACTAAAAATCGGTATCATTGAGATTTAATGTAGTCAATAAAATTGATAATTAAAAAACAAATAGAAATTTAAAATATTTTATAAATTCAAATATTATACTATTAATGAATTATGGATAAGTCAGATAATCATATACGAAACCTAAAAAATCTTCTTATTGTCGATGATGATGAGAGAATAAGAACATTATTGAAAGAATATCTTGTGAATGAAGGTTTTATTATTTCTACAGCCGAATCCGCAATAACAGCACGTGAAAAAATGAAAATTTTGAACTTCGATCTTATTATTCTAGATGTAATGATGCCTGATGTCGATGGATTTGAATTGACTAATCAAATAAGAGAAACATCGGAGACACCTATAATTTTATTAACTGCTAAATCTGAGATTGATTCTAAAATTGAAGGATTAGAGATAGGCGCTGATGATTATGTTACCAAACCGTTTAATCCAAAAGAGCTATTACTAAGGATAAATTCAATTCTAAAAAGATCAAATAATGATAAAATTTTAAATCCAGAAATTAGTTTTGGTGAATTTACTTTAAATATAGAAACTAGAAATTTTACTAAATCTGGTAAAAGAGTTTATTTAACTGAACAAGAACTAAATTTATTAATATCATTAGCAAAAAGTCCAGGTATTCCAATTAGTAGAGAGGAATTAGCGGGAATTGATGAGCCAGGAAGAGCAATAGATGTTGGTATTAATAGGTTAAGAAAAAAAATTGAGGATGATCCGACTATGCCAATTTGGCTCCAAACCGTTAGAGGAAAAGGTTATATATTAAGACCTAGCTCACAATGAAAATTGACATGCCAATATTTAAAAAATTAAAAAAAATTTCACCTAATGGTCTGTATACAAGATCATTAATAATAATAATCGCACCAATAGTTGTTTTACAGGCAATCTTAACTTTTGTTTTCTTAGAACGACATTGGCAATTAGTAACTAAGAAATTATCTTCTTCAGTTGTTTCTGAAATTGGTATGATTATTAAAATGCAAAAAAGTAGTGACCTTGAAACAATCACCTCATTTGCAAAAGAATTTTATGATATATCAATCAATTTTTATCCTAATCAAGAAATAACAAAAGATAATAATAATCTAAGAACAATTGTTGAAAGAACTTTAGTTAGAGAAATTGAAGAAAGATTGGGAACAGAAACATGGGTTAAAGACTTTCCTGAGGAGAAGAGGGTTATTATAAAAATTCCAACAAATTCTAATGTAATTGAATTTTTAATACCTCGAAGAAATGTATATGCAACAAACAGTCATATTTTTTTAGTATGGATGGTCATTTCTTCAATTTTAATTCTATCGGTAGCTATACTATTTTTAAGACAACAGATTAAACCTATAGAAAAACTTGCTAAAGCAGCTGAGTCGTTTGGAATGGGTCAGAAAATTGAAAACTTTAAGCCTTCAGGCGCTTCGGAGGTTAGAAAAGCTGCAGATGCATATATTAAAATGCAGGAAAGAATAGAAAAATTTATTGAGCAAAGAACTCTAATGCTTGCAGGAGTAAGTCATGACCTGCGAACACCTCTTACTAGAATAAGACTCCAATTAGAAATGCTATCAAAAAATAAAGAGAGTGAAGAATTACTTAAAGATGTTGATGAAATGCATTATATGCTAGAAACCTATTTAGATTTTTCACAAACAGCATCAAGCGAAGAAAATTCAATTGTTAATATTAATGAAATGATTGAAGAAATTACCGAAACGAGTAAAGAGAAAAATAAATCTATAATTTTTAAATCTTCAAATGAAAATCATATTAATCATAAGTGTAAATATATTGCTCTAAAAAGATGTATTATTAACCTTGTAAATAATGCGAAAGCTTATGGTGATGAGATTATTATTTGTCTCTCAGAAACAAATAATGAAATAAATATTAACATTGAGGATGATGGACCTGGAATAAATGAAAAGGACTATGAAAAAGCTTTAAAACCATTTCAAAGACTTGACTCATCAAGAAATCAAAATATAGCAGGGTCTGGCCTTGGATTATCAATATCACAAGATATTATAAAAACGCTTGATGGAAATCTTAGCTTATCAAAAAGTGCAATTGGTGGTCTAAAAGTTGAAATCCAACTCCCAAAGAATTCCTAATTACTTAATTCCTTACTCCTCTTTACTGCATTTTTGATTGCACTTTTTAAAAGAGTGTAAAAAGTTTTTTGAGAGCCTTCTAATATTTCAAAGGCAGCCTCTGTAGTTCCACCTTTTGATGTAACATTTTCTTTTAATTCATTTGCTGTTTTACTAGAGGACATCATTAGGTCGGAAGATCCTTTTGCCACAATTTTAGCTAATTTATTGGTATCAATTTTCTTTAATCCCATTTCTTTAGCAATTGAGCTCAAGCACTCAGTTAAATAAAAATAATATGCAGGTCCAGAGCCTGATATGGCTGTTATAATATCAATATCATCCTCACTATTTATCCAAAAATACTCACCTATTTTAGAAAAAATATTTTCAGTTAATAGTTTAAAATCATTATCGATAAAACTGTTTCCATACAAAGCAGTTACACTACTTCCCTCGGAAGCAGCTAAATTAGGCATGGTCCTAATTATTGGATAGTTTTTAAAAAATCTATCAAATGTTTTTATTTTTGTGCCTGCTAAAATTGATATTATAGAAAAATGTTTTCCATTAGAAAGTAATAATATTTGCTCACATACCTCTTTCACAATTTGTGGCTTTACAGCAAAAATAATTATATCAAAATCAAAACTATTTATTTTATCAACTGATGAGTAATGATTAGTATTTTTGATTACCAGATCTTTATTGATTTCATTCAGATGAGGCTCGATAACAGATATTTCTATATTAGGTAATTTTTCAGAGATTAATCCCTCTAATAAACTACCACCCATTTTTCCTAGACCAATGATTAATAATTTTTGAGAGTTATTCATTATCCTATAATTTTAAGCCTCACCCTCAGTATTAAAAAGAACAGCCTCCAGCGCTTCATTTGAATTTTTACCTGCCCATAAAATATATTGAAAAGCTGGAAAAAATTGATCACAAGAAGATACTGCTCTAACCATAACATTATCTAGCTGATCTTGAGAGATACTATCTCTATTAAATAAGGATGTATTTCTATACAAAACTATACCTTCATCAGCCCAAACATCAAAGTGTCCAAGCCACATTTGATTATTAATAGATGATACTAATTCAAGAATTTTATCTTTATGTCTATTTTGAAATTTCAAATCAAATCCACATACAATATTAATACCCTCAAAGTCATCAACCCATGTAACCGAAATTTGATAGTCTAACCATTTACCTTTAGCAAGTATAGATACTTCAGTTTCGCTTCTTTCGTAAGTCCAATCTCTTAAACTTGCAACGATTTCAACAGTGTCGAGGGGGTGTTCGAGAATTTGAATGTTTTTTGCTAATGCCATAAATTACCACATATAGTAGTTAGAAATAAATAATATACTACAAATTGAAAAGAGATAATAGCTAATAATAATAAAAAATTTCAAATTAATGTTATAAATATGTATAAATTTTTATATGGAAAATTATATTTTAGATATTAATCCAATTGCCTTCTCTGTTGGTCCAATAAATGTTTATTGGTATGGTCTTGCATACATGGCAGGAATGGTTATGGGTCTTTTTTATGCTCTAAAAATAATTGAAACAAAAAAAGAAGTATGTAAATTATCGATTACAAAAAGAAATATTGATGAAATCTTTATTTGGATAGTATTCGGTATTATTTTTGGGGCAAGATTAGGCTATGTAATATTTTACAATTTTGATTTCTATATCAATAACCCTTTATTGATTTTATCTCTATGGGAAGGCGGGATGTCTTTTCATGGGGGTGCGATTGGAGTAATTATAGCCATTATATCTTATTCAAAATATCATAGAATTCCAGTATTAGAAACTGGCGATGTTATTTGCGCAGTGGTGCCAATAGGCCTTTTCTTTGGAAGAATTGCTAACTTTATTAATGGTGAATTATGGGGAAAAGAAACAAATTTTTCCTGGGGGGTAATATTTCCAAACGCAGGTATTAACCCAAGACACCCTAGTCAATTATATGAGGCTGGTCTGGAGGGTTTAATTTTATTTATTATTTTATTAGTAATAGTCTTTAATAATGGACTCAAGAAAAAGGGATTAATTAGCGGTACTTTTTTATTCTTTTATTCTTTCTCAAGGATGATTATAGAAAACTTTCGTGAGCCAGACTCACATATTGGATATATTGTTCCAAATATAACTATGGGGATGATATTGTCTCTACCCTTCTTAGCTGCAGGTTTAATTTTAATTTTTCGTTCCTTAAAAAATGAATATTCTTAAAGAAAAAATACATAATATAATTGTTGAGAATGGTCCTATATCAATCGCCTCTTTTATGGAAATATCTCTAAGCGATAAAAAATATGGTTATTATAGAAAAAAAATGCCTTTAGGGTCAAAAGGTGATTTTGTAACATCACCAGATATTTCACAAATTTTTGGTGAAATTATTGGTATCTGGATCTTGGATATTTGGATAAAATTGAAAGAGCCAAGTAATTTTCAAATTGTTGATCTAGGGGGTGGAAGAGGTACTTTACTAAAAGATATTAATAGAGTTCTAAAAAACAAAATCAGTAACTTTATTTTTATAGATATTAATGAAGAATTAATAAAACTTCAAAAAAAAGCTTTAAAAGGTGCAACCCACTTCGAAAAGATCGACGATATCCCAAAAAAACCAACCATTTTTATTGGGAATGAGTTCTTAGATACATTTCCAGTTCATCAAT
Organism: OCS116 cluster bacterium AG-390-I16; assembly: GCA_003279705.1. Taxonomy (GTDB): domain Bacteria; phylum Pseudomonadota; class Alphaproteobacteria; order MED-G09; family MED-G09; genus MED-G09. Next base: position 30,091 of record QCGZ01000006.1, read on the forward strand.
TTATTAAAAAAGATAATTACTGGAAAGAGGTTTGTGTAAACTCTAACGGTAAAGAGCTATTTTTTTCATATGAATCTTCAAAGCTTTCAAAAAAAATACCTTTAGGTAATTTAATCAACCTAAAAGAGGAATCTATTATAGAAATTAATTTTAAAGTTAAAGAAATAATTAATAATATTTCATATTTTATTAAAGAAAATTCGGGAGCAGCAATATTTTTCGATTACGGATATATAGATGGTTATGGTGATAGCTTTCAAGGTATTAAGGATAATAAATCAATTAATCCTCTTAGCGATCCCGGCTTTGTAGACCTAACAAGTCATGTAAATTTTAAAGCTATTAAGTTACAAGCTAAGGAAAATAATATTAATGTTTATGGGCCTAACACCCAGAGTTTATTTTTAGAAGAAATGGGTGCTATACAGAGATTAAAAATTCTCGAAAAAAATGCATTAAGTCATCAAAGAAAAGATCTAAGAATTGGTTTAAATAGACTGATGAACGAAAAAGAAATGGGAAATCTATTCAAAGTAATTGCACTTTCCTCCAAAAATTTCCCCTCGCTTGAAGGATTTACCTGTGGTACAACGAGAAATAAGAAATAAGTATCCAAATTAATGGGGTTATAATGAAGTTAGTAACTGGGAATTCAAATTTAAAATTAGCAAATGATATTAGTAAGTACGTTGGTCTTGAGCTTTCTAATTGCGATGTAAAAAGATTTGCTGATAATGAAATCTTTGTTGAAATGAAAGAAAATGTCCGGGGAGAAGATGTTTTTGTAATCCAATCAACCTCTTATCCAACAAACGATAATTTAATGGAATTATTAATTATTATTGATACCCTTAAACGGGCATCTGCAAAAAGAATTACAGCTGTTGTACCTTACTTTGGTTACGCAAGACAAGACAGGAAGCCAGGACCAAGGACACCTATCACCTCAAAACTAGTTGCTAATATGATAGATAAAGCTGGTGCCAATAGGGTTTTAACAATGGATCTGCATGCTGGACAAATTCAAGGTTTTTTTGATATTCCAACAGATAATCTATTTGCAGCACCAGTTTTAGTAGAGGATATTAAAAGTAAATTAACCAGCAACATACCAATAGTTGTCTCGCCTGATGTCGGAGGGGTTGTTAGAGCAAGAATTATAGCTAAAAGGATTGGTGCGGATCTCGCTATAGTTGATAAAAGAAGAGAAAAAGCAGGAGAGTCCGAAGTTATGAATATTATCGGTGATGTTAAAGGAAAAGAATGTTTTATGATTGATGATATAGTTGACTCTGCGGGCACTCTTTGCAATGCATCTGATGCCCTTATTAGAGAAGGAGCAACTAAAGTATATTCTTACGTTACTCATGGAGTACTTTCTGGAAAAGCGGTTGAAAGAGTCAATAAATCTTCTTTAACAAAATTATTAATAACCGATACGATTGAAGAGTCAGATGCTGTAAAAAAATCAGAAAAAATTGATGTTATTTCAATTTCATCTCTTCTTGGAGAAGCAATCAAAAGAATATCTGATGAAAAATCTGTATCAAGTTTGTTTGATTAACTTGATTTGATTCAAAAGCAGGGTTATAACGCGCCACAGGAAAAATTTTAATTATATTTTTGGAGAAAGAGGATGGCAGAAACCACCTTATTAAAAGCTGAAGAAAGAGACGAAACTGGTAAATCTTTAGCGAGAGCAATTAGAAAAAACGGTCAAATACCTTGTATAATTTATGGTGATAAAAAAGAGCCTTTAGCAGCAAGTCTTAATGCAATTGAAACCTTAAAGTTATACAATTCAGGAAAAATGTTATCTCAATTAATAGATGTTGAAACATCAAAAGGAGAAAAATTTAAAGTAATCTCAAAAGACGTTCAATTACATCCAGTTAAAGGAAACATTATCCATGTCGATCTTCTTCGTCTTGGTGCTGATGCAAGAATTTCTGTTGAAGTTTCTGTTAGCTTCACAGCGGAAGAAGAGTCACCAGGTTTAAGAGAGGGTGGAATCCTTAATGTCAGTCGCTACACAGTAGAGCTTGATTGCCCAGCAACAAATATTCCAGAATTAGTAGAAGTAGATCTAACAGGTCTTGAAATTGGTGCAACAGTTCATTTATCTGATGTTAAACTTCCTGAGGGTATTGTCTCAGCTATTACCGATAGAGATATTACTATAGCTAGTATTGCAGCACCTAAAAGTGAGGAAGAAATTGAAGCTCTTGATGCTGCAGATGCCGAGGCTCCTGAGGCTGCGGAAGGCGCTGAAGGCGATGAAGAAGCTGAAAGCACTGAAGAAACAAGTTCAGATGCATCTGATTCAGAAGAAAAGGAATAATTAGAGACTTTGGCTTTATCAAACGATACAATTCTTTTTGTTGGACTTGGCAACCCTGGGGAAAAACATAAAAACAACAGACATAATGTTGGCTTTATGGCTTTAGACTCTTTATCAGCTTTTCATAAATTTGGGAGAAGCAGAACTAAGTTTTTAGGAAGAACAGCAATGGGTTCTCTTGAAGAGAGAAAGTTAATTTCTTTTAAACCTCAAACCTTTATGAATGAGTCAGGAAGAGCTGTAAGAGAAGCTTCAAATTTTTATAAAATTGGCCCAGAGAGAATCATTGTTTTTCATGATGAACTTGATTTACCTTTCGGGCAGATTAGGGTTAAAAAAGGCGGAGGTCATGCTGGTCACAATGGACTAAAATCTATAGATGAAAATATTGGAACTGATTATTTTCGTATAAGGATAGGAATTAGTCACCCCGGTGAAAAAGAAAAAGTAACTGGTCATGTCTTAGGAGATCTATCAAAGGAAGATGCTGAAACCCTTAAAAAAATATTAATATCTATCGCTGAAAATATTTCAACTCTTATTGAAGGTGATGAAAAAAAATTCCAAAAGAATATTCTTCAATTTAAAAAGTAAATTATGGGCTTTCGTTGTGGAATAATTGGTTTGCCAAATGTTGGAAAATCAACTCTATTTAATGCCCTTACGCGAACTTCAGCTGCGCAAGCCGAAAACTACCCATTTTGTACAATTGAACCCAATATAGGTGAGGTTGATGTTCCTGACAAAAGGTTGGAGGTATTATCAAAAATAAATAAATCTCAGAAAATTTTACCTGCAAGATTAACCTTTGTTGATATTGCCGGTCTTGTAAAAGGTGCATCTCAAGGAGAAGGTCTTGGCAACCAATTTCTTTCAAATATAAAAGAGGTTGATGCCGTTGCACATGTAGTGAGGTGTTTTGAAGATGATAATATTACACATGTTAACGGACAAATTGATCCAATAAAAGACATTGAAATCATTGAGACAGAACTTCTTCTTTCAGATATAGCTAATTTAGAAAAAAGAAAAACCTCATTAGAAAAAAAAGCGAAAAGTAACGACAAGGAGTCTAAAGAAAAAGTAATTCTTATTGAAGAGATATTAAAAAAATTAAATAATAATATTTTATTTGATTTTAAATCTCTTGATGAAAAAAATCAGAAATATTTCCAAGAATTTTCTCTCTTAACCGGTAAAAAAATGATCTATGTTTGTAATGTAGGTGAAGAGAGCGCTAAATCAGGAAATCAATATTCAAAAAAAATTGACGAATATGGTTTGAATAAAGAAATTAATGTAATAAAAATTTCTGCAAGTATTGAAAGTCAAATTTCTGAATTAAATGATGAAGATAGAGACGAATATATCAGATCCTTAGGTTTAGCTGAACCGGGTTTAAATACCTTAATTAATGAAGGCTACAATGCTTTAGACCTTATTACTTACTTTACTTCCGGCCCGAAAGAAACTAGGGCATGGACTATTACTAAAGATACACTAGCTCCAGAGTCTGCTGGTAAAATACATACTGATTTTGAGAAAGGCTTTATCAGGGCAGAAACAATTAATTACGAAGAACTTATTAACTTCACAAATTACAATGAAGCAAAGGAAGCAGGAAAGATTAGGCTAGAGGGTAAAGAATATGAGGTTAGGGATGGAGATATTATGAACTTTAGATTCAATAATTAATTAATGAACATCTCTAAATAATCTACTTACACTTAAATACATCAAAATAACAAAAATAATTAAAAATCCCATTACTATAAAACCCAATCTTTTTCTCTCTTCCATAGTTGGCTCCGCAGCCCAGGTAAGAAAGTTGGCAACATCATATGACATTTGATCTACAGTAGCTGGAGTACCATCCTCATACTCAACAGAATCTTCATATAAAGGTTGATACATGGCTATTGCACCACCGGGATACCATGGATTATAACTTAAATCACCTATATCCATGTCTTCGGGAATCTCTTCTTCATATCCTTTTAAAAGAGAATAAAGATAATTATATCCATCCAAACGAGCTTTAACAATAAGAGATAAATCAGGAGGGTATGCACCATTATTTGCGCCTTTTGCCTCTTCCTTACTACCATATGGCTTTGGGAAACGATCACTTGGTAACATTGATCTTTCAAGGGGTTCTCCATACTCATTAAATCCATCAGTTATAGAGTAACCAGAAGCAATTTCTTTAACCATTTCAGTAGGAAATTCTGGTCCACCAGGTTGTGATAAATTCCTGAATGATAATTGTTTCATTCCATGACATGATGAACAAACTTCCGAATAAACTTGATAACCTCTTTTTAAACTTTCTTTATCAAATTTACCAAAAGGACCTTCAAAAGAAAAACCAGGTTTTAAATTTTTAAAAGTTGTTCCCTCAGCGGAATTAACATTCATACTTAAGCCGATAATTAGGACAAAAAAAATAAAAATATTATTTTTAAAAATATTCATACTAAATACCTATTTACTATCCATTGCATAAGACGGTGAACCTGAAACTCCACCACTGCTATCAGAATTATTATTAATGGCTGGATTTGATATACCAATTGGCATTGGTAATGGTTTCTCTATTCGACTTAAAATAGGCATTATTACTAAGAAAAAGGCAAAATAATAAATAGTACTTACCCTGGAAAGCAATAAATAAATGCCCTCAGGAGGCTTTGCTCCTAAATAACCCAAAAGAAGACAAAAAATAACAAATAAAAGAAAAAATATTTTATATAATGGTCTATAACGCGCTGATTTAACTTTCATGGTGTCTAGCCAGGGCAAAAAGAATAAAACAATAATTGAACCAAACATTAATAAAACACCCATTAGTTTATCTGGTACAGCTCTCAAAATCGCATAAAATGGCAACAGATACCATTCAGGAACAATATGAGCAGGAGTTAACATTGGGTCAGCCTCAATATAATTATCTGGATGACCTAGAATATTTGGATTGTAAAAGATGAAGTAACAAAACATCAGTAAAAACACGACATAAGAAAAAAGATCTTTCACAGTATAATATGGGTGAAAAGAAATTGTATCCTTGCTATCTTTGACTTCAATACCTGTAGGATTATTGTTTCCTGTAACATGTAATGCCCATATGTGAAGAATAACTACGCCAAAAATTACAAATGGTAGTAGGTAATGCAAACTAAAGAAGCGATTTAAAGTCGGATTATCAACACTATACCCACCTAATAAAAGGGTTAAAACTGGCTCTCCTATAACAGGAATAGTTGCAACAAGATTTGTAATAACAGTAGCACCCCAGAAACTCATTTGTCCCCAAGGAAGAACATATCCCATAAAGCCAGTAATTATCATAAGCAAGAAAATCACAACACCTAATATCCAAATAATTTCTCTCGGCTCTTTATATGAGCCATAGTATAAACCCCTAAACATATGGATAAAAACCGCCAAAAAGAACATGGATGCTCCATTTGAGTGCATATACCTTATTAACCAGCCGTAGTTAACGTCCCGCATTATATGTTCAATACTATCAAAGGCTAATGATGTATTTGGTACATAGTGCATTGCCAAAACTATACCAGTAATAATTTGGGTTACGAGACACATCGTTAAAATAAAACCAAAAGTATAAAAATAATTTAAATTTTTTGGAGTTGGAAAGCTTAGAAGATTTTCATCTGCAAACCGCATTAATGGCAATCTTTTATCTAGCCACTTAGAGAAGCCATTTTTAGGAGTGTATTGATAGTCATGATTCATTTTTGTTATCCAATCTTAATAATATTTTCATTAACAAACTCGTAAGGAGGAATTTCTAGATTCGTAGGAGCAGGCCCCTTCCTTATTCGTCCTGATATATCATAATGTGATCCATGACATGGACAGAACCAACCACCAAAATCACCGCTATCAGCAATAGGAATACATCCTAAATGAGTACATACACCAACAACAACTAACCATTCCTTATTTTTAACCCTGTCCAGGTCTTTTTCAGGATGTGGGAGATCCACAGAGTCTTCTTTTTCAGCCATCTCTATTTCTTCTTTAGTACGTCTTCTAATAAAAATAGGCTTCCCTCTCCATGCCACCTTCAGAGATCCGCCTTCTGGAATTGAAGAAATATCTGCCTCAATACTCGAAAGGGCAGACACAGATGCACTTGGGTTTAATTGATCAATTAATGGCCATGCAACGCTTGCTGCTCCAGTAGCACCAAAAACTGCTGTGGTTATGTAAAGAAAATCTCTTCTGGAAGGATCCTGATTGTCATTAGTATCTGTCATTTTAATTACCAATAATGTTTAAAATATTTGATATATTAATTTGATATTGTGTATGAAATATCTTTGTAAGAAAGTAAAGGAAATATTTGATAATGCGACATAATGGTTCACTATGAAAAATTATGGCCTTTGCTAACAATAAGAGCTTTTGATTTCAATAATAAATCCTTTTTATTAAGCTGAAAGTTTGAGTCTATCCAATTCTGTTCTATTTCTGAAAAAATCTCGCCAATAATTGGACCCTCTTTCAATCCAAAATTCAATAGATCTTTCGCTTTTAAAGGAAAAATAGGTACCTTAAGTTTATTTATTTGATCAAGAATTGATATCCATTCTTTATCCATTATTTTATTGGCGCTTAAAGCCCAGGATAATATAGCTAAACCAACCAGTGATTGTTTATCAATTGAGTATAAAATTCTTTTTATATCATTTTTTTCTAATTTATTATGAATTTTCAATTCTTGATTCGTTAAAAGTAGTAACTTTTTCTTATCTTTTTTTGAAAAATTAAACATTTTCAATTCAGATAAATGATTTTTGTTTGCGTTTGGAGTTAAAGATGCAAATCTTAAAAATTGATCTATTTTCAGAGAATTTTTATTTTCTATTGATAGCAATTTCTTAAAAAATTTTGTTTCAACCTTTTTTTTAAATAAAATTTCAAGAATTCCAATTTTCTTCATAATATTAATTATAAAATATGGATTTGTTGAATTTAAAATCTTGAAAAATTCATTATGAATTCTTTCTGAAGATAATTTTTTAATTTTATTTTTATTCTTGGCACATGCTTTTAATGAATTATTAGATAATTTTAAATTATCATTGCCATAAAATGCGTTAAATCTAAAAAATCTTAATATCCGGAGATAGTCCTCATTTATTCTTTTATCTGGGTCACCAATAAAAACAATTTTTCTCTCTTTTAAATGCTGGATACCATTATGTGGATCGTAAAAATCTCCATTTTGTTTTAAATAAATTGAGTTTATTGTGAAATCTCTTCTTGATGCATCTTTTTCCCAGCTATCGGAAAAGGTAACCTCAGCATGTCTCCCATCTGTTTCGATGTCTGATCTCAATGTAGTTATTTCAAAGTTAAAATTTTTTGAGAAAACTGAAACAGTTCCATAATCAATGCCTGTGGGAATAACTTTAATTGAAGCAGAAGTTAAAATATTCATTACATCATTGGGTTCTAATTTTGTTGCAATATCAATATCGTTTGTTTCAACGCCAATTAAAGAATCTCTTACACAACCTCCCACAATACGTGTAGTATCGTCTTTTTTATTTAAAAGAGATAAAATTTTCTTGCATATTTTGTCCTGAAAGAAATTATATTGAATTTTATTAGTCATTTATTCAATAAAATGACCTTCTTTTAACTTACCGTTAATTACTTCAGGATGAATGTATTTTTTTTCAGTCGAAACATTATTAAAAATAGCTGTAGAAAATAAAGTAATAGCCATTAAAAATAATCCAATTAAAAGAGACCAAAAAATTTTTAATTCTATAATTTTACCTTTAGATAAAAAAATCCAAAATAAGTAAATAATTAATGGTAATAGAAATATTGATAAATAATAAATAACTCTAATCAATTTCTTTTATCCTTTCATATAAATTTCTAATCATTCCAGCAGTTGCACCCCATATATTATATCCTTGATAAGTTATAGTGTAAAAATTTCTTACAACACCCCTCCACTTTCCTGATTGCAGCTGATGATTTCTTTTATCCATTATAAATTCAAAGGGTACCTCAAATGTTTCAGCCACCTCGCCTTCATTAATTTTAGGTACGAATTTAGGATCTACAAAACCAACGACAGGTAAAATTCTATAACCTGTACCTGTTTCATAGGTATCTAAATATCCACATAATTTAAATTCCGAAGAATCTAGACCAACCTCTTCTTTTGCCTCTCGAAAAGCAGCCTCTGTAAAAGTTTCTCCATCTTCAACCTTTCCTCCAGGAAAAGCTATTTGTCCAGAGTGCTGTTCAAGGTTTGCAGAGCGTTTAGTCAAAAATATATGAGGTTTCTCTCTCTCTATTATACCCACAACAACTGATGCTGGTTTTAGATTAGATGGACTAATTCTATCATCATATTTCTGAATTAGATCAAAGTCACTTTTTATACCTGGTAATTTTTTTAAATCTCCAACAGAAGGAGGGGTTTTTTCAACAGCAGACTCTATGAGATTTCTATAATTAACAACCATAATTAGAATTTTAATTCACTGGATTTCGTAAAAGGAAAAAAATGACCACCTGACCAAATTCCAAAATAATTTTCGTAATCGTCTCCAATATTAACAAGGTCATAAAATACAGATCTTGATATTTTTGCATCAAGGTTACTTCTTACCAAGATATATGGGGATGGCTCTTTTGTTTTATCATCTATTTCAACTCTTATTGGATAATCTTTTGAGGCTATTACAGTATCGCCAGTATTTGTAATAAATTTCAAAATTTTATTTTTGCCTGAACCCTTCACATCAACATCTATAGCTAAAAAAGGAACATCTTCGACTTTGATTGAAATTTTTTCTACTGGAGTTACAAGAACGTAACTTCCATCTTTTTCCTTTCTTAAGATTCTTGCAAATAAATTCACTAACCTTTTTCTTCCAATAGGTGAGTCCATATAGTACCAAGTTCCATCACTTTTTATCTCTAAACCTATTTCCCCACAGTGTTCTGGGTTCCAATTTTCTACAGGAGGATAACCATCATGAAATTCTTTATTTGCAGATTCGGCATTTTTAATAATATTTTTTAAATCAACCATAAAAAAAATATACCTGATTTGTAATTATTGTTTTATAACAATTTAAAAAAATTTTAGGAGGATTATAAATATGGGTGTTCTTGACGGAAAAGTTATTTTAATTACCGGCGCGGCAAATGGAATTGGAAAAGAAACTGCTCTTTTGGCTGCGAAGGAAGGTGCAAAACTTGTCATAAATGATTTGGGTGGTTCTGTGGCGGGAGGTGATGAAGGCGATAAAGGTCCCATAGAGCTAGTAAAAAAAGAAATTCTTGCTTCCGGTGGTCAGGCAGTTTCAAATAATGACTCTGTTACTGATAAAAAAGGCACAGAATATATGATTCAACAAGCTCTTGATGAGTATGGAGAGCTTCACTCAATAATTAATCCTGCAGGAATTTTGAGAGATAAAATGTTTCATAAAATGGATGAAGAAGATTGGGACTCAGTTTTATCTGTTCATTTAAAAGGTTCGTTTAATGTTTGTAGGTCAGCAATAAATTACTTTAGAGAGAAAGAAGAAGGAAATTTTGTACTATTTACATCAACAACGGGGCTTATTGGAAATATTGGACAAGCTAACTACGCAGCAGCTAAACTTGGCATACATGGATTATCTAGAATAATTGCAATGGAAAATGAAATTAAAAATGTAAGGTCGAATGTTATTGCTCCGTTTGCATGGACAAGAATGATAGCAACTATTCCTATTAAAGATGAAGCATCAAAACAAAGAGTTGAAAGAATGAAGAATGCTATGCGCCCAGATCAAGTGGCTCAAACCGCAGTAGCCTTGGCCGCTCCCAATTGTAAACTTTCAGGACAGATTCTATCCGTAAGGGGAAATGAAGTTGCCTTATTTAGTCAACCTAGACCAATAAAAAGTATAGCTGATATTGAAGGATGGACACCTGAAAAACTTTTAAACTCAGCTTTTCCGGCATTTGACTCAGTGGCGCCTGACTTAGGGGCAACTGTAAGTGTATTTCCATATGAGCCTTTTTAGTCTTAGGAATATAAGAAAATCATATAACTAAGATACCCAATTAATGAGATGGATCCATATAATCTAGGATTAGTGGATCCATTTCTCAATAAGATGTAGACCCAAACACTTGAAAGAATTAAAATAATTGTATCAATACCTGAAAAGGATTTTGAAAAAATAATTTGCCCATTAATTAATGCAGATAATCCTAAAACACCTAAAATATTAAATATATTTGACCCTACGACATTTCCAATAGCAACACTACCTTTTCCTCTTACGAAAGAGGCAATTGTTACCGCTAACTCTGGGAGTGATGTACCTATTGCAGCAAGGCTAATACCAATAATTGCTTCAGGAATATTTAAAACTTCAGAAATATAAATTAACCCTTCTATAAAAATTTCTGAACCATAAATTATTGCAATAAATCCAATTAGAAGATTTAAAATTACTGATCCTTTTTCTGAACTATCGTCGATAAACTGATTGCCTCTATTAAAAAACTTGTAAGATACAAAAAGATAAATCGGTAATAAAATAACCATAACTATTGACCAAATATTACTTATGAGACCGATCTGTAAAAAATAAGAGAATAAGAAAGCACAAAAAATCATTACAAAAATATCTTTACTGGATATTATTTCTAATGACTTTTTTCTTGTAAGAACTAAAGATAAACCTAAAATTAAAAGAATATTTATAATATTAGAACCAATAATAGCTCCTACAGCAATATCAGTTTCATTTTTATTTAAAGCACTAATTGTAACAAATAATTCAGGTAAAGATGTTCCAAACCCAACAATAAAAATTCCAGTAATAAAAGCTGGAACTTTTAGTTTATTTGATAAAGCAACTGATCCTATAACTAATCTATCACCGCCAATTGCTAAGAGCAAAATACCAATTGGAAAAAGTAAATATTGAGTAAACATATCTCTATTTAACAATCAAAAAAATAATAGTCTATTAATTAAATATGTAAAAAATTAATTAAATATGTAAAAAATTACAAAAATTCTAAAAAAAAATAAAAAAACGAAGAAAATTTACAAAATATGAGTATTTTTTGACAAATTTTATACTTTTTTAGCAAAATATATCAGTAATTTATAAAAAAATTATAAAAAACCCAATAAATATTGAAAAAAATTAGCTAAAGCACTTGACACTGAGGTAAACGATAACTACCTAAGGTGAACCCGAGATCTTATTTAGGGATAGATCAAGGATTTAGTTATTTTTTTTAAATTAAAGTGGAGAAAAAAAATGAAATTTCGTCCTTTACACGACCGTGTTTTAGTTGAACGCATTGATGAAGATGAAAAAACTGCTGGAGGTATAATTATACCTGATACAGCAAAAGAAAAACCATCAGAAGGTAAAGTTGTTGCTGTTGGATCAGGAACAAAAGCTGAAGACGGTTCTGTTACCCCTCTTGATGTTAAATCAGGAGACAAAATACTATTTGGAAAATGGTCAGGAACAGAAGTGACTGTCGATGGTAAAGAATTACTGATTATGAAAGAGTCAGATGTTCTTGGAATTATTAGTTAACATTAGTCATTAATTGGAGGAATAAAATTATGGCAAAAGAAGTTATTTTTGGAGCAGATGCAAGAACAAAAATGCTCAGTGGAGTGAACATCTTAGCAAACGCAGTAAAAGTTACATTAGGCCCAAAAGGTCGTAATGTAGTTATTGATAAGTCATTTGGCGCACCTAGAATTACTAAAGATGGTGTGACTGTCGCTAAAGAAATCGAATTAGAAGATAAATTCGAAAACATGGGTGCTCAGATGGTTAAAGAGGTAGCATCTAAAACCAATGATGAAGCAGGCGATGGAACCACAACTGCAACCGTATTAGCTCAAAGTATTGTAACTGAAGGAACAAAATTTGTTGCTGCAGGTATGAATCCCATGGATGTTAAACGTGGTATTGATCAAGCTGTTCAAGTAGTTCTTGAAGACTTAAACAAAAGATCAAAAAAAGTTAAAACAAATGATGAAGTTGCTCAAGTAGGAACTATATCAGCGAATGGTGAAGCTGAAATTGGTGACATGATTGCTGAGGCAATGCAAAAAGTAGGTAATGAAGGCGTTATTACTGTCGAAGAAGCTAAAAGCCTTGATTCAGAACTTGAAGTTGTTGAAGGTATGCAATTTGATAGGGGTTATTTATCACCTTACTTCATAACCAATGCGGATAAAATGATTGCAGAACAAGAGGATCCACTTATCCTTCTACATGAGTCTAAATTATCTAGTCTTCAGTCAATGCTACCAATTCTAGAATCTGTAGCTCAGTCAAGTAGGCCTTTATTAATAATTGCTGAAGATATTGAAGGTGAAGCATTAGCCACTCTTGTTGTTAACAGATTAAGAGGTGGATTGAAAGTTGCAGCAGTAAAAGCACCTGGTTTTGGTGATCGAAGAAAAGCTATGTTAGAGGATATAGCAATTTTAACTGGTGGACAGGTAATATCTGAAGATCTTGGTATTAAACTTGAAAATGTAACTTTAGATATGCTTGGTACTGCTAAAAGAGTCTCTATCACAAAAGACGATACAACAATTGTTGATGGTTCAGGAAAGAAAAAAGATATCGAAGCAAGAGTAAGTCAAATAAGAAGACAAATTGAAGAAACAACATCTGATTATGATAAAGAAAAACTTCAAGAGCGTCTTGCTAAACTTGCTGGTGGTGTTGCCGTCATTAAAGTTGGTGGAGCCACAGAAGTTGAAGTTAAAGAAAGAAAAGATAGAGTTGATGATGCATTAAATGCAACTAGAGCGGCAGTTGAGCAAGGTATTGTTCCTGGTGGAGGTACAGCTCTTCTTTTAGCAACAAAAGCACTTGATAAGCTTAAAATGAAAAATGAAGATGAAAATGCTGGTCTTAAAATTGTCAGACGTGCAATTGAATCGCCAATAAGGCAAATTGCTGAAAATGCTGGAGTTGAAGGTTCTATTGTTGTTTCAAAAGTCCTAGGTTCTACAAAACCTAATTGGGGTTTTGATGCTCAGAATGAAGCATATGTTGATCTTATCAAATCAGGTATTGTTGATCCCTCAAAAGTTGTTAAAACAGCTTTGATCGATGCCTCTTCAATAGCTGGATTAGTGATTACTAGTGAAGCTCAAATTGCTGATAAACCTGAGCCTGCCGGTGCAGCTGCACCTGCAATGCCTGATATGGGCGGCATGGGCGGCATGGGCGGCATGGGCGGCATGGGCGGCATGATGTAGTCCGAAAACTCATTTGAAATTTAGAAAGGCCATCTATCCAGATGGCCTTTTTTTATATTGAATCAATAGTATCTTTTAAAAGATTCCATGATTGAGAATTTTGATTATAAATGAAATCAGGTCGAGTTGTTCTTACTGGTCCATATCCCTTACTTGTTAAATAATAGGTACAAGATGGTACCATTGAGATTGGAGTAATTAGTGAAACACTCTCTCCAGTATTTGGAGAGCCATTAACAAATTTCGAATTAAACCCTCTAAATAAATTGATTTCTAGATCTTTATCATCTTTGTTATAGTCGAAAAGTAATTCAGCGTTTCCTAGTGCCTCAGATCTTGCGGAAATTATTCTTAAAAATCTCTCTACAGGTTTAAGATCAATATCCCTCCAAATATCATTTATACTAGAGAAAATACATATTTCACTTTTGAGCATTATACCATCTTCAAGGACCTTTAAATTATTAGCCTCAATTGTTTGACCTGTTTCTGTTATATCAACAATTATTTCAGACGTACCAGCCGCAGGAGATCCTTCAGTGGCTCCAGCGCTATCAACAAGTCTGTAGTTATTAATACCGTTTTTTACGAAAAAATTTCTTGTTATATTTGAAAATTTTGTAGCAACCCTCATTCTTCTATTATTGTAAGATCGAAATTCTGACGATACTTCGGATAAATCTCTTATATTTTCTACATCTATCCAGTGATCTGGGACGGCTATTACAACATTTGCTTTTCCAAAACCCAATCTTGATAGCAGAATAACATCTTTTGATGCACTTGTTTTACCCTCTTCAATTAAGTCAATCCCAGTTACACCCATATGAATATTACCCTTTAATAGTTCACTAGAAATCTCAGTTGCAGAAAGATAAATAATTTCTATTCCCTCTATACCTTTTATAAATCCCGAATAAGTCCTCTGACCTCCAGATCTTTTAAGAATTATTCCAGAGGATTCAAAAAATTTATTCATTTGTTCATGGAGTCTGCCTTTTGAAGGTAGTGCTATCAATATTGAGCTCATATTAATTTCTCCGAGGAAATTATTTTTTCAAGTCGATCTAAGTTAATAGCAGCGCCAACAGCGGGTATATTATCTATATTACTTACAGAATTGATCAAATCATCATATCTGCCTCCTCCTGCGATATTTAGGTTATTTTTTAAATCACCCGAATTAAAATCAAATAAAAATCCTGTGTAGTACTCAACCATCCTTCCTTTTTCCAATGACAAAATTGAATTTTTGAGATCAACCTTTAACTCAAGCATCATTTCAATTCTCTCTGACATAGAATCAATTTGAGAATTTAATCTACTATCAATATTTTTAGAAATAGACTTTAGTTTTTTAATGGCTTGCAGGGGTTTATCAGAAATAGATAAAAATTCCTTTATAAGGTTTGCAGTAGATTTTGAAAGCGGGTCAGTTTTTATTTCTTGAGATTTTTTTATCAATCTTTGAGTTATTTCTTTCAAACTTCTTCCTACAGGTGATTGATTTTCTAATAATCCAATTGTATCCCTAACAAAAATTTCAGCAGTATCATTATCTAAATTTGATATTTTTTGAAATAACTGATTGTTTAATCTTTTCTTAACAGTAAGCTCTTCTAAAAGTATTTTGAAATTTTTATCATTCCAAAATTTAGTTTTTAACTGATCTTTCCATATAGCAGGTATATCAAGAACATCTATTAAAATCGAAAACAAAGAAATATCTCCAAAAATAATATTTAAATTTCTAATTCCAGACTGCTCAATAGATTTATAAGTTCTAAAAAAAACCTTTATTTCATTTTCAATACAGCTGTTACCTCCAATAATCTCAAGACCTGCCTGACTAAATTCATTTGGCTCATTAGATGATGGATTTTGAAACTGAAATACCTTTCCATGGTATGCATAATTTTTTTTGATACCGTTAAAACCATTATTTAAATAATGGATACATGTTGGTATCGTAAGGTCTGGTCTCAAACAGAGTCTAGAGCCAGCTGGATCAGAAAATATATATAGCTTGTCAGCAATATTCTCACCCAATCTATCAAGGACTTTATCTGCAGAAACTAAAACAGGTGGATCAATTAACTCAAAATCATCTCCAGTTAAACTTTCAATAACTTTTATAGAAACTTCACTTAAAGTCTCCAAAGGTCTGGTATCAATAGCTGGTAAAGTATTAGAAAATTCGCCAAAAATTTTACTATCAATCGCAATACATCTTTCATTGCATAAAGTTGCAATTTTATAATGTAATCTATCTGGAAATCCTTTTTTTCTGTAATTAGATACAGCAGAAAGATTAACATCTAGCAACTTTGCTAATGCGCTTGTTCCACCCAATAAATCAATGATTTTATTAGTTTCCTTAATCATAATTATTCATATAATATGAATTTATTTAATTATCAATATAATTATTCATATAATATGAATTTATTTTGAAAGAATTGACTTTATCGACTTAATAAGATCATTAATTGGAACATTTTGCTGAGAATCTTTTCCGCTTCTCCACTCTTTATTATCAGAAATTTTATCAGAAACCTCTTTTCCAATATATAAATCTTTAATTGTTGCAGATTTGGAAGAAAACTCATCATCCCCAATAATAATAGCAAGCCTTGCATTTCGTTTATCGGCATACCTTAACTGAGCCTTCATTCCTCCGTCCCCAGAATAGCACTCTGAACTAATACCTTCATTTCTTAAATTAGATGCAATTTTATAATATTCAGATCTTTTTTCTTTATCCATTACAAGAACAACAACTGATAAAGTCTCAGAATTTTCTTCTGACTGATTTAAGTATCTTAAAGCACTACTGAGTCTACTAACGCCAATAGAGATACCTGTTGAAGGAACCCGAACTCCTTTTAATCTTGCGATTAAGTCGTCATAACGGCCACCCCCGCCTATTGATCCAAATTTCTCTATACCTTGATCTGTCTCCATATCAAAAGTTAAGTCAGCCTCATAAACTGGTCCAGTATAATATCCCAATCCTCGTACAACCGATGGATCAATTATAATTCTATTTTCATCATATCCAGCAGCATCGATTATCTCTGAAATTTCATTCAATTCTTCTATAGCTTCGTTAAAAATTACATTTGTACCAAATTGACCTGATAGATTTTTAAGACATGCTTCTCTTGATAGTTTTTTTGATTCAATTCCACTTTCTAAAAATGATAATATTTGTTTAATATCTGATTTCTCCAAACCTGCACCCTTAGTATAGTCTCCTGAATCATCTTTTCTTCCCTCACCCAGAAGTTGTTCAACACCCAATAAACCCAATCTATCAAGCTTATCTATTGATCGCATAATTGATAAGTTAACTTCAGAGCCTGATGAATTTCCTTCAATATTAAGACTATCAATAATCCCATCTAAAATTTTTCTATTGCTTAAGCGTATTACATAATTTCTTACTTCAATACCGGTATTTTGTATTGCATCAGAAAACATCATACACATCTCTGCATCTGATAAAGCATTATCACTTCCAATTGTATCAGCATCAATTTGATAAAATTGCCTGTATCTTCCTGGGCCAGGTTTTTCATTTCTAAAAACCCATCCAGATTGATATCTTCTATATGGTTTAGGTAAACTATCAAAATTCTCAGCTACATACCTAGCTAAACCAGAGGTTAAATCATACCTTAATGAAACCCATCTTTTATCATCATCTTCAAAGGAAAAAACACCTTCATTAGGTCGATCTTGATCAGGTAAAAAAGACCCTATTACATCTGAATATTCAATGATTCCAGTCTCGAGAGATTCAAACCCATAAAGTCCATAAACTTCTTGAATAGAATCTCTCAATTGAATTAGTTCGTTTAAACTATTCCCTGATAAATCTTCAAAACCTCTAGGTCTTTGTGGTTTAATTTTTTTCTTTTTTTCCAAACCAAAAATGCTCCTCAAAAAAATCTTAGAATCAAATAAATATCATTATCCAAATAATTTTTCTATGATATACCTTCCATTAACATTTATCTAAAAAATTAAGGAAAAAATTTATGGTATTAAATTTAGAAACACCAGATGGTTTAGTAATCCTTGGTCCAGAGTATCCTGGAATTGAAAAAATACTCACCAAAGAATGCCTAGCGTTTGTTGCTGAACTTGAAAGAGAGTTTAAAATAGAGAGATTAGGCGTTCTTCAAGAAAGACTGAGAAAACAATTTGATCTTGATAATGGAGCATTACCTGATTTCTTAGAAGAAACAAAATCTATAAGAGAGTCCGAATGGAAAGTTGCTTCAATACCTAACGATCTTCTTGATAGACAAGTCGAAATAACGGGTCCTGTTGATCGTAAAATGATTATAAATGCACTCAACTCTGATGCTAAAACCTTTATGACTGATTTCGAAGATTCTATGTCACCAACATGGGAAAATATAATTCAAGGACAAATCAATTTAATGGATCTATGGAATGATGAAATAGACTTCAAGGATCCAAAATCTGGAAAAGAATATAAACTTAATCCAAATCCATCAGTCCTTATAGTTAGACCTAGGGGCTGGCATTTAGAAGAAGCGCATATAGAAATTGATGGAGAAAGAATATCTGGAGGTATCTTTGATTATGCAGTTTACCTCTTTCATAATCATAAGAATATTTTTGAAAAAAATACTGGGCCTTATTTTTATCTTCCTAAAATGGAGAGTTATTTAGAGGCAAGGCTTTGGAATAATGTTTTCAATAAAGCTCAAGAAATGTTGAATATACCTATCGGTACTTGCAAAGCAACTGTATTGATTGAAACTCTTCCTGCAGCTTTTCAAATGGATGAAATCTTATATGAGTTAAGAGATCATATTGTAGGTTTAAATTGTGGAAGATGGGATTATATTTTTAGCTACATTAAGAGATTAGGGAATAATCCAGATTATATTTTACCCGATAGATCTCAGGTTGTAATGGGTGATGCATTTTTGAACGCATATTCACTTTTATTAATAAAAACATGTCACAAAAGAGGTGCTTTTGCTATGGGAGGAATGGCAGCACAAATACCTGTTAAAGATGATGATGAAAAAAATAATGCTGCTTTTAAAAAAGTAAAAATGGATAAAGAAAGGGAAGTTAAGAATGGGCATGACGGTACCTGGGTTGCTCACCCTGGTTTAGTTCCAACAGCGCTTGATGTATTTAGCACTTCTATGTCAGGAGAGAATCAACTTGATGTATCACTGGATAACATAAACATCACACAAGAGGATCTTTTAGAGGTTCATAAAGGTGAGAAAACCGAGGATGGTATGAGGGAGTGTATTAGAGTTGGTATTCAATATATTGCCGCATGGTTAGGTGGTAGAGGTGCAGTACCTCTTTATAATTTAATGGAAGACGCTGCCACTGCTGAAATTTCTCGTGCACAAATTTGGCAATGGCTAAAACATTCAACATCATTAAATGATGGAAGAACTGTTACGATTGAATTGTTTCAATCGATTCTTGAAGATGAAATTAAGAGTCTAAAAGAAATTATAGGAGAAAATCTATGGAAAAACGGAAAATATGAAAAAGCTATTGAATTATTTGAGAAAATGTCTATATCTCCTGACTGTAAAGAATTCCTAACACTATCAGCTTATGAAGAAATAATTTCTTTAAATAAATAAGTTTTCAAAATAAAAGGGGAAAAAAATGGCGAAAAGTTTTTATGATTTAGTTCCTTCTGCTCCTGAGGGTAGATTTGATGGTATTGAAAGACCATATTCAGTTGAAGATGTTGAAAAACTAAGAGGATCATTTCCAATAGAATATACTCTTGCAACAAGAGGTTCTAATAAACTTTGGAAAATGCTTCATAGTGAAGATCAAGTATCTTCCTTAGGTGCACTATCAGGTAATCAAGCCATGCAAATGGTTAGAGCTGGTCTAAAAGCAATTTATTTATCTGGATGGCAAGTAGCTGCTGATAACAATACAGCTGGCGCAACATATCCTGATCAAAGTTTATATCCTGCAAATTCAGGTCCAGAGCTAGCAAAAAAAATAAATAAAACTCTTCAAAGGGCCGATCAAATTGAAGTGTCAGAAGGCGGGGCAAAAAGAGATTGGTTTGCACCTATCATAGCTGACGCAGAAGCTGGATTTGGTGGACCTTTAAATTGCTTCGAAATTATGAAAGCCTATATAGATGCTGGTGCATCAGGTGTTCACTACGAGGATCAACTTGCTTCTGAAAAGAAATGTGGTCACATGGGTGGTAAAGTTTTAATACCTACAAAACAACATATAAGAAACTTAAATGCAGCAAGACTTGCTGCTGATGTTTGCGGTGTCCCAACAATAATAGTTGCAAGAACAGATGCTGAGAGCGCAAAACTAATTACATCAGATGTTGATGATAGAGATCATGAGTTCATTGACAGAGATGATAGAACTCCAGAGGGTTTTTATAGACTTAAAGAAGGGTCAGGCTTTGATAATTGCGTAAAAAGAGCCATCGCTTATGCTCCACATGCTGATCTTATTTGGATGGAAACATCTGTACCTAGCCTTGAGTTAGCAGCCGAATTTGCAAAACAAGTTAAAGCTGCTCATCCAAATCAAATGCTGGCTTATAACTGTTCACCTAGTTTTAATTGGGAAGCTAATCTTGATAAAGATACAATTGAAACTTTCCGTGAAGAAATTGGAAAATTAGGCTTTAAGTATCAATTTGTTACATTAGCTGGCTTCCATTCTCTAAATTATGGAATGTTTGAATTAGCCTCTAACTTTAGAGATCGTGGTATGGGTGCTTACTCAGAACTTCAACAAGCTGAATTTGGTTCTGAAAAAGATGGCTATACAGCTACTCGCCACCAAAGAGAGGTTGGTACAGGTTATTTTGATATGGTTTCTGAAGCTGCTGCAGGTGGTGAATCATCAACAACAGCATTAAGTGACTCTACAGAAGCAGATCAATTTTAATAAACCTTAAATTAGATGCTTCCTACTGCAGATATATGCGATAAATATCCAAAAGATATTTTGGTTGCAAAACCAATATTTAAAGATTTTGGCGGTAGGACTGCCTTTTTTGGTAAGGCTGTAACTCTAAAAACTTTTGATGATAACACAAAATTAAGATCCATCCTTGAAACTGATGGAACTAATAAGGTGTTAGTTGTTGATGGAGAGGGTTCTATGAATTGTGCCCTTTTGGGAGGAAATTTAGCAAAGATAGCATCTGAAAATAATTGGTCTGGAATAATCATAAATGGATGTATAAGAGATCAGCTAGAAATCATAGTTGAAAATATTGGTGTTAAAGCATTAGCTGCACATCCAAAAAAATCTAAAAAAAATGATGGTGGTGAGTTTAAAGTAAAATTAGATTTCGCGGATATTTCAATTTCTGATAACAACTTTATTTATGCCGATGAAGATGGGATTGTAATTTCAAAAGATGAACTTAAATTTTAGGAAACACAATGACAAAAAAAATTAAATCTGTAGCTGTTCTTGGTGGTGGTACAATGGGTGCTGGTATAGCTGGTTTATGCGCAGAGAGAGATATTAAAGTACTTATTTTAGAAATGAATCAGGATGCAGTCGATGCTGCAAAAGATAGACTTTTAAATGGAATTCCCGCTCCGATTGATAATCCAGAAAAAATGGTAAATATTGAAACTGGTACTTTCGATAAAGATTTAGAAAAATTAAAAAACTATGATTGGATTTGCGAAGCAATTATTGAGAATGCTGAAGCAAAGAGAGGTCTTATTAAGCGAGTTGAAGAAGTAAGATCTGATCATACAATTCTTACCTCAAATACCTCAGGAATACTTTTAAAAGAAATTTCAGAGGGAATGCCAGATAGATTAAAAAGAAATTTAGCAGTTACTCATTTTTTTAATCCCGTTAAAGCAATGAAGTTGCTAGAAATTATTCCTGGAAATGATACTGACCCAGAAACGATAGAGGCTCTTGATCATTTTTGTACTCAAACCTTGGATAAAGGAGTTGTTATAGCAAAAGATACAATTAGCTTCATTGCTAATAGGATAGGATGTTTCTTTATGTTTATTGGTTTGCATAAAGGCAAAGAAGCATTGGATAAAGGCTTAAATCAAGAAAGAGTAGATGCAATACTATCAACCCCAATAGGCCTTCCATCAACTGGTCTTTATAGTTTATATGATCTTATTGGTTTAGATGTGATGGAAATGATAGGAAAAAACTTTGCCACTAATCTTCCAGAAGGAGATATGGGAAAGCAGTATGGAGAATTTCCTAAAGCAGAAAAAGAAATGATTAAAAATGGTCAATTTGGAAGAAAAGCTGGTGGGGGTTTTTTTAGGATGACTAAAAATGAGGATGGATCCAGAAATAAGGAAACCTATGACCTCATAACAAAGTTATGGAGGCCACAATCAAAAGAAGAGTTGGCTATAAATGATATTAGTATATTATTCGATGATAGCCCTGATGGTGTTCTTGCGTGGGATGTTTATGGAGCTACATTATGTTATGCAGCAGATCTTGTACCCATTATTGCTGATGATATTGTTAGTGTGGATCGTGCAATGCAATGGGGCTTTAATTGGAGTAATGGCCCTTTCAAAGCAATGGATAATATAGGCCCGTATAAAATTATTGAAAAACTCGAAAAGGACGGTACAGAACTTCCTCATATGTTAAAAGTTCTCAAAGAAAATAACGCTGAAAGTTTTTATAATAATAGGAATGAGCAATTATCTCCAGAAGGTAATTGGATTTCAATTTAATTTTTTATACTCTTCTCATGTAAAAAAATTTCCTTATATTAACAATAGGGAAAACAAATGACACAATTATCATATAAATCTGCTGAAGAACTTTCTAAGATGATTTTAGAAAAGGAAATTAGTAGCCTTGAACTTTTAGAGTATTATATTTCAAGAGTTGAAAAGTTTAATCCAGATATAAATGCTATTATCGTTAAAGATTATGAAAATGCAAAAAACTCAGCACTAAACGCTGATGATGCACTAAGTAAAGGTATTGTTATGGGACCATTGCATGGTGTTCCAATGACAATTAAAGATTCCTACGACCTTACTGGAACAGTTACATCAAGAGGGAATCCTGCCTTAAAAGATAATATCGCATCTAAAGATGCATTATCTATAGAAAGACTAAAAAATGCTGGAGCGGTTATTTTTGGTAAAACAAATATTCCATACAATCTTGCAGATTTCCAAAGTTATAATGATATTTATGGCACAACAAATAATCCATGGGATTTAACAAGAAGCCCTGGTGGATCATCTGGAGGATCTGCAGCTGCTTTAGCGGCAGGGCTTACAGGTTTTGAAACAGGTTCTGATATTGGTGGGTCTATTAGAAACCCAGCACATTTTTGTGGAGTTTTTGGACATAAACCAACATGGGGTCTTTTACCTCCAAGAGGGCATGCAGCACCAAATGTTTTATCGCAATCAGACTTAACAGTTATTGGGCCTTTAGGCAGAAGTGCTCAAGATCTTGAAACAGGTGTTTTAGTTATGGGTGGTCCTGATGAAATTGATGGAGCTGGATTAAAAATGAATCTAGAAAAACCAAACAAAACATCATTAAAAGAATATAAAGTTGCTGCCTGGACTAATTTAGATTTTGCTCCAGTTAATCAAGAAACGCAAAATCGTGTAAATAATATTGCAGAAACTATCATCAAAAATAAAGGGATTGTGAATTTTGAAGCAAAACCTGACTTTGATTTTATAGAGTCTATGGATACCTATGCTTCACTTCTTCACCCTACAATGGCCTCTAGAAGCTCAGAAGAAGATTATCAAAAATTATTAGATAAACTCGAAAAAATAGAATCTTCTGACAATAATAAATCAACAACATTAGACCCAACGCATGATAGTCAATCAGCGTATACCTTAAGAAAGCAATTATCGTCTTTACGTGATTACAATATGGCAAATGAGAAAAGAACACATTTAAGATGGGCTTGGCATGAATTTTTTAAAGAATATGATGCTGTTATTGCTCCAATAATGGCAACTGATGCTATAGAGCATGATCACAGTGCTTTTGGTGATAGAACTATTATGGTTGATAATGATGAGAGACCATATTTTGAGCAAATTTTTTGGGCGGGATTAGCTATAGCAAGCTATCTTCCTTCAACTGTTATACCTACTGGTCTTAGTGAGAAAGGATTGCCTATTGGTATACAAATAATTGGTCCTCAATATGGTGATTTAAAAACAATAGGTCTTGCAAAACTATTAGAACAAGAAGGCTATAAATTTCAATCTCCTGACTCTTATCCTGATTAAAAATAATAATATAAATTACCACATGGGAAAATAAAAATGTGCTTAATGTGTGATATAACTGGAAGGGATTACTATCACAATCACTCAGGCAACAAAAATACTCCTATAAAAACTAAAGATAATAATAATTCTGAAGAAAAAACATTAAATTTTAATGATGGAAACAATATTATTGTCTTGGATAATAATAATACAACTTTCAGG
>QCGZ01000007.1 GCA_003279705.1 OCS116 cluster bacterium AG-390-I16
ATATAGTCTAGCGCCACTTAATATTGGAGCAAGTGCAACAGCATCACCACCGTTAAAATATACATCATATAAATTGACTAATTCAGACTCAACCATATTAAAGCCAGCAACAAAATTAACATTACCATCAAAATCTGAACTAATAATAATATCGCCATATTTGTATTCATTGTCACTCATTGATGTGTCATAGGCAAATGGGAAATCATGATAACCACCAACAGATCCACCAAAAATACCCATTGATCCACCACTATTTGGATCTGTCCATCCAGAAATTGGTAGTTCACCATTAGGGAAAAATGGATTAGTTCCTTTATATAATTTAGTCCTACCATCATTATTCGTGTAGTCCTGTTGAGTTAAAATTATACGATCATGAAGTGCAAAATTTGCTTTGATAGTAATATTTTCAAATGAATTATTTTCTATTGCAAAAATATAGGCTTTTTCATCAACTTTATATACAGGGTCAATTGCTTGATAAGTTTGTCTAATATCAAATAGAGGATTACTTGGTGCTGTATCTAGTGGGCTAAAGCTTTGAAGTCCAGCCGTAGCTAAAAGAAGACCATTTAAACCTGAACCAGCAGTAGGTTGTTCGCGGCCAAATTCAAAAGGGTTACACCCATAAGCAGGTGTTTCAGTCATTTTACACATTTGGCGACCAGCACGTGCTCTGTTGTCATCTTCTTCAAATTTCATGTAAGTAAATCTTGCAATGGTATCTTCATTTAAGTCTGCTTCTAGAACAGCTCTATAAGAGGAAATATCTCTACCGTCTACATCTTCACCCTCTTTACCTGGGAACATGTTTGTAGAAAAACCATCTCTTCTTAAATTCATTCCTGAAACTCTAAGTCTAAGATTATCAGACAAAGGCATATTCATAGCAATTTTTAATTTTCTACTATTATAATCTCCATACTCTATTTCAATATTTCCACCAGTTTCATTGGTAGGTCTAGCAAAAATTAAATTAACTGTTCCAGCAGTTGCATTTGCTCCGTATAGAGTTCCTTGGGGGCCTCTTAAAACCTCTACACGCTCAACATCAAAAAATTCTGTCTCAAAAATACTTGTTGGAAGAGGGACACTATCTAAGTGATATGCAACAGCGCCATCACCAGAAGCGGCAACTGCTGCTGAAGCAACACCTCTAATTGACATACTACCACCAGTAAAGTTACCTCGAGTATATGTAATACTTGGAATATTAAACTGAAGATCACCAAAGGTTTCGATTTGTTGTAGCTCAAGAGCATCAGAACCAAAGGCCGAAACAGCAATTGGAACATCTTGAATACTTTGTTCAGATCTTTCAGCTGTTACAAGAATTTCTTCTATACCAGCATTAAGTGTCTGGGCTGAAGAATTTGTTGAGAAAATTAAAGGAGCAATCATAAACATGATTGCGATTATTAAACGTTTTGACATTATTAAGTGCCTCCCCAATTGCATACGCTTTATCGTATTTGTTATTTTTTTATAGGCTTAAGATAGGATAGCATTCAAAATTTTAATAAGACAATGATTTTTTTTAAAAAAATGATAAAAAAGACGTAGTGTACCAAAATTACAACATATTTAATTATTTATTTAGTACACTACGCAAATGGGATTTTTTTTAGTTCCAAGGATCTAAAATAAATTTGCCCCCGACCATATATTCATAAGTATATGAAATTATTATTATTATTATTTATGGCTTATGAAATCTTACAACCATTTTAATATTTATCAACTAAATAATTACTATTTATTATAAAAATAATTAGAAATAAAAAAGGCGACTGAAAAGCCGCCTTTTATTATACAATTTTTATTTTTTAGAATTCTTTACCTAGGGTTATACCAAACATTTTAGGCAAATTTGGATACATTGCCCACGAACCAGGAGACCCTGGAACATTAAATGATGTAAGCATGTATTCGTCTTTATTAAGATTTCTTCCCCAAAGCATAAGATTAATTCCTGAATTTTCATCTGAAATTCCAGCGCTTGCATTAATCATTCCAACTTTTCGAGAAGCGATTGAAGCTGGTACACCATCAGTTGCTTGATGGTTTTCTTCATAAACATATTCTGCTCTTATATATCCACTCATAGAATTTGATAAATCAAAGTTGTATGTTCCAGAAACTGTAAAAGCTAATTCTGGAACTCCGCCAGGTGTTCGTCCTGAGAAATCTTTTACTCTTTCTCCGATAGGACAATTATCTTCTGCCGGCGGAAGTTGAGTTGGATCACAAGGTCCATTCTTAAATGTACCAAACTCTGCATCAATGTAACTTGCATTAAAAGTAGTTACAAAGTTTTCAGAAAGGAAGAATAATGAATCTATTTCAATACCTTTGTGAGTTTGTTCATCAACATTTACGAGATTAAAACCAGTTCCAATAAATAAATTATTTTGTATTCCTTCAACAGTCATATGAAAGGCTGTTAAATTTAAATAACCATTGCTAAATGTCTTTTTAAATCCAACTTCAAAATTTTCTGCTTCTTCAGGGTCAGCAAAATAAATACTTGGATCCATTGGAAGACCGGCAAATACAGTAGCATTTGCGGACATATTTACAGAAATTGCTTTAAAACCAGTAGAATGACTAAAATATACAGAAAGGCTATCATCAAGATCATGCATAATTTTAAATGAATGTGTTACGTCATCTGAGTCCCATTTACCATCTTCATTTTCATTTGGATAGTTAAAGAATGGAGGGAAAAATTGTAATCCAGCTAATCCTGCTGTAGCAGGATTTAATATGAAAGGATAGGTTGCAAAAGTATCTGATATGATAACATTTGAAACAACTGTTTTTTCATCTTTTGTGTAATTTACACCAAGAGAAACTGTGGTATTTGGAGAAATATCATAGTCAAGGTTAGCAAAGATTGAAAAGGATTCATTATCCATATCAAAATATTCATGCTGAAGACCATCATTTAAATTATACCATTGGCTTCTTGTGCTAGCTGTAAGAACAGGAACGGCTCCTGCAATACCAGCATCTAATGCAGGACTTCCAGTTGAAACACCAGCTAATACTCCTCCAATTTGTGGAATTGATAGAGGAGGTAGAGCAAATCCTAGAAGAGATGTTTGAATAGCAGCAGGTAATTGAGATATACCAGACAATGTTTGAACTGCAACTCCTCCAGCTACAGAATTTAGGCTTGTTCCGGAAGCTCCTAGTAAGATGTCAGCTACTATTGGAAAGTATTCTTTATAAAGAACATCTCTATCGTGATTAACAGTTTCATCTTGATAAAAGGCTCCAATCATCCACTGAAAAGGACTATCATTATTAGAACTAATTCTAAATTCCTGAGTAAAGGTTTCAAATTCATCAGCTATGCTATTTGTTAGTAACGGCATAGCACTAAAATCAACATCACCGTCAAAAACTTCTTGCTCACTCTCGCGATAAGCAGTTATTGATTTAAATTTTACATTTTCCATTTCATAATCAACATGGAATGAGATACCACTTGTATCAATTTTTGTTCTAGGTTCTTTATCTAAATATGTTTCGTAACCAAATGGATCAACAGGATTTTTGATAACTGGTTTCCCTAACATAGGACCTATAACAGATGCAAATCCAAGAGTAGCAGCACCATTTGTAAGTGCTGATGTGGTACAACAATTTTCATCTGCGCTATCCGAGTCAACAATTAATCTAAGTGTAAGGCTATCACTAACTTCAGATAGTAATTGGGCTCTTACTGAATAACGATCTCTATCATTTATTTCATTTCCAGTATTTAAATTTTTAGTATAGCCATCTCTTTCATGAGTTGATGCTGTAATTCTAAAAGAAGTATTTTCTGAAATAGGCCCAGTTACTGTACCACCAATTTTTTGTAAACCATAATCACCACCTGTTATTTGAATTTTTCCTCCAAATTCATTTTCAGGTAATTTTGTTGTGATACTAATTACACCAGCAGAAGAATTTTTACCAAATAAAGTTGATTGTGGTCCTTTTATCACTTCTACTCTTTCCAGACTCATTAAATCATTCAGAGCAGATTGATTTCTAGAAATCATAACTCCATCAATCGAAACGGCCACAGCTGGTTCAACACCAGGATTGTTAGCGCCATTTCCAAAACCTCTAATTAAAAAAGTATTTTGACTTGCAAATTGCTGTTGATTAATTCTCAAAGACGGAACAGATTGTTGCAGATCGATTAGATCACTTATTGCTAATTGTTCAATTTCAACATCAGAAACTATTGATATAGCGATAGGTGCCTCTTGAAGTGTTGTTTCTTTTTTTGTTGCAGTAACAACAATTTCTTCAATTAAATTATTAAATTGATTTTGTGAATTATTTGTTTGAGCTTCTGAATTATTGATTACAGTTAAAGAAAGTAAAAATGTAAGCAATATAAAAACATTTTTGTGCCAACGCATAAGTAGTCTCCCCTACGTTAACAATGCTTTATTATTATTATTAATGATTGTTAGGATTAAAAAATACACAATAAAGTAATGATAGAGCGTATACAATAAAAATCTTCTAAAAAATAACTTTATGTTGTATTTATACAACTAATTAGCTTAATTTTATTTCTCTTAGCCTTTCATTTAAAAAATCGTCAGCACTAATCCCCTCTGGAAAAATATTAGGATTATTATCATTAATACAAGAATTTATGGTTTCTATAAAAAAATCAGGATTAAGATGAATAAAAAAAGGCATCGAATATCTGGAATTATTTTCTAAAACATTTTTTGGATTAACAACTTTATGTGTTGTTGAAATTAATCTCTTATTCGTCAACCTTTCAAGCATATCACCAACATTACAAACAATAATTTCTGAATTAGTTTTAATAGGAATCCAATTATTGTTTTGATCCAGGATTTCTAATCCCTTTTGCTGTGTTCCAAGAAGAAGGGTCACTAAGTTAATATCTTCATGAGGACCTGCCCTAAGTCCAGCATTTTTTTTATCATTAGGTGGGTAGTGTATTAATCTTAAAATAGAATTTCCTTGATTAATTTTATTATCAAACCAATCAGACTTTAAGCCAAGAAAAAGGGATATATATGATAATATTTTTTTCCCTAAAAAATCTAAATCTTTAAAAAAACCATTCAATGTTTGATCAAAAAACTGAATTTCATTTACATTTTCATTTGTGGGCATCTTATCAATATATTTTTCTTGCCAATTAAACCTACCATGATGCCAAAATTCTTTTTGATCAGGGCTTAATGAGTTTACAGCTTTTTCAATTCCAAATGGGGTGTAACCTCTTTGTCCTGCACCCCCAACTTGATGATATTTCATTTTATTTTCTATGGGTAAGTTAAAAAATTCTCTAGATAAATTTCTAACATTTTCAATGGTCTTGATCTTTAGATTATGGTCTTTAATTATGAAAAATCCATATTTTTCACAACTTTTCCCTATATCTTTAGATATATCAATTTTTTCACGGTTTGACTCGTCTATAGAAATAATTGGTAAACTCATTTTTAAAAGTCTTTTGTCTCTATATTTAACTGACCATCTAGGCCAGCTGACCTATGCTTTTCACTCTCTAAATAGTCTGGATTTAAAATCATTTCCAACATCGTCTTTCTACTCGGATACTTCACAATGGCAATCCAATCCCATAATTTCTCAACTTCACCAAGCATTAGCCTGCTTACAACCCCTGAAAAGATTGGTTCCCCACCAATTTTTTTTAAATGTTCTATTACCTCTATTCCATAAATTGCATAAGCCTCTTCCCCAGAAAGATTTGTTTTTCTTCCATCTTCATATACTGCTTTTTCTTTGAATTTTAAAAGATTGACCATATATATTGGTGTATCAATATCACCCTCTGTGAATTCCTTCATTTGCTTATCATTTGGTGTTAAGGCATTTTCATATTTCATAATATTTTTATCCTATGTAATTATCCTTTATTTCTTTTGCTTTTATCACTAATGCTCCAAGTGGTGTATCGATTGTAAATTTAATAGGTATCCACATTTTTTCTTTTTCAAAAAAAGAATACCAATATGTAATAGCATTTTCCTCAGAAGCTGTTTCTAAGAAATCACTATTACTATAACCAACGATGGCATTGAAGGAGCCTCTGCAAATAATCGTTTCATATTCCTTATCATCAATTGTTAATTTTGAACTTTTTGATCTTTTATTCATTTTTATTTCATAAGATCTAACACCATCAAAACTTTTACTATTCTCTAAGCATGGATTACTAAATTTATTTGAAACTACAAATACACTATTTGGATCACTGGCATTTTCTCCATATTTTTTTAAGAATTCTTCAGTTGGAATATCTTCTCCTCTATACGGAGGTTCTGCAGTTACTGAGATTGGTAAACCTTCGCTATAATTAATTTCTGCTACTCTCGATTTATTTTTATTTTTAATCTCATATGAGAAATTATAAGAGTCACTTACAAGATTTTTATTGATGTATTTTCCATTGCTTTCAGCTAAAAAAACAAAACTTACAAATACATCCACTAATCCTGATGCTGTTATTGTGGTTTTTATTTTCCAATCATCTTGATTAAGTTCTGCAGAGTAAAGGATATTGGCTACTTGAAACCCACCTAAATAGGCCGAGTATTTAAGTTCTGTTTCAGCTTTTAAGCTAGTAAAGTTTAAGATAATTAGCACCGATAGAATAATTTTTTTCATAATTGTTTATTTTAAATATTTAAACTCTGTAATCAACTATAGCCTGATTTATTTAAGGAGGTTATTATAAAGCTTAGGAGTTTGAAATGAATTATAAATCAATAATATGGGATTTTGGAGGTGTCATAACATCAAGTCCTTTTGAAGCATTTAACAAATTTGAGTTAAGTAATAATCTTCCAAAAGATATAATTAGAACAATCAATTCAGAGAACCCCGATGATAACGCTTGGGCAAAATTTGAAAGGAATGATATTGATCTAGATGAATTTGATAATTTATTTTCTATAGAAGCTGATAAAAAGGGATTTAAAATTTCTGGAAAGCAAGTTGTAAAATTACTATCTGGTGAAATTAGAGAGCAAATGGTAGATTTTTTGTCTTTCTTAAAAAAAGACTATAAGCTTGGATGTATTACAAATAATATTCAAAATAGTAAGAATGAAAAGGTCAATCACCTCAATGAAGCTGGTCAAGTTATGAAGATTTTTGATCATATAATAGAATCTTCAAAAGTAGGTTTAAGAAAACCAGATCCCAAAATTTATTATATGTCTTGTGATGCTCTTGGTGTTAAACCTCAAGAATGTATTTATCTTGATGATTTGGGTATAAACTTGAAACCAGCAAGGGAAATTGGAATGACTACAATTAAGGTGATAGATCCAAATGAAGCTATTAATGAAGTTAAAAAATATCTGCAATTAATATAAATTATTATGGAAAGTAAAAAAGAGAATACTTCTAGTTTAGGTCTTGGAATAAGAGTTAAAACTCTTGTTAATTTGAGATGGATAGCTGTATTAGGTCAAACTATTACATGCTTTATTGTTCATTATTTTTTAAATTTTGAGTTACCATGGACTGAGGTATCTCTTACAATATTGGCCCTGGCTATTTCTAATTTTGCTCTTTACCCAGGTTATTCAATTAATAATAGACTTAACGAAACTTCGACAACATTTGTAATCGCTGCAGATATAATTCAATTAGCCTTGATGATATTTTTTACTGGAGGACTTTCAAATCCATTTGTCGTTTTATTTTTAACCCATATAGCTATAACTGTTACAAGTCTCCCAATACGATCTACATCAATATTAATTATTTTAACGATTTTCCTGATAACTATCCTAGGGTTTTTCAATTATCCTTTAGTAAATGAAAGTTTAGATTTAACTATCCCATTAATTTTTATTATTGGGATGTGGATTTCATTATTTGTAACTATTTTATTTTTAACTTTTTATGCCGGTGGACTTACTGATGATTCACGTAAAACTTCTGCTGCATTGAAAATTGCAGAGGATTTATTAGT
The DNA here is from genome assembly GCA_003279705.1 of OCS116 cluster bacterium AG-390-I16. Taxonomy (GTDB): domain Bacteria; phylum Pseudomonadota; class Alphaproteobacteria; order MED-G09; family MED-G09; genus MED-G09. The sequence goes on from QCGZ01000007.1 coordinate 8,006, forward strand.
CAATGAGAAAAATTTATCTTCTCTAGATGGTCTTGCTGCAGCAGCAGCTCATCACTTAGGGACACCTCTGGGGACAATAAGTCTTATCGCAAATGAATTAAAAAATGAAAATGATATACCTGATAGTGCAAAAAAGGATTTAATAATTCTTTCTGATGAAGTTGAGAAATGTAAGGCTATACTTGGTTCCCTTGGTGAAAAACCTTCAAGCGATGACGATTTAATTACTAAAATTGAACTTCAAGCATTATTGGAAGAGCTTTGTGAGTTAATTAAGGCCAAGGGAATAGAGTTTGTTATTAATTTTCAGAATAATGATCCAAATTTAAAAAAATTCTTATTATTAAGAAGATCTGAATTATTACTTGGATTATCAAATATTGTTGAAAATGCAGCTGATTTTACTTCAAGCATTGTTGAGCTAAACGTTAATTATAATAATGAAAATATTGAATTAAAAATTCAAGATAATGGTAATGGTTTCTCAAATTCAGTTTTAAATAGATTAGGGGATCCATATGTTTCTTCGAGAACTAATTCACAAAAAGAAGATAAAGGATCAGGCTTAGGTTTAGGATTTTTTATTTCTAAAACATTACTTGAAAGGTTGGGAATAAGAATTAGCGCTTATAATAGGCCATTACCGCAGACTGGTGCAATAGTATCTATTATAATACCGACTGGCAAAAGGGTTTAAAATTAAAAAAAGATAACTATATTATTAATATGAGTAATTCAGAAATAAATAAAAATATTATTATCGTTGATGATGATCAGACGTGGCTTAATCAACTTTCTAGAGCCTTTGAGAGAAGGGATCACAATACTTATGTTGCGAAATCAGTTTCAGAGGCAAAAGACATAATTGCTAAGAATGATATTCATTACGGAGTTATTGATTTAAGGCTTGATGATGGTGACGGGCTGGAAGTTATTTTAGAGCTTCAGAAAAAGAATCCAAAATCTAGGTCAGTCATACTAACCGGTTTTGGAAACATTGCTAATGCAGTTTCAGCTATCAAGGTTGGAGCAATAGATTATTTATCAAAGCCAGCTGGAATTGATGATATATGTTCAGCTCTTTTTGCTTCCCCAAGCGAGAAGGCCTCACCTCCTGAAGAACCAATGAGTGCTAACAGGGTAAGATGGGAGCATATACAAAGAGTATATGAATTATGTGATAAAAATGTTTCTGAAACGGCAAGAAGGCTGAAAATGCATAGGCGAACTCTTCAAAGAATATTATCAAAAAGAGCACCTAACTAGTTTTTAGAATTTCAAAAAATTGCTCTAAAGCAGCTTTTGTAAAAGCCTCCATATTTTCTATTCTAATTTCTGAATTTGTATATATGTGTGATGTTTTTTCTTTTTTACCAGCGATAGCAAAGCACGAATACCCTGCCGGATCACCATACCCATTACCCGATGGACCAGCTGCCCCACTTTCACCAATTGCCCAATCAGTTTCGTACAAGCCACATGCTTTTTGAGCAATTAGTAATGCAAATGGTTCACTGCTGGACCTAATATTTTTTTCTTTTAGTTCTCTTATTCTTAGATCCGTTATAGCCCTTATCGATTGTAAAGTATAAATAACCTGACCACCCATATAGTAGGCGGATGCTCCTTCTTGAGATAAAAGGGCTGAAGATATAAGACCTCCCGATGATGACTCAATCACAGAGACAGTTTGTTTATTTTTTTTTAGTAAACTAGCTATTCCAGAAGATAACTTTACAATATCATTCATTTTAAATTTTCCTTACGTAACGACTTCCTTTAATTGGAGGATCTTCTGGAGGCCCTGCAAAACATTGAGCGATAGACATCCATTTTTTTGCTATATCTCCTTCAACTTTAAGGTTTGTGTCATTTATATTTCTAACTTGCGTGACAACTTTACAAAAATCTGAGGCATCTCCAATTATAGAGTCGTTATTGTTGTCGGTATTCCATTCCCATTTTTTATTTGATGGTGAATTTAATATAATCATTGGAACTTTTTCAGGTACTTCAAGAGATCGATTTATAAAAGTCCAACTAAATGTATTGATCCCAATTATGACAATATTTTTTATTCTATCGGTATTTATTCTATCAATACCCAATTGATCAAAAATTTCTTGCCCGTGAGACCAGGTTTCCATATGTCTGGCTGATATACTTGATCGAACACTCATATCAGGACCAGCCCATTTTACCCTTTTTTTTGGGTCAGCCATTGAGAATGCTTCAGCAACCTTAGAGAATTGATCTTTCCAAAGACTAATTAATTCTTTTCCAGAAAGATTTTTTGATAGTTTTTTTTCATATTCTCTTGCGGTAACTCCACTTTTTACTGCGTTATAAAAATCTTTCATAAATTCAGAAAACCTATCTTCATCTGTTAGAGATAAATATGCAGCATTATTAAAGACATGAAGATGATATAGGACGTCATTTATAGTCCAATCTTTAAATTGTGTTTTTGATCTAAAAACTTCGTCTTTTTGATCCTGAAGAATTTCATATAAAGAAATAGACTCTTCTTTAAAATCTTCACTTTGAGTATAATTTTTTGTCATTCAATTCAATTCGTAAAATAATAATAAATAAGTGGCACCCATATTAAAGAGGTTGTTATGGCACCTTTAATAGCCTGATATATTATCCAAAGCCAAAAATAACGTTTACAGAATTCTTTGATACTATTTAACATGCTAGAGCCAATTTGGTATTGGTAAATTATTTTCTTTTAAAAAACTAGCGTTAAACATCTTATTTTGATAACGATTTGCTAAATCGCATAATATAGTAACTATTATTTTACCCTCTCCTAATTCTTTTGCTAATTTTTTTGCTCCAGCAATATTTATTCCAGAGGATAATCCAAGAAATAAGCCTTCAAACTCTATTAGATCGTATAAAATTTTCAAGGCTTCTTCGTCTTCAACTCTAAAAGGATGATCAAGGTGCATACCTTTTATATTTTCAGTTTCTCTTCCTTGGCCAATACCTTCAGTAATTGATGAGCCCTCGGCCTTAAGCTCTCCATTTTTAAAAAAATTGTACATGGCTGCTCCCATTGGATCTGCCAAACCAATTTTTATTTTTTGATTTTTTGATTTTAAATAAGCTCCTACGCCAGATAATGTACCTCCAGTTCCAATAGCGCAAATAAAAGCATCAATTTTTCCATTCGTTTGAGCCCATATTTCTGGACCAGTTGTGTTAATATGAGCTTCTCTATTTGCAGTATTATCAAATTGATTTGCCCAAAATGCTCCATTTTCAAGCTCATTATTGAGTTTCTCTGCTAATTTTCCTGAATATTTAATATAATTATTATCATCCTTGTAAGGAACTGCAGGTACTTCAATTAATTTCGCACCTGAGAATCTAATAGCATCTTTTTTTTCTTGAGATTGTGTATCGGGTATTACAATTGTTGTCTTATATCCCAGAGCGTTCCCAACCAATGAGAGACCAATACCAGTATTACCAGCAGTCCCTTCAACTATCATTCCTCCTTTTTTAATTAATTGTTTTTTTTCAGCATTTTTAATTATAGATAATGCCGCCCTATCCTTCACAGACTGCCCAGGGTTAAGGAACTCAGCTTTTCCATAAATTTTACAACCAGTTTCCTCAGAAGCACCTTTTAAATATATCAAAGGTGTATTGCCAATCATTCCAACTATGTTATTTTTTTCCTGCATTTTACCTTTATGTCACATCCTAAAATGTATATTTATCTTTAAATTTTTTGTTTTATTATCTACAAGGGTAAGAACAAAATTTAAGTAGAAAATATCATGAAAATACTCGATTATAAAATTTTTAAAATTACTATTTTTCACTTTATTATTCTCATGTTAATTACGCCTTTTCCATTGAAAGCAACTGAAAGTGATATTGAGGAAATATTAGTTGTTGGGAGTAGAATAAATAGTCAAAATTTAAAGAAAATTTTGCCGGTAACCATTATTAACTCTGAAGAGCTGAAAGTTTTAGGTATTGACTCTGGCGATGATCTTATAATGAGTCTCGTTGAAAACGGTACTAACCGATTTAATGATGCAGGTAATGCAATAGCTGGCGTAAATAGTGCTCGCGGTGATATGGGTGCATTTAATCTAAGAAATCTAGGAACTGGTAATACTCTTGTTCTTATGAATGGGAGAAGGTTGATTAATTCACCAAGTTTTCAATCCGAGTCAGTAGGTGGAAGTTTTGTCCCCGTTAATTCTGTTAATACAAATATTATATCTGTTAATGGTATTGAAAGAGTTGAGGTTTTAAGAGATGGTTCTTCAGCAATATATGGCGCTGATGCTGTCGCAGGAGTTATTAATTTTGTAACTAAAAAAAATAGAGAGGGTTTTGAATTTAATTTTAAAAATTCTGAATTTGAGAATTTTGATAGATCTGATTACCAGTTTGGTTTTGTTTATGGATCAAGCTTTAACTCAAGTAGAACTAATATTAATATTAGTTACAATCATTATGAAAGGGAACCAATTAAGGCTAGTGAAGATAAAAGAATGGGTATTTCTGATTGGAGAGACTTCCCTGAAATTGCCAGTACTGAATGGGCAACGACAAGATTTAGAAGAAATTCTATAAATTCACCTTATGGACAATTTGATTTCGTTGATAATATAAAAGGATATGAGTTTTATAAAGAAAGAGGCCTAACTGATAGTTCAGGAGAATTTGAAATTTTTCCATCATCAGACCCAAAGTGTTTAGCTGATCTCGGAAATCAATCTTGTATTGCTAAAGATACTTCAACTAAGCGATATAATTTAAATCAAGAAAGGTGGGTAGTATCAGATTTAGAAAGAGATAATTTTCAGTTTGACCTTTCGCATGAATTTAAAAATGGTGTAGAAGGTTTTACTGAATTTTCTTTTTATAAATCAAAAACTAAACAAAATAATAGTCCATCAGCAGCATTTTCTTCCTCTAAATTAGTAGTTCCGTCAAGTAATTATTGGAATCCATTTGGTGCAAAAACCTTTGCTGATGGTGCTATAAATCCTAATCGTTTAAGCGAGAATGATGCCCCTGGAATTCCTGAGGAAGGATTATCTATAATTATAGATAATTATCGTTATGTAGATGTAGGGCCAAGAAAGATAAATGTTGAAAAAGATACTTATAGAATACTGCAAGGTTTTAGAGGGTCGTTTAATAATTGGGATTGGGAAATTGCTGGATTTATTTCCGAAGCTTCATCTGACGATATTACAAGTAATAGATTATCTAATTCTTTAATGGAGCAAGCTTTATCAATTTCTACTCCTGAGGCTTATAATCCATTTAATGGTGGTGGAGATTTCGATAAATATCTTCTTACAGGTCAAGACGGAACACCAAGCATAGATGGTGCAATTCAAAACGCAATTATCGATGTTTATAGGAAAGGTAAGAGAAAACTAAATAGTATTGATTTTAGATTTAATAATGTTGATTTTATTAAAAGTCCTGGTGGATTTACATCTATAGTTCTTGGTGCTGAGTATCGTGAGGATTCTTTTGAAGATGATAGAGATCCAAGACTTGACGGAACTATCCAATATACTGATAGGGATGGTGATACATTTCCATTTGTTAGTGATGTTATGAATTCCAGCCCTACGCCTGATAACTCAGGGAAAAGAGATGTTTTCTCAGCCTTTGTTGAATTTGGAATACCTTTGATATCTAATGAAATGGGGGTTCCTTTTATTAAAAATTTTAATCTTCAGCTGGCGGCTAGATATGAGGACTTTTCTGATATTGGCAGTAAATCAGTGCCAAAAATAAGTTTTGGTTGGCAGGTAGATGATAGTTTTTATTTTAGAGGTTCATGGTCAAAAGGATTTAGAGCTCCTAATCTTGTCCAGGTTAATGAGACAATAGTATCGAGACAAATTTTCGGAGTTGATGCTCTCCTATGTCTTCAACAAATAAATAACAACGGTGAGATAGATTATTGTGATTATTCATTTCAAAGAGTTGCAAGGGGTAGTAAAAATTTAAGGCCCGAGGAGTCTACGAATATTTCTCTGGGAATTATTTATGAACCAAAAAATATTGATAATTTAGTCTTTACTATTGATTGGTGGGAGATTGAAAAAGAGGACACTATAGGCTTATTTGGAGAGGATAATATTCTTTTATCTGATTTAGTCTTAAGGATGGAGACAAATAATATTTCAGATTGTTCTTTAGTTCAGTCAAGTCCTTTTGTTTTTCGGGACGCACTGGAAGAAAATGAGATTCAAGATTACCTTAAAGCTGGAATTTGTCCTGCAGGAAGAGTAACTCGTGTTGAGGAAAAGTATAGAAATCTTGATACAAGAATTATAAGCGGTTTTGATTTTTCAACTCGTTACTTTGTTAACAGCGATTATGGAAATTTTAATTTTATAGTTAATATTTCTAAATTAGAAAAATTCAGACAAAAGGCAGGAAATGATTTTATTGAGTTAATAGATGCTCAAGAAAAAGATATTATTCCTGAGGAATTAGCAATTACAGGTTTTTCTGATTTAATTGAAAAAGATGGTTCTCCAAAAATTCAGGCTAATTTTAAATTTCTTTGGAATAGAGGATCTTGGGGCCTTGGTTTGTTTGGCCGTCACATAGGTGAATTCTATGAAACAAGAAATAAATTATCTGATGGAAGGCTATGGAAGGTTAAAGCTTATAATACAATTAACACTTTTATAGATTATAATTTTAAAATATCTGGCTCTCAATCAAATTTACGGTTTGGTATTAATAATATCGCCGATGAGAGAGCTCCCCTGGCATCTGATATATTTGGTTACTATATTGATAAACATGATAATCTAGGTAGATCTTACTACATTAATTTTATCCATAGATATTAGACAAATGAGAGTTTTTCTTTTTTTGTCACTTTTTTTTGTTTGTGACTATACCTTTGCTTCTATTAAACAAGATAGCCAAAAATGTACTACCGATTTAGTCACAATTGATTTTAATTTTTCCGGTGGAGGTAATTCAGTTTGTGAAGTTATATCCTCAGATCATATTAAAATATTAGTAAAACCTGAGTCCAAAGATTCTATTAACCCAAGCCCATGGTACGCATTTCGAAAATCAAAGCATATAAAAAAAATTCTTTTAGAGCTTGATTATGGAGAGTATGAGCATAGATATTTTCCAAAAATAAAAAAAATTAACAGCGGCTGGGAAAGACTAAATAAGAGTGATATTTTATTAAAAAATGATGGTAAAAATGTTTTTATAAATTTTTATCCATCAAAGGAAGATCAATATATATCATCACAGGAATTGATCACTGAGGATTGGTACGAAGATTGGTATAAAATTTTAAAAAAGAACAAATTTTTGAAAAGTAAGATCATTGGATATTCTGTTCAAAATCGTCCAATTAAAGCATTTTTTTCAAATGAGAATATTAATAATCCATTTATTTTAATCTTGGGCCGTCAGCACCCCCCAGAGGTTTCTTCAGTATTTGCAATAAAGGGTTTTGTAAATGAACTAATTGGAAATATTAATTTATCAGAAAAATTTTTATCAAAATACAATATATTTTTTGTTCCTTTAATGAACCCTGATGGCGTTGAGAATGGTTTTTGGCGTTATAATTATAATAAAAAGGACCTAAATCGAGATTGGGATAATTTTTTTCAACCCGAAACTTATTCAGTTAAGAATTTTCTTGATAATTTAAAAAATAGAAATCAACCTATTTTATATATAGATTTTCATTCAACTTATAAAAATATTTTTTATATTAGCGATGCACAACTTACAAATTCTCAGCCTAGTTTTTTATTAAATTGGTTAGAAAAATCTAGGTTAGAATTATCTAAAATCGGTTATAATTTTTCTATTAAAGAGTCTTATACAAATAGCAACAAGATATCGAAAAATTATTTCCACAATAAATACAATATACCTTCTATGACTTATGAAGTCTCAGATACTGAAGAAAGATCTAAAATTACTAAATCTTCCAAGATTCTTGCTAGGAATTTAATAACTATCTTATTAAATCCTGAAGATAAAATTATTGATATGGCGGAGAGGAAGGGATTCGAACCCTCGAGACGGTTACCCGTCTACACGCTTTCCAAGCGTGCGCCTTCGACCACTCGGCCACCTCTCCATTAAATTCACCTTAAATCTAATTTTCATCAAACTTAAGTGCTGATATAAATGCATCTTGAGGAATATTTACACTTCCAAACTCGCGCATTCTTTTCTTTCCTTTCTTTTGCTTTTCTAATAATTTCTTTTTTCGGGTAACGTCACCGCCATATAATTTTTCGGTAACATCTTTTCTAAAAGGCGGTATCGTCTCTCTTGCAATTACTCTGGCACCAATGGCTGCCTGAACAGGTACTTTGAATTGATGGCGGGGTATCAAATCTTTTAATTTCTTACACATTGTTCGACCGCGCATATCCGCTCTGTCAGCATGTACAATTATTGATAATGCATCAACTGTTTCAGAGTTAACTAGTACACTCATCTTCACTAATTTCTCTTGTTTGTATGTATCCATTTGCCAGTCAAAGCTTGCATAGCCACTTGAAATTGATTTTAGTCGATCATAAAAATCAAAAACGACCTCATTTAATGGCAGATCATAAACTACCATTGCTCTTGTTCCAGCATAAGTTAATTCAACTTGATTACCTCTTCTTTCTTCGCATAATTTTAATACTGCGCCCAGATATTCATCAGGTACAAGAATAGTCGCCTTAATCCAAGGTTCCTCAATATAATTTATTAAACTAGGGTCGGGCATATCTGCAGGATTATGAAGGTCAATACATTTACCATCATTAAGATAAATTTTATAAATAACACTTGGAGCGGTAGTAATTAGATCAATATCAAATTCTCTTTCTATTCTCTCTCTTACTATTTCAAGATGAAGAAGGCCTAAAAAGCCACATCGAAAACCAAACCCAAGGGCTGCAGAATTTTCTGTTTCGTGCTGAAAACTTGAGTCATTTAAACTAAGCTTTTCTATAGATTCTCTTAAGTCTTCAAATTCTCCGCTATCGACTGGAAATAAGCCACAAAAAACAGATGGTTGTGATGGTCTAAATCCTTTGAGCATTTCTTTACAGGGTTTTTTATCATCAGTTATCGTGTCACCTATCTGAGTATCTGATACCGTTTTTATACCTGCGATAATGTAACCTAATTCGCCAGGTCCTAATTTATTTACTGATACTTTTTTTGGTGTAAATACCCCAATATCATCAATTTCATAGGTACTGTTTGTACCCATCATTTTTATTTTTTGTCCTTTTATTAATTCACCATTTATTACTCTAACCAGAACTATTACGCCCAAATATGAATCATACCAACTATCAACGAGTAAAGCTTTTGTTTCTTCAATATCACCGCCAGATGGAGGGTTTAATCTCTCTATTAGAGCTTCAAAAATATCATCTATTCCCTGGCCTGTTTTAGCCGAGACATATATTGCATCTGACGCATCGAGGCCAATAACATCTTCTATTTGCATAGCAACTGTTTCAGGCTCTGCAGCAGGTAAATCAATTTTATTGATAACAGGAATAATTTCGTGATCAAGATCGATAGCTTGATAAACATTTGCAAGCGTTTGAGCCTCAACCCCTTGTGTTGAGTCAACAACTAATATTGATCCTTCACAGGCTGACAAAGATCTACTAACTTCATAAGCAAAATCAACATGACCAGGGGTATCAATCAAATTAAGCTGAAAATTTACACCATTTTTATCTTTATAGTTTAATCTCACAGTTTGCGCTTTGATTGTTATTCCTCTCTCTCTTTCAATATCCATGGAGTCTAAGACCTGATCTTTCATCTCTCTATCAGTCAGTCCATCACAACTCTGAATTAATCTATCAGCAAGGGTAGATTTGCCATGATCAATATGAGCAATAATTGAGAAATTCCTAATATTTTTAATATCTGTCATTAATGAAGGTATATCATAAAAATTTTATAAAACTAGCTACGCAATTTTCCTTTCGTTGCGCTTTCTACAGAATTGATAACTTTAAGAGAAATATTTTCTAACTCAGAGTCAGTTAAAGTATGATCTGTTTGCTGAATTGTAATTTCAATGGCAATGGATTTATTTTTATCATTAAGGAATTGATCAAATATCTTTACGTTTTGTATAAGTTTATTATCAGATTTCATAGCTGCTTCAATAATCGTTTGGGCGCTTACCTCATTATTAACAACAAATGAAAAATCCCTTCTTACTGGTTGTAAATTATAAATCTCAGGTGCAGTTTGTATTAATTTTTTCTCTTTTAATAAGTTTATACAATCTAAAAATATCTCAAACCCAACAGCTACATTAAAATCTTTTTCTTTAATAATTTTTGGATGAATTTCACCAAAGTTTGCAATGATATCTCCTTTTTTTGACAATATTTGACCTGATCTTCCAGGATGATAAAATTTTGGAGCAGAGTTTTTGATTTTAATTTTTTGATTGTTAATACCTATCTCTTCTAAAACCGAAGCAACATCCTTTTTTACGTCAAAGACATCTACTTTTTTAGATCCTTGCCAATCTTTTCCAAATTGTTCTAGCTTATAAGTACCGGTCCTTACACCAGATGCTATTAAAATTTGACCGTCTTCATCTTTACCAGAAAAACCAGGGCCCAATTCAAAAATACCAAGATCCCCATATCCTCTTTTAGAGTTTTCATCAGCAATATTTATTATTGAAGCAAGAGGTGTTGGTCTCATATCAGATAATTCTTCTGAGATTGGATTGATAATTTTTAAACTATTTTTGCCGCCTCCATAATTTTTTGCATCCTCTTCATTTATAAATGAATAAGAAATAGTCTCTAATAAACCCCTGGAGGCAATAGCTCTTCTTATTAGTCTTAAATTTTTTTGTTCATCAGTTAATATAGGCTTTGAAGGTTGTTGTTTGTTAAACAAAGGTTCTGATTTTATATTATTTAGTCCATAAATTCTTACAACTTCTTCAACAATATCTTCGTTTATTGAAATATCGGGCCTCCAAGAAGGTATTGTTATTTCCCAATCTTTTGAAACTTTAAAACCTAAAGAATTTAGAATTTTATTAGTAATTTTATTGTCAATTTTTAGGCCTGTCATTTCTCTAACTAATTCGGGTTTAAAGTTAATTTTTTTATTTACGAATTTTCTATTATCAATAACTGATACTTCTCCAGCACTACCTCCGCATAATTCTATTATTAAACTAGTTGCATACTCTAAACCTTCTAAAACATATTCAGGATCAACACCTCTTTCAAATCGATACCTTGAATCAGACATTATATTTACTTTTCTTCCAGTAATTGCGGTTTTGACAGGGTCAAAATAAGCTGACTCAAGAAATATTTCGGTTGTATTCATTGAGGATCCAGAAACTTCTCCACCCATAATACCGCCAATACCCAATACTTTTTCATCATCAGCTATTACACACATTTCATTATCTAATTTATAATTTTTACCATCTAAAGCTTGAATTTCTTCACCTTTTTTTGAACTTCTAGCACCAATTTTTTTTGAGATTTTTTTTAAATCATAGACGTGAAGTGGTCTGCCTTTATCAAAATTTATATAATTTGTAATATCAACTAAACAATTTACTGATCTTAAACCTATGGCCTCAAGTTTATTTACTAACCATTCAGGACTTTTAGTATTTTTTACATTTTTTATTATTCTTCCAGAGAAAATTGAACATGCATCATCTTGATTTTTATAATCAAGAAATATTGGAAATTTTTCTTTAGAAACAGATATCTCTTTTTTATCTTTATTAACAAGCTCACCAACACCTGCTGCTGCTAAATCTCTTGCTATCCCATAAACACCAAGACAGTCTGGTCTATTTGGAGTGATAGCTATTTCGATTTGAGTATCATTTAAATTCAATTCATTAGCTATAGATTTACCGGGTTTTAAATTATTAGATATCTCGGCGATTCCTTCAGAGTCTTCACCTAGGCATAACTCTTTCTTTGAACATAGCATTCCAGAAGATTCGATACCTCTAATTTTTGCTTTTTTTAATTTAAAACCAGAATCTGGAATAGTACTACCAACAGGTGCGTATATAGTTGTTAAACCTTCTCTTGCATTTTTCGCACCACAAACCACTTCAATTGTTTCTTCACCAATATCTACTAGACACAATTGAAGCCTATCTGCATTTGGATGTTTTTTTGTAGAAATAATTTTTGCTACTTTGAAGTCTTTATATACAGAGTACTGATCGAAAGCCTCTTCTACCTCTAAACCAATGTTTGTAAGGGTTTCTAGTATAGTATTTATATCTTTATCTGTTTTTAGATATTCTTTTAACCAAGATAGAGTAAATTTCATTTTTTTAGACCTCTCGAAAGAGTAGGTAAATCAAGAAACGAGAATCCATAGTGACTCAACCATCTAATATCACCGTTGAAGAATGTTCTTAAATCAGGAATTCCATATTTTAATTGAGCTAATCTATCAACGCCTAGACCAAAAGCAAAACCTTGATATTTACTGGGATCAATATTTGAGGATCTTAAAACCTCAGGGTGAACCATTCCTGCTCCTGCAACCTCAAGCCAATCGGAGCCTTCACCTATTTTAAGAACTGAACCAGATCTATCACATAATACATCAACCTCTAATGATGGTTCAGTAAAAGGAAAGTAACTTGGTCTTAATTGAATTTCTATATTATCTAATTCAAAAAATGATTTAAAGAATGTTTCTAAAGTCCATTTTAAGTGGCCAAGATGAGTCTTTTCATCAACAACCAAACCCTCTATTTGATGAAACATTGGAGTATGGGTTTGATCAGAGTCACATCTGTATGTTCTGCCTGGTGAAATAAACTTAAAAGGTGGTTTACCTTTCTCCATAGTTCTTACTTGAACAGGACTTGTATGGGTTCTTAGAACATATTTTTCTTTTGTATTGTCATCGTTTAAATAAAAGGTATCGTGCATTTGTCTGGCAGGATGTGACTCAGGGATATTTAGAGCGTTAAAATTATAGTGTTCAGTTTCAATATCTGGACCTTCTGATATTTTATAACCTAAGGAACCAAATATTTCAGAAATTTCATCAAGAACCTGTGATACAGGGTGGATTTTACCATACTTTGATTGGTTGACTTGAATAGGCAGTGTGACATCAATCTTTTCTTCTAATAATTGTTTTTCTAATTCGATATTTGCTAGTTCAATTTTCTTTAAAGAAATAGCATCAGAAATATTTTTTTTTAAAATATTTAGCTTGGAGCCTTGCTCCTTTTTATCCTCAGGACTGAGTTTTGATAAATCCTTCATTAAAAGCGAAACCTTACCTTTTTTACCAAGCTCTGCAATACGGATTTTTTCAAGAGAGTCTTGATTTTCTGCAACAGAGATTTTTTTTAAAATCTCTTTCTCTAATGTTTCAGAATAAGTCATAAGTTTCACCCAAGAACTATAAAAGCATTAAATAAATGATTTTAAAACAAATTTAGTTTTATTTTAATGTAGATTGAGCTTTTTCAACTAATTTCTGAAAACCTGCAGCATCTGACACAGCTAACTCTGCCAAAACTTTTCTATCAATTTCAATACCTGCCTTCGATAGTCCATTTATGAATTGTCCATATGTTGAGCCGTTAAGTCTTGCAGCAGCATTAATTCTTTGAATCCATAAGGATCTGAAGCTTCTTTTTCTTGCTTTTCTATCCCTATAAGCATACTGCCCAGCTTTTTCAACAGCTTGGTTAGCAATCCTGAAAGTATTTTTTCTTCTTCCCCAGTAACCCTTAGCACTTTTTATAACTTTTCTATGCCTTGCATGGCTTGCTGGTCCACCTTTTACTCTGGCCATCTATCTCTCCTTAAGCGTATGGCAGGAATTTTTTTACTATCCTGCTGTCAGAATCGGAAAGAACGGTAGTTCCTCTTTTATTCCGTATTTGTTTAGGGGTTCTTTTAATCATGCCGTGCCTTTTACCAGCTTGTGCACGAGAAACTTTACCTGAAGCGGTAAGTTTGAAGCGTTTTTTTGCTCCACTTTTTGTTTTCAATTTGGGCATTTTGCATTCTCCTGTATTAAAATAATTAAAGGAATAAGCTTTTAAGATAAACACGGCATGCCCTGCCGGATCATCTAGTGTGGTTTATTTATATTACTTTTATAAATAATTCAACCTAAGAAGTGATTATCTTGGTGCTAAGACCATAATCATTTGTCTTCCTTCAAATTTTGGATTTAGCTCTACTTTAGCAATAGGATTAATTTCATCTTTAACTTTTTGTAAAAGATCAGCCCCCCTGTCTTGGTGAGCCATTTCTCTACCTCTAAATCTTAGTGTTATTTTTACTTTGTCACCTTCATTTAAAAATTTTTCAACACTTCTCATTTTTACTTGGTAATCATGAACGTCAATATTTGGACGAAGTTTAATTTCTTTTATATCAATTGTTTTTTGCTTCTTTTTTGCTTGATTGGCCTTTTTTTGACTTTCATATTTGTATTTACCATAATCCATAACCTTACAGACAGGTGGATTTGTTTTAGGAGAAATTTCAACTAGGTCTAATCCTTGTTCTTTTGATATTTCAATTGCTTGAGGTGTAGGTATATTACCTTTTTTTTCACCAGATGAATCTATGAGCAGAACTTCCTCTGCTGTGATTTGATCATTGACGCGTGGTCCTTTTGAGGATGGTGGCGTCGAGTTATATTGTCTACCTATGGAAACTTCTCCCTATTTAATAATTACCTTAAGATTGCCTTCTAAAAATATCATGTCAAGAAATTCATTCAAAAATCAATAATCTTTTATAAACTTCTAATGTCTTTTTACACATATTTTCAAGTGAAAAATTATTTTTAACATTTAAAACAGCTCTATCACGCATTTCATTTAAGCCTTTGCCATCCATTAAAATAGCTTTTTTTATTGCTTCTGATAAAGCCAAAGGGTCATTAGGCTTAACTTTGAAGCCTGTAAAGCTATCACCACTTATAATCGTATCTTTAACTGCTCCATGATCAGAGGCTATTATAGTTTTTCCTGCAGCTTGTGTCTCTATTGGTATTCTCCCAAATGGTTCAGGTTCTATTGATGGTGACAATACTATTTCCGAGGCTTGATAAGCAAGCTGCATATTCTCTATTCTTTCAACTAATTTAATATTTTTTTGTAATTTATATTTTTCAATCAAAGAGTCTAATTTTTTAACATAACTCTCTGCGCCACTCTTTTCTCCTGCAAAAACAAAGATTGTCTCATTGAAAAATTTTTCTTTTTTTAAAAAATTGATTGCCTCTATTGTTACTAAATGTCCTTTCCATCGAGTCAACCTTGCTGGGAATAAAATTATTCTTTTATTATTATCAATCGACCATAATTTTTTTATATTATCAATTTCTGTTTTAGAAAATTTTCCTAATTCATATGATTTAACATCAACACCCCTAGAAACAATATCAATCTTGCTAATATCTATATTATAAATTTTAGAAATTCTTTTAGCGGTATAAGATGAGTTAGCTATAACTGCATCACCTTTTAGCATAATTGAGTTATACATTTTCTTCAAAAAAGACGAATTACTTACATGACCATGCCATGTAGTTAATACTGGTATGCCTATTCTCTTTGCTGCAAAAATTGCGGACCAAGCAGGTCCTCTTGATCTTACATGAACTAGATCAATTTTTTTTTCTCGAAAAATTTTTATGAAAATAAAAAAATTTTTTATTACTGAATAAGGATTCTTTTTATCAATTGGTAGTTTTATAACTTCTATATTAGCTTTCTCAAGATCATTTATAAGTTTTCCTCCTGAAGTTAGAACTAGAGATAAAAAATTTGTTTCTTTAAGAAAATTTGTTATCTCTAAAACTGTTCTCTCAGCACCACCTATTTCCATATTAGGAATTATTTGTAGAATTCTTTTATTTTTATACTTAAAATCTGATTCTAACATATATTATAAACCTATGAAAAAATTATATGATACATTAAAAATCGTAAATGGTAATTCATTAGCTTATATTTATGATTATTCTGCAAAAAATAAGCATAATCTTGTTTGGTTTGGTGGTTTAAATTCTGACATGTATGGAACTAAAGCGGAAGCTATTTCTGAATATGCTTCGCTTAATAATTTAAATTTCTGTAGATTTGATTATTGTGGGCATGGTCTTTCATCTGGAAATTTTGAAGATTTTAATATTTCCGATTGGTTAAATGACAGCATATCTATTTTAGATAATATTTGTATGGGACAACAAATTTTTATTGGGTCATCAATGGGTGGTTGGATCTCACTATTGTTAGCTCTTAAAAGAAAGAAAAGAGTGAATGGTCTTGTTTTGATTGCTCCAGCTGTTGATATGACAGAAATACTAATGTGGAATAATTTTAGTAATAAAGAAAAAGAATTGCTTGAAGAAAAAGGTTATATAGAAATTTTTTCCGATGATTATCCTTCCTACAAAATAACAAAAAACATAATTAACGATGGAAGAAATCATTTACTAATGAACGAGCAAATTGCATTAGAATGCCCTGTAAATATAATTCATGGAATGGAAGATGACGCTGTTCCTTGGAGTTTATCAATAGAATTAAGTAAAAAAATTTCATCCAACTCCATAACTCAATCTTATATAAAAGATGGAGATCACGCGCTTTCTCGTTTGTCAGATTTGGATATTATATTTTTTTCTATAGAGCAGATTATAAAAAAAATTTAAATTTATAGTTCTATCCACTCTTTAATCACATCTGGATCTTTTTCTTTTGATAATGAGAGTTTTTTAATTTTATCTAATTCCTCTCCTTCAGTTATTTGATTTAGTGCCCAAATAGCTGCTCCCCTTACAATCGGTGACTCATCAAAAATATTCTTATTTATATGATATTTTGCGTCTTTTAATTTTGCATTTCCTATAGCTATTAAAACATTCCTTAAAAATCTGTTTCTTCCAATTCTTTTAATAGGTGATTTTGAAAACATTTTTCTAAAATTATTATCATTAAGTAAAGATAGTTTCTTCAAATCATATAATTCGGTTTGGTTTTTCTGTTTAAATTTTATCTCATTAGATTCCTTTGCAAATTTATTCCATGGACAAACAGCTAAACAGTCATCACAACCATATATTCTATTTCCAATTTTAGAGCGAAGATGTGAAGGAATAATACCTTTGTGCTCAATAGTTAGATAAGAAATACACTTTCTAGCATCAAGCTTGTAGGGTTCTGTAAAAGCATCAGTAGGACAAATTTCAATACAATTATTACAATTTCCACAATGATTTATCCCTTCTTTATCACTCTCTAATTCTAAATTAGTAAATATCGATGCTAGGAATAACCATGATCCATAATCTCTTGATACTAAATTAGTATGTTTTCCTTGCCAGCCTAAACCAGCTTTTTGAGCAATTGTTTTCTCCATAATTGGTGCAGTATCAATAAAAACTTTAATTTCTGAATTAGTTTGATTAACAATCCATCTTCCAAATTTTTTTAAATTTTTCTTTATAACGTCATGATAATCATTTCCTCTGGCGTAAACTGATATATTACCTATTTCTTCATTTTCCAGATTTTTCATTGGGTCATGATTAGGGCCATAATTAACCCCGAGGACAATAATGCTTTTTACATCCGGCCAAAGTTTTTTTGGCGAAACCCTTCTTTCTAAATTCTTTTTTAGCCAGTCCATATCTCCATGAAAATCATTTTCAAGAAAATCTTTTATATAATGTTGATCTTTTTTGTGAATTTTAGGATCAGTAATTTTAATTATATCAAACCCAAACTCTTTTGATTTTTTTTGTATTGTACTTTTAGAAATCAAGGAGTGCATAGTTTCCTCTTGGCGGAATTCCAATAATTTTATCTGCAAGAATTGATCTAAAACTTGGTCTACTTTTTATTCTTGAGTACCAGTGTTTAATTTCAGGAAATTTATCCCATGGCATATCACCTAAATAATCTATGCAAGAAATATGAGCAGCTGCAGTTAAATCTGCAAGTTGAATTTTATTATTAACTAACCAAAATCTTCTCTCTAAAAGATATTCAATATACTTTAAGTGATTATTTAGATTATTTTTAGCTAATCGAATATTGTCTGTATTTGGAAGTCCACCACCTTTTTCTAATGATCTAAATCTTTTCTCAACTCTCTCATTTATTATAATTTTACTCACTTCTTTATGGAATTTATTATCAAACCAATCAATTAAACGTCTATTTTCTGACTTATTTGCAAGGTCTTTTGGGAGAGTATCTTCAAATTTATTTTCTATATATTCTGATATTGCATAATGACCGCAAAATTTATTATCATCAAAAAGCATAACAGGAACTTCTCCAGATGGATTTAATTTTATAAATTCTTTCCTATTTTCCCAAAATCTTTCAATTATCAAATCAGCACCAACCTTTTGTTCTCCAAGAAAAAGTCTAATTTTTCTACTGAATGGACATAATGGATAGTGGTATAAGGTTGTCATTTTCTTACAGGAATATAAATTTTGCTAAAAATATTAATGTTAAAAACCATGCACTTGGAGATATTTCTTTATGCCTATTTGAAGTCAACTTAATTAGTGTATACGTAATAAATCCAAGAGCAATTCCATTTGCAATAGAGAAAGTAAGTGGAATCATTATAATTATAATTAGTGCAGGAAGTATCTCTGTGGAATCCGACCAATCTAATCTTTCAACATCGCTCAACATAATTATAGCCACATATATTAGTACACCAGCTGTTGCATATGGTGGAACCATCTCTGAAAGTGGTGATAAAAATATTGATAATAAAAATGCAAATCCAGTTACAACAGCAGTTAAACCAGTTCTTCCTCCAATTTCAATCCCAGCAGAGCTTTCAACATAACTTGTAACAGGAGCGCAACCAAAAAAAGATCCTAAAATGCTTGATGTACTGTCAGCTTTTATAGCCTTATCAAGATTTTGTATTTCACCTGTTTTTTTTACCAATTTAGCTCTATTGGCTACTCCTAATAAAGTTCCTGTAGTATCAAAAAAATTTACAAATAAGAATGAAATAATAACGCTTATCATTGCCACATCAAAGGCACCAATAATGTCTAATTTTAAAAAGACAGGAAGCGGATCGGGCGGCAGTGATATAATTCCCTTAAACTTTACTAATCCAGAAAATATTGAAATTGAAGTAATTGTTAATATGCCAATTATTATTGATCCAGAAACTTTTCTCATAGATAAAATAGCTATTATTAAAAAGCCTAATATTGATAGCAGAGTACTTTCTTCACTCAAATCTCCTAAAGAGAGTAAGGTTGCGTCATTTCCAGTAATTATTCCACCACTTTTAAGGCCTATTAGTCCGATAAATAAACCTACACCTGAACCCATCGCAATCCTGAGATTTAGAGGAATTCCCTCTAACATCCATTTTCTTAGAGGGGTTATACTCATTATAGTAAACAATATGCCTGACCAAAATACAGCTCCAAGAGCAATCTCCCAAGGATATCCCATTCCTCCTACAACAGTATAAGTAAAGAAGGCATTTAAACCCATCCCAGGGGCGAGTCCTACTGGCCAATTTGCATAAAGTCCCATAAAAAAACATGCTAGTGATGCAGCTATACAAGTCCCAACAAAACTTGCTCCATAATCCATGCCGCTTTCTGCCATCATTTGTGGATTTACAAAAATAATATATGACATAGTCACGAAAGTGGTTATGCCAGCTAAGATTTCTCTTTTTAAGGATGTATTATTAGTTTTTAAATTGAAAATTTTTTCTAACATTTTTGAATATTATGACGTAATTTTTTAAATTGTAACTTTTTTATTTATAATCATATTTAATAAATAAAATTTTAAAGCTTAGATCTATAAAATAAAAATATTACTTTATAAAAAAATAAAGAATCATTTTAAATTATAGACTATAATTTAGACAAAGGCATACTTCTTGCTTAGTTATACCTAATATATTTATAAATTTCGGGGTTAGTTATGATTTTATTTAAAATTTTAAAAAAAAGTAGTTTTTATTCTTTATTCTTTATTTTAAGTGCTCAACTTCTATTGGCCGATGAGGCTGTTAATGTTGAGACTAATTCACTTGTAATAGATGAAATAATTGTTACTGCTGAAAAAAGAACGGAAAGCTTACAGGATGTTTCTAAAGCTGTTACAGTACTTGGGGCCGACGAGTTAGAGACTAAAAATATTGTTGACTTTGTAGGTCTAAGTGCAATTGCTCCAGGGGTAACCGTAGCTAAGAATGAGGGCTATAAAACTATCATATCAATAAGAGGTGTGGGTGATGAGACAAACCAAAATGCTATAGCCGCCCCCTCAGTCGCACTTCATATGGATGGAATTTTTATTGCCTCAAAATTTTCCTTAAGAACTGATTTTATAGATTTAGAAAGAATAGAAGTTTTAAGGGGTCCTCAAGGAACTCTTTTTGGACAAAATTCAACTGGTGGTACTGTAAATGTGATTAGTAAATTACCAAGCTTTGATGGTTTTCAAGGCAAGGCTGATATTACCTTGGGAAACTATGGTTTAACTAAAGTTAGAGGTTCTTTTAACACTCCCTTATCAAGCAAAATAGCAACAAGAAATTCTTTTGTTATAACTGATAGAGATGGTTTTACTGATAATATTATTAATGGACAAGATTTAGATGATGCTAACAATGTTAGTTTCAGATCCGATTGGTTATTTGATATTAACGAAAACTCAACTTTAAGAGTTTTCTTTCAATACTTTGATGCTGATAATAATGGTGCAGCCATGAAAGGTTTGGATGATAAAACCCCAAATCCAAGAAAATTAGCCCAAGATTCAATGTCAGATTATCAATTAACTTCAGAAGTTTTTGGTTTAATCTATGAAACAGATTTAGGCCCAGCGAGTTTAAAAATTTTAGCTAGCTCACAAGAAGATGATATTTATGTCATGCGTGATAATGATAGGCACAACTTTGGTGATGTTCACGCTGAAGGCCCTTTAGCAGGACTTCCATATATTGCTGCAGAATATCGGCCTGAGACCTCTTTAGTTGAGACAAAAACTTTTGAAGTGAACCTAATTTCAAATGAACCTCTTTTTGGTGTTATTGATTGGATACTTGGAGCATTTTACTTTGATCATGAAATTGAAAACCACATTTATGAAGTTAAAGATGTAAATAATGTAAAATTAGTTGACCAAATGGATGGAAAATTTACTCCATATACTCATGATCCCATATGCTCAACTAATCCTTTTGCTGGCGTATGTTTTGCCGCATTTGGTGCTGAATTAGGCTTTATTTCAGATGCATTTCCAACGAGAGAGTCTCAATCAATTTATGGGCAAGCGACATTTAATATTAGTGATGACACAAGAATAGTTTCTGGTTTTAGATATACTGAAGATACATTTTCTAGTGATGTTACAAATTTCTTTGGATTACAATCTTATTTAATTGAAGATGATTTGGAAAAAACTACTGGTAGAATTGCTATAGAGTATGATGTTGATGACGATACAATGACTTATTTATCTTTTACAAAAGGCTTCAAGCCAGGGGGTAGTAATTTAACTTTTGGTTATCCAGTCGATGATGAGCAGAATTTTGGCGCAAATCCAGCTCCACAATTAGTTTTTCCATTGTTTGAAAGTGAAACTATTGATGCTTATGAGATTGGTTTAAAAACAGATTTATTAGATAGTAGGTTAAGAGCAAATATTTCTGCCTTTTTCTATAAATATGAAAACCTTCAATTTCAATCAACTGACCCTGATATTTACAGAGGGGGTGTTGCTAATATACCCGAGTCAGAGATGAGTGGTTTAGAGGTTGAATTTTTAGGGATTCTTTCAAATGAACTATCATTTGATCTAAGATTATCATTCTTAGATACAGAAATTACATCTGATTATGAAGCCTTAGACAATATCAGAGCTGAACTATATTTTTTCGGAGAGGAGCCAATTCGTTATAGCTTAAGAGAAAATATTAAAGGTAATAAACTTGCAAAAAGCCCAGAATTTAATGCAAATTTTGGATTAATGTATGAAAAAATATTATCCAATGGTAAACTTTTAACAGCTACCGCAGAATTAATACATCGTGGTGATTTCCAGCAAAGAGTTTTTAATAATCCTGTTGTGGATTACGTTGATGAGTATACCATTTATAATTTAAGCCTAAACTATGAGTTTTCTGATAGAATTGGCATAAATTTAATTGCTTTAAATATTTCAGATGAAGATGGTGTTAACTCAAGTATGACTGATGTATTTGGTGTAGCAGGAACAGGGATTGAATTAATACCTCCTAGACAGATTATGGGAAGGTTAAGTTATAATTTCTGATTAATATTTATGGTTTAATAAAATAGATTAAATCTAATAAATATTCTTTCTATATATTCTTGACTTTAAATAGAGAATATTAAGATTAATACCATGAAAAAGTTTTTTATAGACTCAAATCAACTATTAGAGGATTCTTTTCAACTAGCTTGGAAAGTTTATGAAAGTGGTTTTAGACCAAATTATATAGTCGGCGTATGGAGAGGAGGAGCTCCAGTTGGTATCGCTGTTCAAGAATTACTTCACGTTTTAGGAATTTCTTCTGATCATATTGCAATTAGGACATCTTCATATACGTCTATAGGTAAAAGATCAAAAGAAGTAAGTGTTTACGGTTTAAATTATGTTATTAAAAAACTAGAGTCAGAGGACTCTCTGCTGATCGTTGATGATGTATATGATACGGGACTCTCTATTAATCAGGTAATATCAGACTTAAAAACTGCTTGTAAAAAAAATACACCGGACATAAAAATTGCTACTCCTTATTTCAAACCTTCAAACAATAAGACTGATATAAAACCAGATTATTACATTCATAAATCCGATAATTGGTTAGTTTTCCCTCATGAGCTTGAAGGATTAAATTTTGAAGAGATTAAAAAAAATAAACCAGAGATGAAAAATTTAATTGATAAGATTACTTCTCTTAAATAGAAAACTCTTATATTCTTAAAATTATTTATTTAAAGAGCTTAAATGACAGAAATTTTTTTTCATAAAAATGATTTACCTCCAGAAATTGAATTTAATGAATCAATTGCTGTTGACTCTGAAACACTTGGCCTAAGACCAGAGAGAGATCCGCTTTGTTTAGTTCAACTTTCATCAGGTGATGGAAATGCTCATTTAGTTCAGCTTGATAGAGATAATTATAATGCCCCAAATTTGAAAAAAATTTTAACAGATAAAAATTGCTTAAAAATTTTTCATTTTGCTAGGTTTGATGTGGCTGTTTTTAAAAAATATCTAAATATAGATTGTGAACCTATTTATTGTACTAAAATTGCCTCTAAACTTGTTAGGACATATACAGATAAACATGGATTAAAAGATTTATGTAAAGAGACATTAAATATAGATTTATCCAAGCAACAGCAGAGCTCTAATTGGGGCGCAGAAGAATTATCTGAAGATCAGAAAAAATATGCAGCCTCAGATGTCATCTATTTGCACAAGATTAAATCCAAGCTTGATGAACAGTTGGTAAAAATGAATAGGCAAGATATGGCTAAAGAATGCTTTTCATTTATAAAAACTAGAGTGGATTTAGATTTAAAAGGATGGCCAGATATTGATATATTTAGTCATTAATTAATCAAATGATAAATAAAGACCAAGTCCAAAATATTCGAATTAAAAAATTGAAAGTTATTTTTCCTTTAATCGCATTAATAATAGTTTCTCTTATATTTTTTCAATCTATAAATATTAAATCAAATACAGAAGATAAAAATCTAAATCTTATTTTATCAGAACAATCTAACGATGGAGTTTTAAAGCCATCTATGATTGGTGAAACCTCCTCTGGTCAACCATTTGTTTTGAATGCTCTCAGGGCAAGCCCTCTTGGACCAGATCTTAAGGATATAGAATTAGAAAATGTAAGTATTACTCTTGGTGATGAGGGAGTTCAAACGATAAGTGTGAATTCTAGAAATGCAAAATATTTTGCAAAAAATAATATTGCAGTTTTTTTTGATGATATTGTTTCAAAAACATCAGATGGTTATGACTTTATTGCTCAAGTTGTAAATGTAAACTTGGAAACTGGATTTACTTTTTTAGATGGGCCTGTTCAAGGAAGAAAAGGCGAAATTGAATTTGATGCAGGTAATGTCGAGATACATGAAAGAGGTAATAAAATCTTTATATCCTCTGGGGTTAAATTAATTATACCTTCAAGTTTTATGAAACAAATTAGCGAGGAATAAATACAGTGTCCTTAATTAGAAGTTATTTAATTTTTTTTTCAATTTTTATATATTTAAATAATCAATTATTAGCTAATGAATTGATGTCTTTTGATACTAATATTAATGCACCGCTAAAGGTTAATGCTGATAAAATGTATATTGATAAAATTGCTCTTGAGGGGGGTTTTTCAGGATCAGTTAGTATAAATCAAGGGCCACTGAATTTTAAAGCTGACCAAATGAAATTTATTTTTACGAATGACGCTTCATTGCCCCTAATAACTAGTCTATATGCGTTCAACGGAGTAGTTATTTCAAATCAAGATATGACTGCAACTGGAAATAATGCTTCTTATAGTGTAAGTAATAATGAAATTATTTTATTAGGAAATGTTACCGTTGAAAATAGTCTTACAACACTAAAAGGTAACAAGCTTTTAATCGATTTAGAATCTGGTGCAATAGATTTCATGGCCGATGGCAATCAAAATAATCGAGTTAAAGGTGTTTTAATGCAAAGTGAAAAAAAAGATGAATAATAACCTAAAGGGTAAACCTTCCATAATTAGCAATAATGATCAAGGTCTTGAGATTAAACGTATTAGTAAATCTTATAATGATCGTCCTGTTGTTAGAGAGGTTAGCTTTAGTATAAATAAAGGTGAGGCAGTCGGCCTTCTTGGTCCAAATGGCTCAGGTAAAACTACTATTTTTTATACCATTATTGGTTTAATAAAACCAAATGCTGGTTCTATTTTATTAAATGGTTTTGATGTAACAGATCTTCCAATATATAAACGTTCAAAAAATGGTATTGGATATCTACCGCAAGAGGCTTCAATTTTTAGAGGCTTGAATGTAGAAGATAATATAAAATCCATACTTGAAATTGTAGAAAATGATAAACAAGTCATTGAAAGTAACCTTGATCAATTATTAACAGAATTTGATATTAGTCATTTAAGAAGAACACCTTCATTAGCATTATCTGGTGGAGAAAGAAGAAGGGTTGAAATCGCTAGATGTCTTGCAGGAAAACCAAATTATATTTTACTTGACGAACCTTTTGCTGGTATTGACCCAATTGCTCTTGGTGAAATCAAAGAATTAGTTTCACATTTAAAAGATAAAGGTGTTGGAGTTTTAATTACTGACCATAATGTTAGAGAGACTATGGGCTTAATAGACAGAGCAGTTTTAATTCATGAGGGTTCTGTCTTAATTGAAGGTAAACCAGAAGATATTATTAAAAATGATGATGTAAGGCGCGTTTACCTTGGAGAACGTTTTTCGATTTAAGATTATGATTGCAACTATATTTGATGATTTAATAAATTCAGTAATAAATTGTTTTAATAAATATTTTGACTTTGAGACTAGGTCATCAAGAAAGGAATTTTGGTATTGGCAACTGTTTAGAATTTTGATGTTTTTGTCTATTACTTTTATTGAGAGTCTTGGTCTAAATGGATTACTTTTTATATCTAATTTTATATTTATAATTCCTGAAATTGCTGTTTCTATTAGAAGATTACATGACATAAATAAATCTGGTTGGTGGATACTTTTAACTTTTACTATTATAGGTATTATTCCCCTTACTTATTTTTATTGTATTAAGGGCGATGAAAATAATAATAATTATGGTTAACCAAATTAAGGATTAAGAATTTGAGTACTCTAAAAAATATTGCTCGCAACCTTTTTAAGATTTTGAAGTGGCTATGGACTTTAATTTCTTATATTCCAACTTTTTTTATCAGAACTCTAACTGTATTAATTATCATTATGATTATATTTAATTATTTTTCAAAATTTACTTCAAATATAAAAACCGGAACCGCATTACTAATACAAATGGATGGTATCCTTGTTGAGCAGACAAAAAATAAGAGTAGTTTTGATTTATTTATCCAGAGCAGTGATCCTAAGGAAATTGAAATTAGTAAAATTGTTAAAGCAATTAAGTTAGCTGGAGACGATAAAAATATAGAAAGCATTGTTATTGATTTAAGTAACTTTATTGGCGGGTATCCAGCAGATATAATTTATATCTCTGAAACTTTGTTAAAATTCAAAAAAAATACAAAGAAAAGTATTATTGCAATAGCAGACTATTATTCTCAGTCATCATATATTTTGGCATCCACTGCAGATGAAATAATTGCTCATCGAAATGGCGGAGTTTCTCTTTATGGATGGTCTTCCAAAAGAGTATTTATAAAAAATTTACTAGATAAGCTCGATATTGAAGTTATTCAGTTTTCAAAAGGTGAATATAAAAGTGCAACTGAAATTTTTACTGAGGAATCAATGAGTGATGAGTCAAAGGAGGCAAATTTAAAATTACAAAGTTCGATTTGGGAATTTACTTCTAATCTAATTGAGAAAAATAGAAATCTTGAGACTGGTAAAATTAATTTTTATATAGAAAATGCCGATATTCTGGCAGGAGATAATAATTTTGATTTTGCTAGTTTAGCTCTTAATTATGGACTGGTAGATAGTTTAAAAACGAGGTCTGAAACCGAGCAATATCTAAGTGATAAATTTCCACATCCAAAAGAAGATTGGCGATATATTAGTTTAGATGAATATTTAAAATCTGAAATAACTAATAGTGAAAATATAATAGGAGTAATTTCAGTTGCAGGCACCATTATGGATGGGAGTCAACCTAGGGGTATTGCTGGAGGAGAAAATATTTCCTTATTGATTAAAAATGCTAGAAAAGAAAAAGATCTAAAAGCCCTTATTTTGAGAGTTAATACCCCTGGGGGTAGCGCTTTTGCATCAGAGCTTATTAGAGAGGAGCTTATGGAGATTAAGAATCTCGAGATACCAATTATTGTTTCAATGGGAGGTGTTGCAGCTTCTGGCGGATATTGGATTGCAGCTGAGTCAGATTTTATATTCGCTCATGAAACTACTGTAACAGGCTCTATTGGTGTCGCAGCCATTTTATTCAATGCCGAAAAAACAGCTAAAAAAATAGGACTAAATGAGGATGGAATTGAAAAAACACCTTTTTCTAGTGGTCTCAATAGTGGCGTATTTCTTAAAACTCCTTCAGATAGATTGATTAATCTAATCCAGGGTTCTGTGGATAGGCTTTATGATAATTTTACAGGTATTGTATCTAGGGGAAGAAATTTATCAATTGATCAGGTTAATGATATAGCAAGAGGTAGAGTTTGGTCAGGCAGCGACGCTTTAGATAAAGGCCTTGTTGACGCAATAGGATCTTTTGAAGATGCGGTAAATAAAGCAAAAAATTTAGCAAATATTGAAAATTATAAAATTAAAAGATTTGATCAAAAAAAGAATGATTATACATTTTTAAAAAATTTTTTTGGGCTAATGAATATTCAGGAAAGAGATAATTATAATAAAAATTTATTTTATAATTTAAAAAATAATTTTTTAAAAACTATTAAATGGTCAGAAAACTTAAATGATCCTGATAATTTATATTTTCTTTGTGATGAATGTATAGTTAAGTATTAATCTAATTACTTGCCCCAAAGCATCTATAGGGTTATAAGTCCTTCAAAGAAATTAATATACCGAGCGGAGTATAAAATGGCAGTTCCAAAAAGAAAGGTGAGCCCTTCTCGAAGAGGAAAGAGGAGAGGTGGTCATCAATCAGAGAACCCTACTTATGTAGAAAACAAAGATTCTGGAGAGCTTCACAGACCTCACCATATTGACCTAAAAACAGGCATGTATAATGGTCGTAAGGTAATAGAGACTAAAGAACCAAAATAAACTTTTATTTTGATTATTTCATCAAAAACAAAAGGTCTAATTCTTTTATTAATAGCATCAATTGTATGGGGTTCTACATTCGTACCTCAAAAAATTGCTATGGAAGACTGGTCACCAATACAATTTACATCTTTGAGGTTTTTAATTGGAGGTATAATTCTATTTTTTTTCATTAAATTTTCTTCAGAAAAAATAGAATCTTTCAAGGAATTTGTAATGTTTTCGTCTATAAGCGGTATGGTACTAGCGTTAGCTGCCTTAACTCAGCAAATTGGAATTGTGACAACAACAGCCACTAATGCTGGGTTTTATACAAGTCTATATGTTTTAATTGTTCCTATAATTGGAATTTTTATCTCAAAATCAATACATTGGTCTATATTGCCAAGTATAATAATTTGTTTCATAGGTTCAATTTTACTAAGTTCTTCAGGTGATAATATAAGCCTAACTAATATAAGCAATGGAGATTTGTGGGTAATCCTTAGCGCTATTTTTTGGGCTATTCATTTACATGTGGTATCTTACTCAGTATCAAAGCTTCCAATTTTCAAATTTTCAATAATTCAATTTATTATTTGTGGTTCTTTATTATTTATCTATGGAAGTATTTTTGAAGGTAAAAATTTTTTAGACTTTAAAGATATTTCAAGTTCAGGGATTTTTTATCTTTTTTATTGTTCCCTAGGATCAGTATGTATTGGTTTTACTCTTCAGATGTTTGGTCAGAGATTAGTGGAGCCAACACCTGCTGCTTTAATTATGAGTACTGAGGCAATATTTGCTGCATTTTTTGGATGGATAATTTTATCAGAGATTTTAAATTTTAATGGGTTTATAGGTGCTAGTCTTATATTTTTGGGTGTAGTCTTTGTTCAATTAGCTCCAAAGATTAAAATATGATTAAATTTTACCACTCATTTCTTAGTTCTCTTAATTTTAAAAAAACTTCTTTTGTACTTGGATTTTTAGGTAGGTCTGGAAAATCATCCCTTAATTTATTTATAATTTCTTCATTTTTTAATCTAAAGAAGGAATTTATTTCTTTCTCAATTTCAATTGTTGATACTAATGCATCGTCAGGATTTTTTACAAGTGTTCCTTCAATCATTTCTTTAGCCTTAATATTTTCTGGTTCTCGATCTAAGGTAAATTTTAAATTATTTTCCCAATAATCATGACCAGGGTAGATTTTCGTATCATTAGGTAACTTAAATAGCTGATTTATAAAGGTATCATATAATTCCTCAGGATTACCGCCTCCTTTACAGTGTCCTACACCAGCATTAAATAGTGTGTCTCCACAAAATAAGGAGGGGTTATCGTTATTTGCAAATAAACATACATGGCTCATAGTATGGCCAGGCGTATCTAAAACATTTAAAGTGATTGAAGAGCCTATCTTAACATTATCACCAGCCGATAAACCGATATCTATACCATCGATTACGTTCTTTGCATTCTTATGGGCCAAAAGTTTTGCATTAGTGGATTCTATTATGCTTTGATTACCACCAATATGATCCCAGTGTTCATGAGTATTTAGTACTTTTGTAATTTCCCAACCATTTTTCTTACAAATTGCTAGGCATTTTTCGTGATCAAGAGGATCAACAGCCATAGCTTCACCAGTTTCAGGGCATACGATTAAATAATTAAAATTACGAAATTGATTACCTGTCCATATTTGTTCTACAATCAATTATATCTCCAACGGAATTCTGAATTAAATTAGAGTATATAATATGAAAATAAATATTGAAAATCTTAAAATTTTTTATTCTAGTTTTTTAGGCAAATCTGTAATTCAAATTATTTCAAAGAAAATTTTTTTATTATGGCCAGATTTCAATAATTCAAGGAATGCTGTGATAGGTTATGGATTTCCTTTTTTAGGAATTTTTAAGTCTAATTTTCAAAGATTATTTTTTCTCGTTCCTAAAAAATTCGGATTATTCAATTTTTCTGTAGATGAAAAAAATTTAACAGTTTCAGTTAATGAATACACTCTTCCATTAGACGACCTATCAATCGATCGGTTACTTGTTGTAAATTGTTTTGAATATTTATATAACCATAAAAAATTTTTAAGGGAAGCTTGGAGGGTTTTAGAAAAAGATGGTGAGATAATAATTGTGACACCAAATACATTTGGATTTTGGAGTTTCTTTTATAAAAAAAATTTAAACTCTTTAAGAACATTTAATTCTTGTGAATTAAATCTATTATTATCAAATAATTTTTTTACTCCTTTAGATATAGAATACTCTTTATTTCTTCCGCCATCTAAAAGTAGATTTTTAATTGATAGATTAAAATTATTTGAATTTTTAAATAATGCACTAACAAAGTATTTCTCTGGAGTAATAATTATAAAGGGTAAAAAAAATTATTTAGTACCAGTTAAAAATAATAAAAAGTTAATTAATCAAAAAATTAAAGGCGATATAAAAGCTTAATTTTTTATTAAAAAAATTGCCTCTTCCCCAAAAAAATTTGACCAATTACTTGGAGAACCATTATATGATTTAGTTTTATTTGATGAAAGAACAATTGTTTTTTCAATTTTAATATTTAGCTCCCGACATAAATCAACAAAATCTAGTATACTACATAAGTGGATATTTGGAGTATCATACCAATTGTTTGAAAGTTTTTTTGTTATAGGCATTTTACCATAAGTTGCAAAACCTAACCTTACTTTCCAAAAGCCAAAATTTGGTATTGAGACAATTGCTTTTTTACCAATTCTAACTAATTCGATTAAAATATTTTTTGGGTTATTAGTCGCTTGGATTGTTTGGCTTAAAATTACGCAATCAAATGACTGATTTGGATAGAGGCTGAGGTCGCTATCAGCATTTCCTTGAATAGCCGACAAACCCTTTGATACGCATTGATTAACTCTCTCTTGTTTAAGCTCTAGACCTTGTCCTTTAACATTTTTTTTATCTTTTAGGGATTGAAGTAACTCTCCATTTCCACAACCTACATCAAGTATTCTTATCCCTTCTTCTACGAGAGATGTTATTAATTCAAGATCAGTTCTATTGTTATTCATTATATTTTCGCCTCTATAGAAACTGAATTAATAAACCCCCTCATTGCATCGTCAAACTCTGGTTCTTCCAAAAGAAATGCATCATGACCTTTGTCAGATTCAATATTAACAAAACTAACATCAGCCCCTCCTGCGCTTAATGCTCTAACAATCATTAAATTTTCAGATGGTGGATAAAGCCAATCTCCAGTAAATGATGCTATCAAAAACTTAATATTAGTTTTCTCAAAAATTTCTGTTAAACTTTTTTTATGAGTTTTTTCTAAATCAAAATAATCCATAGCTCTTGTAATATAAAGATAAGAGTTGGCATCAAACCTATCCACAAAAGTTAGGCCCTGGTGTCTTAAGTAACTTTCGATTTGAAAATCGGCATCAAATCCAAAACTTATTTCTTCTTTATCTTGAAGCCTTCTTCCAAATTTTTTCGTTAGAGAAGCCTCAGATAAATAAGTAACATGAGCTGTCATTCTTGCAATTGACAACCCTTTGGTAGGATTGGTACCAACTTTTATATAGTTACCACCACTCCAATCTGGATCTGCCATTATAGCCTGTCTACCAAGTTCATGGAATGCAATATTTTGCGCTGTATGTCTAGAAGATGTCGCAATTGGTATAGCAGAGAGAATATTAGATGGATAAGAAGCTGCCCACTCAAGAACTTGCATTCCACCCATTGACCCTCCAATAACTGATAAGAGTTTATCAATTTCTAGGTACTGAATTAACCTCATTTGTGCATTTACCATATCGGAAATAGTTATAACTGGAAAATTTAGCCCATATTCTTCACCGTTAGACGGATTTATCGAAGTAGGTCCAGTTGATCCTAGGCAACCACCAAGAACATTTGCACAAATTACAAAATATTTGTCAGTATCAATAGGTTTCCCACTACCGACCATTCTATTCCACCAACCATCTTTATTTGTTAAAGGATTTTTGCTTGCCAAAAACTGATCTCCAGAAAGGGCATGGCAAATTATTATTGCATTTGATTTATCTTTATTGAGCTTACCATAGCTTTCATAGGCTACAGTAAGCTCATCTATACTTGTTCCATTTTCAAGTAAAAGAGGTTTAGTATCTGTAAAATATGAACATGGAAGTTTATTTTGATCAGTATTCATAACAATAAGATAACCTCTTATTGGAAATATTAGAATTAATATTTAATTAATTCTTTAAAATCTCCAACCATAGCCAATACTTACAGCTAGTGGGTCCAGGTCTACTGATGCAGTTGCAATTCCAGCAGGCCCAGCATCAATCACTGTATCAGTTGAAAGCTTATATTTTTTGATGTCTACATTAAAATAGTTATTTTCATTAATAACATAATCAAAACCTATATTTAGCGCAAAACCAACCTCATCTTTGTAGCTAATACCTACAGCATCACCAGGATTATCATCGTAGAAAAAAGTATAATTTATTCCAGCACCGATATATGGCAAGAATCTACTTTCGCTATTGAAATGATATTGAAGAGTAAATGTAGGCGGTAAAACTTTGACTGTACCTAAATTAACATCTCCAAGAGCTGTTCCAACGGCTTTTACACTATGTTCAGTAGTACCAAAAATTGCTTCGATAGCAATATTATCAGTTAAAAAATATCTAATATCTAGTTCCGGTACAGTATCATCATCAACTTTTGCTTCACCGCCAATTGAAGTTACTGATTTTTCATCAGGATCTAAATTTAAAACTTTAAGACCGACTAGCCATTTCCCAGCACTTTTAAATGCTGTTGCTTCTTGAGACATTACGCTCAGCGGGGTTAAAGAAATAAATAAAACTAATACCAAAAATGATAGTAGTGATGGAGTTTTTTTTAAGAATTGTTTTTTCATTTTTTCCTCTCTTTAGTGCTTTTAGGAAATCTAGGGTGCACAATCTGAAAATCAAATACCCAGCTTCTTTAGGAAGCTAAACTTAACTATATTTTACAAATGAGAGAAAGAACCTTTTTTTGCTTATTAAGCCACATTAAAGTTACCACCTTCGCAGGTTATTGCAGGTTGGCAGGGATTACTCCCTCTCAAAATGTAGTTTGATAAATAAGACTTATTTTTATAAATTGCAAATAAAATATGCCTATTACTGAATTTTAAAGTTTTGTTATAAGAATTTTATAAGTTATATAAAAAACTATAATTTCTTTTTTTGAGATTTTAATAATATAACTATTAATCAGAATAATGTTTTTTAAATATGAATAAACCTATACCAAATAATTTTTTGAATGATTTAAAGCCCTATAAAGGTGGCGCTAGTAGTATTAATGGCGTTGATAAAATATTTAAATTATCTTCAAATGAAAATCCACTTGGGCCAAGCGAAAGTGTAATAAATGCATATAACGAAGCTATAAAGGATATAACCGTATACCCTGATCCATCAAACTCATTGTTAATAAAAAAGTTGTCCCAATTCTACTCTATAAACGCAAAAAATATAATTTGCGGATGTGGTTCAGATGAAATACTTCATTTGCTTGCTAGAGCTTATTTATCTGGAAATGACGAAGCAATTGTTTCAGAGAATTCTTTTGCAGTCTATCCTCTAGCTATTCAGGCATCGGGCGCAAGAATTGTTAGAGCCAAAGAGATAAACTTTCAAACGCAGATAAATTCAATTTTAGATTTAATAAATAATTCTACAAAAATGATTTTTATAGCTAATCCAAACAATCCTACTGGTACAATGGTTTCATATGAAGATTTAATAAATCTTCATAAAAATCTTCCATCTAAAATACTATTAATTATTGATGAAGCATACATAGAGTACGTAAATGATAATAATTACTCTTCATTTATTTCATTGATTGAAGATAATAATAATATTGTTGTGACAAGAACTTTTTCAAAAGCTTATGGTCTTGCGGGCTTAAGAGTAGGATGGGCTTATTGCCCTGATGAAGTAATTAACGTTTTAGGTCGATTAAGGATACCTTTTTCAGTGAATTCCACAGCTCAAAAAGTTGCAGTAGCTGCTGTTAATGATCAAAACCATATTTTAAAATCAATCGAACACAATAATTTATGGCTTCCAAAAATTACTAAGGAGCTTGATAGCTTAGGATATTTAACAATTCCAAGTAATTGTAATTTTATTTTATTTCAGGTTTCAAATAATCTAAGTTTTGATGCAAATCATGTTTTTGATTATTTATGCTCTAAAGGTTTAATTCTTAGGCAAATGCATGAGTATAATTTACCAGATTTTCTGAGGGTGAGTATTGGAAATGATGAGGCTAATAATCTTTTAATTAAATCCTTAAAGGAGCTTTCACAATAATATGAAAAATAATTTTGACACTGTTTGCATTATTGGGCTCGGATTAATAGGAGGCTCAATCGGTCTTAGTATGAAGAAAAATAACTTTAAGTCCAAAATTATTGGCTATGCAAAAACAGAGAAAACTCTTTTTAGGGCGATTGAAAGAGGTCTTGTTGATGAAGCTGAAAAGTGCTTAATTAAGGCTGCAGATGGTGCTGACTTGGTAATATTAGCAACACCTTTATCAACATTTAAGCCAATAATTGAAGAAATAGCTCCTTTTTTAAAAAAAGGCAGTATTGTAACTGATACTGGATCAGCAAAGTCTACTGTCTTAGAGGAGTTAAAGGACTTAATTCCAAGTGGGGTTGAATTTATTCCAGGTCACCCTATTGCAGGTACAGAGGAATCTGGACCTGACTCTGGCTTTCCTGAATTATTTGAAAATAGGTGGTGCATTTTAACTCCAACAGAAGACAATTCAAAAGACAGCATTGAAAGTATTAAGTGTTTTTGGGAATCACTTGGCTCAAGAGTTGAAATTATGGATGCCTTACACCATGATAAAGTACTGGCAATAACAAGTCATATTCCTCACCTCATAGCATATAATATTGTTGGAACAGCAAATGATCTAGCTAACGTAACTGATTCTGAAGTAGTAAAGTATTCAGCTGGTGGTTTTAGGGATTTTACAAGAATTGCAGCATCTGATCCAAAAATGTGGAGTGATATTTTTACATATAATAGTGAGGCAGTTTTGGAAATGTTGGATCTATTTTCTAATGATTTAACAAAATTAAAAAAATCTATTTTAGAGAAAGATACAAATATGCTTTTTTCTAGCTTCGAAAGAACAAGAAATGTTAGAAAGAGAATTATTGATGCAGGACAGGATGAGAACACAATTGATTTTGGTAGAAAAAATAAATAATTAACTAATTAATTGCACTTTCGACTAGGATTTTTGTTTCACTTTCAATAACAGTCTCTAATTTTTTTTCAAATTCGTCTCTACTTAAGCCAGGTTCAATAGGCTCCATAAATTTTACTATAATTTTTCCTTTATTTCTTTTAAGACCTTTAGTTTCCCAATATATACCAGAATTAAGCGCAACAGGAATACATGGTATACTTAAAAATTTATATAAAGCTGTAACTCCAGGCTTATATTCATTTTTATGCCCGACTTGACTCCTTGTACCTTCTGGAAAAATAACAATTGGCCTTTTTTCATTTTTACAGTTTTCTCCTTGCTTAATCAACTTTTTTAGGGCCTTGCTATGACCTTTTCTATCCAGCCATATCATTTTTGCTTTAATGGCATGTAGCCCATAAAACGGAATCAATATAATTATTCTTTTTAAAACCATTGCTGCATCAGAGAAAAAAGCAGTGAAAAAAATTGTATCCCAAACAGACTGATGCTTTGACGCTACTACAAATGGACCATTAGGGATATTATTGATACCTTCGACATCCCAATCTAAACCATCATAATTTTTAAAAAATAATAACATTATTTTAGACCAAGAATTAATTAGTTTAGCAGTATACTTTCTTGGCAATGCTAAAAAGGGTAAGCCTAAAATTGCAATTATTGCAGTAATTAAAATTAGTAAACTAATTGAAATAATTGAAAAAATTTTATTTTTAATATTCATAACTATTATTTGATTTAAATAAATATTGTAATCTTATAAAATTAAATTTCAAATATTCGATAGTTAATTTTTTTATATTATTAAAAGTTGTTTTTTCTTTTTCAGCAATATTCCAAGGATATATGGTAATTTTAGGAGCATTTTTTTTAAACTCGTAAATACTTCTTGGCATATGAGATGAGGATGTAACTAAAAAAATTTCATTATATTCATTTTCAGTTAACCATTTATTTGCTTCAATGGAATTTGATTGGGTATTTTCTGATTTTTTTTCATAATAAACACAGCAATCAAATAAAATATTTTTTTTGTTAGAAGTATTTGCATTTAAAATTTTTTTTAAGTCTTTTATTGTAACTATTGGATTCACTCCTGAAATAAAAAGAGCACCTCCCATTTTTTTCTCTAATAACTGGAAGCCTTCTTCCAATCTTCTAGGTCCCCCCGTTAAAACAACAATGGCTTTTTTGTTTTCACTAATTATTTCTTTTTTATTACCTAGATTTAGAAAATTGAAAATATCAAAACTTAAAAAAGATATAAGAATTAGTAAGGAAATGATTTTGATCTTTGTTGAAATAAAAATTTTTCTTCTCATAGAATAATAATTATAGAAATATACTTATTTTTTCTATCTTAATAATCATTCTTAGTCTATTTAAAGAATATTACTCGAACATATATCTATGAATTATTCTATGAAAAAAACTCTTTCTAACTTTCTCCCTTACGTAATGCTTTTTTGTTTAGTTGTTATGTGGGGGTCAGCTTTTGCTGCCTTAAAAATTTCATTAGAAACAATTAGTCCTCTAAAAGTGATGTCCTTGAGGCTTATCATTGGCAGTATTACAATATTCACATTTTTTCTTATTTTGAATAGAAAGTTACCAATTTCCTTAAATTTTTGGTTATGGAGTTCCTTGATTGGATTTTTAGGATTTTCATTACCATTTTCAATTATTTCATGGGGAGCACAGTTTATCCCATCTTCTTTGGTTGCAATCTTAATGGGTGCAAATCCAATTATAACTATAGTTTTATCTAACTTTTTACTTAAAGATCGTTTACTTAACATAAAAGTAATTTTTGGAATTTTTTTAGGATTATTTGGTATTATCTTACTCGTAGGGTTTAATAGTCTCAATAGTTTAACTATTGATAATAACTTCTTTATTGGTCAGGTTGCTGTTTTATTTGGAACATTTTCTTTTGCTTTGGCAAGCGTAATAATAAAAAATGCTCCTTCAGAAGACTCTTTTGAAAGATCTCTTAGTTCATTGATATGTGGGAGTATAATTGGTTTATTAATATTATCTCTTTTTGAAAGTAACCCACTAAATTTTGATAAGATTTCAATCAAAAGTCTTTTCGCATTATTTCTTTTAGGAGTGTTTCCAACAGGAATAGCAACACTACTGTGGTTTAAAATAATTTCTCTAAAAGGACCATTATTCCTTTCACTTGTAAATTATTTAATCCCAGTTTGGGCATTATTAATTGGTATTTTTTTTCTAAATGAGAAAATTAATTTTGTAATTGGATTTGGTTTAATTTTTATTACAATGGGTATATGGCTAATAGAGAAGAGGTAATCTTAAGATGTATTTAATAAAACTTTTCTTTAGCCTGTTACTGGCTTTTATATTTTCTGCTATTTTAACTAGTGTTTTTATACTTTTTCAGAATACTATATGGAATATATTTTGGTTAAAAACTCAAGGATTTGATATTTCATTTTTTGTTTTAGTTGACTCACTTTTTCATGATCTTCGAGGCGGTTTATCGACAATTCTAATTCAATGGGGAATCCCTATAAATATGTATAGTTTAATTTTTATTACATTATTCTTAGGTTATTCTTTAACAGCTATAATAAGATTTATTATACCTATTAATGCCATGTTTTCCTTCGGCTTTGCTGGGCTTGTAAGCGTTTATGGAATTATTTTTTATACAAGGATGACTTTTGATGAAATTGTATTGATTTCTAGTGCGCGAGAGTTAATGGGTTTATTTATATTCTGCTTAATTGGTTTTTTTGGAGGAATATTTTTTAATCAATTAAAAGAATTTTTTTTAAAGGTACTTAAATATGAAAAAAATAACTAAATATTTATTAATTTTTATAATTCTTTTTTTATTAGGTTCTTCAGCGAATGCTAAAGACAGAATATATAAGCTGGAAACTTTATATGAAGGGCTTGATATGCCTTGGGATATTGATTTTCTTCCAAATGGAGATTTTTTAGTTTCAGAGCTAACTGGAAAATTAAAAATTTATAATCCAAGCTTAAAAACATTAACAACAGTATCAAATGTTCCTTTAGTATTATCCAGAAGTCAAGGTGGTTTGTCCGATGTTGAATTGCATCCTGATTTTGAATTAAATAACCTTATTTATTTATCTTATTCTATTAAAACTAAAGAAGGAAATACTCTGCGTGTTTCTAGGGCCAAACTCCAAGAAAACACTTTAGTTGATATAGAGACAATTCATACTGCAAAAGCCTTTAGAAAAACATCAGCTCATTATGGTGCTAGACTATTATTTTTAAAAGACAATACCTTGTTAATTTCATCTGGGGATGGTTTTAATCATAGAGAGAAGTCTCAAGAATTAGATAATCATTTTGGTAAAATATTGAGAATTAATGATGATGGTACAATTCCAAGTGATAATCCTATTTTTAGAGACGATAAAGCTCTTAAAGATATTTTTACTTATGGTCATAGAAATCAGCAAGGACTTACAAAAGATATCAATGGAGTTATTTATAGTCATGAACACGGTCCAAAAGGTGGCGATGAATTAAATATTATTAATCCAGGTTTAAATTATGGGTGGCCAGCAATAACATATGGTATTGATTATAATGGTACTATCATTTCACCATTTAAGAAAAAAGAGGGAATGGAGCAGCCTATAAAATATTGGACGCCTTCAATTGCTTTATCTGATATGACTTTTTATTACAGTGATTTATTTTCTGAGTGGTATGGAAATTTATTTATTTCAGCTTTGTCACCTGGTGATGTAAGAAGATTAGTAATTAAAGATAATATTGTCGTTTCTGAAGAAATTATGTTTAAAGAGATTAACTCTAGAATTAGAAGTATAAAATCATCTAAAAATGGCAATTTAATTATTCTAACAGATGGTAGAGGAAAGAAAAATTCTGGTAAAATTATTAAAGTTTCACCAAATAATTTATAGGTTTTAAAAGAATTTAATGATTATTCAATGTCCATCATGCAGCACAAATTTTTTCCTAGATGAAAAAAAATTTAACGGATCACCTAAAAAATTAAAATGTTCAAGATGTTCACTAATTTGGACTTCATCTTCAAAAGGGGAGCCAATTGATATTCCTAAATTATTTGAGCCATCTTCAACACAAGGTCTAAAGACAAACGTCAAAAATCAAGAAAAAATTGATAAAAATGTGAAACCTGATCACCCTTTGCCGGTTGTATTTAATAAGCCACAGAAAAATAAATTAGATTTTATTTTTTGGATTTTTTTACTTTTATTTTTTAGCTCTTTTATTATTGGCTGGAATAATAGGGTTTTAATTGTGAATAAATTTCCTACTTTATCACCCATAATAGAAATTTTTGATCCTTCAATAAAGTATAGGGGAATAGAGATCAACAATCTATCTAGCAGAATATCTTCCACTGAGGATGGCTTTCCATTAATAGTTTCTGGGTCTTTAATAAATCAAGAAAATTATATAAGAAAAGTACCATCTGTAATGATCATTATAGAAAGTAGTGATAGAACAGTTTTAATGAGGGAAACTATAAAATTTAATAATGAATTTTTTGATTATCTAGAAATTAAGGATTTTGAAGTTAAATTTATTAATTTTCCTGAAAATGCTTCTAATATTTTTGTTGAAATTATTGAGTAATTATACCCATTTTGAAATTATATCTTTATCAATAATAATGTCTTCATTAATTCTTTTTCTAATAATTTCATATTCACCGTTATTTATTAATAACTCATCTATACTTGCCCTAGTATTATAATTTGAGGATTGAACTGATCCGTATGCCCCAGTAGAACATATTGCTAGAAAATCATCTTCATTTATATCATTTAGATCTATATCTTTAGCAAAAAAATCACCAGTTTCGCATACTGGTCCCACAATATCACATTTTAGATTTTCTAATTTTTCTGGCTCTTTGAGTGGTATTATATTGTGATGTGCCCCATATAGAGTTGGTCTAATAAAATCATTCATTCCCGCATCAACAATAACAAAATTTTTAATATCAGATTTTTTTATATGAAGAATTTTTGTTACTAATATTCCTGCGTTTGCAGTTAAAAATCTTCCTGGCTCAATAATTACTTTACAATCTAATTCTCCAAGTTTTTCTGATAATAATTCTCCATATTTTTTTACATCAATCGGGGTTTCATTTTCTTTGTATTTGACTCCTAGACCCCCACCGACATCTATAATATCTATTTTAAGACCTTTGTTTTTTAGCATCGATGTAATTTCTTTTAATTTATCAAATGAATGGCTAAAAGGTTCTAGTTGATTTATTTGACTACCAATATGAGCATCAATTCCTTTAATTTCTATTCCATTAAGGGTAGATGCATATTCGTAAACTTCATAAGCCTCCTTCCAGCTTATTCCAAATTTATCTTGAGCCTTACCAGTTGATATTTTTTCATTTCCCCCTGCAGAAATATCTGGATTTATTCTAATAGCAATTGGAGCTT
The DNA here is from genome assembly GCA_003279705.1 of OCS116 cluster bacterium AG-390-I16. Lineage (GTDB taxonomy): Bacteria > Pseudomonadota > Alphaproteobacteria > MED-G09 > MED-G09 > MED-G09. Next base: position 48,834 of record QCGZ01000007.1, read on the forward strand.
TCTTTGATTGTAATAAAGCCTCACTAGAAATTTTTTTTAATTCACTTACTGACTCTACATTAAACATTAAAATATCATTCTCTAATGCGAACTTAATCTCATTGGAGTTCTTACCAACTCCTGAAAAAACTATTTTATTTGGTGATATATTAGCTTTAAGGGCACGTTTCATTTCACCGATTGATACAACATCAGCTCCTGAACCCATATTTGCAAAATTCTTTATTATTGACTGATTTGAATTTGATTTTACAGCATAACAAATTTCATAATCTTTCAGGCTAATAGAGTTATCAAGTGATAAATATTGATCTTTCAAATGATTCAAAGAATAACAATAAAAAGGAGTTTCAATTTCTTCTGTAATATTTTTAATGTTTAGATCATCAAAAATAAGATTCCCTTTTTTATAATTATAATTAATCATTATTTACTGTCCGAAACAGAATTAGAAGATAACATTGAAGTGAGATTTGGAGGTGGTAATAAATCTCCTTTTCTTCCACAACTACCCAAAGCTAATAAAATAATAAAAATAATAAGAAGTTTTTCTTTATTTACCATTTTCAAGTCTCTTAATCCATTGACTAGCTTGTTTTAGAACGTTTTTTGGAGATGTGCCACCTTCAGAAATTTTTCTTTCAACAGAGTTTCTTATATTCAAGGCTTTGTATATTTCTTTATTAATTCTTTTGTCTATTTTTTTTAGTTTTTCTATATCCATTTGTTCTAAAGTAATATTTTCATCAACACACATTTTTACAATTTTACCTGTAATTTCATGTGCAGTTCTAAATGGAATATTTAAATTTTGAACAAGCCAATCTGCTAGATCGGTAGCAGTTGAGAATTGAGAAGCTGCAGCTAATTCCATATTTTCTTTATTGGCTTTTAGTGAAGTTATCATTGCAGTCATTGATTGAAGACATAATTGAATATTTTCTATAGCATCAAAAGTCGGCTCTTTATCTTCCTGAAGATCTTTTGAGTAAGCAAGAGGTAATCCTTTCATAACAATAGACATATTAATGAAAGAACTAATTAATCTTCCAGTTTTGCCTCTAATAAGCTCAGCAAGATCAGGATTCTTTTTTTGAGGCATTATTGATGACCCCGTTGTTAAATTATCGGGTAGGCTGATAAAATTAAAACCACTAGACATCCACATTACTATTTCTTCAGCCAACCTTGAAAGGTGAATAGAGCAAATAGTTATTGACGAAATCGTTTCTAAAACAAAATCTCTTGATGAAACCGCATCCAATGAGTTTTGCATCGGCTTGTTAAATCCTAATGATTTTGTTGTGATTTTTCTATTTATTGGAAAAGAAGTACCAGATAATGCTCCTGATCCAAGTGGATTATCATTTAATCTTTTATTGCAATCTATGAATCTACTTTTATCTCTTGATAGCATCTCGACATATGCAAGAAGATGATGACCAAATGTAATTGGTTGGGCAGTTTGCATATGGGTAAATCCAGGCATCAAAATATTGTATCCAGCTTTAGCTTTTTTTGATAATGCGTATTGTAAGTTTGATATTTCTTTTATCAATTGATCGTTTCTTTTTCTTACATAAAGTTTTAAATCAGTCGCAACTTGATCATTTCTAGATCTAGCAGTATGTAACCTTTTTGCAGGATCTCCTATCTCTTTTTGTAATTGAGCTTCGATATTCATATGAATATCTTCTAATTCTGGGTTTAATTTAAAATTTCCTTTTTTAAATTTATTATTTATTTTTTTTAAACCTGCGATGATTGATATAGAGTCTTTTTTGGAAATTATTTTACATTCTGCAAGCATTGTTGCATGTGCAATTGATGCTTCAATATCTTCTTCAAATAGTTTATAATCAAAATGAATTGATGAATTAACTTTCTGTAAAAGATTTGATGGCTTTGAGGTAAATCTTCCTCCCCACATCTTATTCTTCGATGGTTTTTTTTTCATTTTTCCGAACCTGTTAACAATCTAAGGTAATACCATATGAATATATCAAAAAAACCACTCTTAATAGGTCTAATCTTAATATCTTCTTTTGTTTTTTTATTTTTTATTTCTTTTGGCATCAAAAAAAATAATTTAGATAATGATAAAGTATTTCTTGAACCTAATAAAGAAGCAAGTCTGAGCCAAATTAATTTTTATGACATGGAAAATAATCAGTTTTTTTTAGAAAACTTTAAAGGAAAAGTTTTATTAATTAATTTATGGGCAACATGGTGCTTGCCTTGTAAAATTGAA
>QCGZ01000008.1 GCA_003279705.1 OCS116 cluster bacterium AG-390-I16
TTTTTTTCCATAGCTGCATTTTCTGCAGGCATCCCAAACGCATCCCATCCCATTGGGTGTAATACATTATCACCTTGAGCCTTTCTGTAGCGGGCGATAACATCACCAATAGTATAGTTTCTTACATGTCCCATATGAATATTTCCAGAAGGATAAGGAAACATTTCAAGAATATATTTTTTTGGTCTATTTTCAGAAATTGGTTTTGGTTTGAAAGATTTCTTTTCTGACCAAATCTTCTGCCAATATGGTTCAATTTTATCTGGATAGTATTCAGACATTTAGACGCTAGCTGTCACCGATAGAGCCAATTCTCAGCTCGCGTGCTTTTGTTAAGATAGAAGCTTCAACCAGTCTTGAGGTGTCAGGATTTACATCAGCCTTAACCCATTCTTCAGATACTTTAATTTCTCTAAAAACTGTAACACTTATGGCATCGGCTCTTAACCTTCTATCCTTAACGTAAATATTTAGTTTTATCCTTTCGTTTGTATTTTCTGGATCAAGGTACCAATCTGTTGATATAAAACCACCAATAGGATCAGCAGCATTTACTGGTATAAACGATACGGTATCTAAGCTTGCTCTCCAAAGAAAAGCATTTACTGCCATTGATATCTGCGAGTTAACAATTTCCGAGGTCTCAATATCCATTTTTTTTGAAAAAGGATTTAATCTCGAGCAGCTATTTAGTAAAAGTAAAATACATAGTATTAAAACAATATTACTTTTTCTATTCATAAAAATAACTCCCACTTAAGATAATTTTAAAACAATTCTATCAATAACAGTAATCTTACATTATCTCAAAATGAATTAATTCAAACTTTTATATTTTATTATTTATGATATTGGATAAAATAAACAATAAAGACAAAGAAGCAATGACAGATATTCAAAAAAATCTTGAAACCATAAAAAATAGAATTGAAAAGATTGCGGTTAAATTTAGTAGAGACCCGTCTGAAATAAAATTAATTGTAGTTACAAAAAAATTTGATTTTGAAAAAATAAAACCACTCATAGATGCTGGTCACCTTTTTTTTGGAGAAAATAAAGTACAAGAGGCTGAAAAAAAATGGGCAAAAACTTTATCTAACAGTAAAGACATTGAACTTCATATGGTTGGACCAATTCAGTCAAATAAAATTAAAATTGCAATTAATCTTTTTACAGCTATTCATTCGATTGAGAAAATAAAGACTTTGAAAATTATAAATGAAAATATATCTTCAAATTCAACTATAAAAGAACTATTTCTTCAGGTAAATATATCTCAAGAAAGCTCAAAAAATGGAATTTATGTTGAAGACATGGATAAATTTTTTATCGAGTCAAAAAATTTCTCAGGGATTAATATAAACGGATTAATGACGTTGCCCCCTCCAAACGAAGAGCCATCAGTATATTTTGCTTTATTAAATAAGTTATCAAAAAAAAATATGTTAAAATATTTGAGTATGGGTATGAGTAATGATTTTGAAACAGCAATAGCGCTGGGTGCAACCCATATAAGAGTAGGGGAAGCTATCATGGGACCAAGGAATAAAAATTGAAAAGTAAAGCTTTCTTATTTTCTGATGATAAGTTTTTTAATTTAATTTTTGAAGAACAGTTTTCTGCATTATCAAATTATAGTCTGGTTGTGAGTCAAGACTTTTTCGATATAACTAATATTAATCAATTTAAAAAGAATGACATAGCCATTTTTTATTCTGTAAAACAGGAGCAGGTTACAAAAATTAAAAATTTGTTATCTGAGGCTTCTTATCCTCCCCCCGCAATTACCATTGGTTTATCTGAAGATATTTTAAATTTAGAAAAGAATTCATTTGTTTTCTTAAAAACCCCTTTTTATTTTAATGAATTATTAAAAATTATAGAAAATATTTCACTTCAAAGAGATATGATTGATTATTCTAATTTAAAATTTAGAAAAATAAATTTAGATATGACTGGAAAAGCAATAAAGGGGTTAAATAATTCAGTAAAGCTTACTGATAAGGAGGCCAGAATAATCTGGCACTTAATTGAGGCAAAAGGCGATACTATAAGTCAAGATTATTTATTAAATAAGGTTTGGGGATATAATAAAGATATTGAAACAAAAACCTTAACCACACACATATACACAATCCGAAAGAAAATTGTTCCATTTAAAAATATTCTTTCTATAGAAAGCTCTGAAAACGGCTATTATATAAAATAATTAAAATTCAAAATCCGCTATTAAAGGTGAGTGATCCGAGGGCCTATCCCATCTTCTTATATCTTTTTGTATAGAGGCCTTTATTATCATTTTATTTAATTTTGGAGTAATCCAAATATGATCAAGTCTTCTTCCTCTATCAGATTCTTCCCAGTTCTTTGATCTGTAACTCCACCAGCTGTAGAGCTTCTCTGAAAGCGGGTGAAATTCTCTCAAGGCATCAATAAAGTTAATTGAATCTTGGAGTTTATTTAATTTTTCTATCTCCACAGGCGTATGACTGACTATTTTTAATAGCTGCTTGTGTGACCAGACATCATTTTCATGCGGAGCAATATTAAGATCACCCACAAGTGCAGTGAATGAATTTTTTTCTTTTGTTTTTATGTAAGCAGTTGCCTCATCCAAGAAATTTAATTTGTGTTTAAACTTTTCATTTATTTTTGGGTCTGGCTCATCGCCACCTGCTGGTACATAAAAATTATGAATGTTGAATAAATTATCGTTTACTTTTAACTGAAGAGATATATGCCTTCCATCACGCTTCCCGCAAAAATCTTTTTGTTCAACTTTTTCAACTGGAAGGTCTGTAGCTATACAAACGCCATGATAACCCTTTATGCCATTTACATGAATATTTGAAAGCCCTAATTTTTCTATATCGTTAAAGGGAAAAAGTTCATTAGGGCACTTAGTTTCCTGTAAACAAACTATATTTGGTTTAAATTTCTTTACGATTTTTTTTAAGGCATTAATTCTCAATCTTACAGAGTTAATATTCCAGCTTAATAAACGAACGTTCATTTGAATTAAAGATTATGAATCTAAAATATTATCCCACATTTCCTCGATCATCATTTCATAATCAAAGTCTAATATGGTTGAGGTATCTTCATATCGTTCTATAATTTGTACATTAGGAAAGATTGTTGAGTCTTCTTTGTAACTTTTCTTTGATATGTCCAGAGCCATAATATTAGGTGTTGCTGTTTGTAGATTCTCAGCAATTGATTTTGAAATTTTTGGATCAAGCATAGAATTTATCACTGAATGGCTTTCCTCAGCTTTAAGGGATGCTTTTGAAATACAAGCACAATCTTGCCAAATTAAACTACCTTCTCTTGGAAATGTAAACCCAATGTCATTATTATCAATTTTCTTAAATTCTTCATTGCTAATAATCGCTAAATCAACTTCACCATTAATTAAAAGTTCTTTTCCATTTTTTTTACCGAAATCCTTAATATTTACTTTTTGTCGCTTTAGAAGCTTTTCCGCCTGATTGATCCACATTGGATCATTTGTATTTAGACTTACTCCCATATATTTTAGGGCAATTTGGATTAAAGTTCTTCCATCACCTAATAGGGCAATTTTTCCAGCATATTTATCCGAGTCTAATAACCATCTCCATGTGGAAGGTGGTTCAGAGAACTTACTTTTTCTATAAGCAATACCTATTGCCCCATATGAAAGTGGTACTGTATATTTTCTGTCCTTATCAAAAGCAGAGTTGTTGAATTTTGGATCAATAAAAGAATTATTAGGTATAAGATCTTTGTTTAGTTCTGCAATTTTATCATCATCAATTAAGCTTTCTAAATAAGAGTCTCTTCCAATTAGTACATCATAATTATTATCATTAAAGTTAATGCTAGAATTAGAACTATAGACTATAGAATTAATCGAGGAGTTAATAACTTTTTGGAAACTTGAAATTAATTTATCTGATAAAAAATTAGCAGGTGAGCCAATATTTAAAACTGGATTCTCTTCTTGCGAAAATAAAGATAATGGACGTAAAATTATTCCTGCTGATAGTAAGCTAAATCCAGAAATAAATTTTCTTCTTGAAGTTTCTGCTTTTTTCATTTTCTTAATCATTTTTATCCATCCTTTTAATGATTTACATTCTTACCAATAATAAGTAAGAGTTTCTATATTTTTATTAAAAAGTTTTATTTTATTTGAAAAAAGCTATCCAATATTGAATTTACCGACTTAATTTTAGAGAAAAAGACTGTAGTTTCTTTTTTCTGAGTATCAATAATCTTCCATTGCCTAAGAACAGGTTGCGGATAGTCGGCAGTTATAAATATTGAATTTCTCAATGAACTTTTTTTTGTTCTTAGCTCTATAGTTGCAACCCTACCTTCTATTTCTAGGCTGTTAATATGGAAATTGTCTAATGTTAAATTTTTTGAAAGAAGATTTGCAAGAGGACTATCTTCAAGAGAATAGTAGTTTACCTTACTATCTCTTTTTTCTTTTATCGCAAAGATACCTTTATTTATTATAATCAACATTTCAGATGGAGTAGAATATTCAAATCTTATCGAGCCCTTTCCATTTGAATAAAAGGTACCTCTCGTAATATTGCCGATTTGGTCTATTTGAGTAAATTCACCTTTCACATTCCCCAGGTTGAAAAAATATTTTTCCAACGAAACCAGCCATTGATTATCATGGATATGATCAAGCTCCTTTGATTGAGAATTCATAGTTAATGAAATTAATATTATTAATATTATAAAAACGGTTTTTATTATATTCATTTTCCTAAAATTTCTCTCTTACCTTGATTATTAGGTTCTGAAATAATCCCTTGATCTTCCATTTCTTCAATAATTCGTGCTGCCCTATTATAGCCTATTTGTAATTTTCTTTGAATGTAGCTAGTTGAAACTCTTTTATCTTTCATTATAATTTCAACTGCTTGATTGAATAATTCATCATTTGAATCATTTTGCTGAATACCAGAACTTAATTCACTCTCTTCTTTAGTTAATGATTCTATATATTCTGGTGTTTCTTGGTTTTTAATAAATCGAACTACGTCTTCAACTTCATTGTCTGATACAAAAGGTCCGTGCACTCTAACAACTTTTCCTCCATCCGACATATAAAGCATGTCACCTCTGCCAAGTAATTGTTCAGCTCCCATTTCGTTAAGGATTGTTCTGCTGTCAATCTTTGATGCAACCTGAAAAGCTATTCTTGTAGGAAAATTAGCTTTTATTGTGCCTGTAACGACATCTACTGAAGGTCTCTGAGTAGCCATTATTAAGTGTATACCTGCCGCCCTTGCTTTTTGGGCAAGACTTTGAACCAAATGTTCAATATCGCTTCTTGCTACTAACATAAGGTCAGCCATCTCATCAATTACCACAACTATAAAAGGCATTTTTTTGGGTTCTATCTCCTCTTCAGAATAAAGTGGTTGTCCGGACTCACTGTCATAGCCAGTATGAATTTTTCTCTTAAATTTTTTACCTTTTCTTTTATATTCTTCGGCCTTCTTGTTGAATGCATCCATTGTTCGAACAGATAGTTTAGACATCCTATTATATCTGTCATCCATCTCTCTTACGACCCACTTTAATCCAACAACAGCCTTTTTAGGATTTGTGATCACTGGTGTTAAAAGATGAGGTATCCCATCATAAACTGATAGTTCAATCATTTTTGGATCTACCATAATTAAACGACAATCTTCCGGTTTAAATTTGTAAAGTATGGATAAAATCATCCCATTTATGCCAACTGATTTACCAGAACCTGTTGTTCCGGCTATCATAAGGTGAGGCATTCTCGATAAATCAGCAATAGTAGATTCACCACCAATATTCTTACCTAAACTTAGAGCAATGCCGTCTTCCTTATTTTCAAAAGTATTGCTTTCAAGAATCTCTCTTAGATAAACAGTTTCTTTTTCATCATTTGGTAGCTCAATACCAATAGAGTTCTTTCCTGGAATGACAGCTATTCTTGCAGATGTAGAGCTCATTGACCTTGATATATCATCTGCAAGAGAAATAACGCGCGATGATTTTACACCTGGAGCTGGTTCAAGCTCATAAAGAGTAATAAATGGGCCTGGATTAACACTTATTATTTTTCCATTAATCCCAAAATCAGTTAGCGTTCTTTCTAGTAGATCTTTATTTTGCTCAATTTGTTTTTCAGAAATTCTTCTTTTATTCCTCTCATCAGGGATTTCATTTAATAAATCTAACGAAGGAAGTTCATAGCCAATTTTACTATCTGTTACATTGTTTTTATTGTTATTTATCTTTTGAACATCTTTCTTTCTTTTAATTTTTGGCCTAGCTGCAAAAAGCATTTTCTTTTGCTTTGTTGGCATAGCCTCAGTAATGATTTCATTATTATTTGAAATTTCTTCATTATAAATTTCTTTTTTAATTTCTTTCCTCTTTGCAGGCAAAATTCCAAAAGTAATTAAAAGGGCACCTAATGAACCCAAAACTATATATACAGAAGCAACAAATGAATTAATTTGTGAGAGGTCACTATTAAAAGAAATACTAAGTTTGTATATTATTCCTTCTACTTCATTTGTTATTAAAGAGCCAATTATTCCACCATTTCCAAAACCCTTACTAAAAGAGGCGGCTAGGAGAAATGTTCCTAAAATTAAAGAGAAAATTTTAAACCAAAATTTATTTATTTTCTTAATGATTTTATAGAAACCAAATAAAATAACTATTACTGGTATTAATATTGATACTGTTCCAAAAAATTGTACAAAAATATCAGCTATATAAGCCCCAGGCTCGCCTAGATAATTTTGTGTTGGCCTATCAGATATTGTATTTAAGCTATGATCAAGACTATTATATGAGCCGATCGCAACTAAAAATATTAAACCAATACCAATAACAAAAAAGCCAATTAGTATATTTATGACACCGAAAAAAAATTTATATAACGTATTTTTAAAGCCAGCTAAAAGATTTGATAAATAATTAGTTAATCTTTTTATAACATTCATTTGTTATCCATTTAGCAAAATTATTAAAAATTGCGAATCAGCTACATAATCACTTGTTAATACAATAATCTGCAAGAACTTTTTGATTAAAATTGAAAATCAATTTCATTTTTCTGTTAATTATATTAATAAACTTGATTATGAAAAAAAATTTTTACGATTTAGTTATTTTCGGTAGCGGTCTTTCAGCAAAAGCAATGTCACTTGTTGCCCGTAATACCGGTCAATCTTTTAAAATTATTACCGATAAAAATTTTGGAAATAATATTAATGATGATACCAGGAGTCTCGCCCTTTCAGTTGCGTCCAAAAAAATGCTCCAGGTACTTGGTGCCGAGATAAAAACTGAAGCTGTAAAAAAAATGATAGTTATTGAAGGTGGATTGGGCGAAGAAAAAATAAAATCACGACTAACCTTTGATAGAGATCTTGTTGATGAAGATATTGCCTTTATTGCAGAGCACTCTGTAATTGAAAAATCCCTAGACAAAGCTCTTAAGCTAAAAGACAGTGAATTTACAAGAGATGAAGTAATTGATATTCAGAAGGTGAACAATCATACAAAAATAACCTTCAAAAATAAGAAATCCTTTTTGTGCGAGGCTGTAATCTTTACAGAGGTTTTAAATTCTGAATTACAAAAAATATATAATGTTAAGTATAATTTTTTTGAGTATGGTCAAACAGCTTTATCCGCAACACTTAGGCATTCAAAAACTCATAAAGGTTACGCTTTTCAATTTTTTCAAAAAAATGGACCTCTTGCATTGTTGCCAATGAATAATAAAAGGGGGAATAATTATAGCTCTCTAGTTTGGACTGAAAAAACTGATAATATTTCTTCACTTTTATCATCAAAAAAAAGTCTTGAGGAAAACCTCAATAATCTTTGTTCTGATTACTTGGGGGAAATCTCTATTTCAAAAGGACCAAGTTCTTTTATTTTGAAAAAATTAACCGGTATAAAATCAATTTCAAAGAGTGCAATTTTTGTTGGTGATGCTCTTCGAGCAATGCACCCTATGGCCGGGCAAGCATGGAATCAGAGCTTAAGAGATATAGCATATATTGCTGATTCTATTGCAGAGTCTCAGAAACTAGGTTTGGGCTTATTTCAATGCCCTTCAATTTCATTATTTGACAAAAAAAGAAAAATTGAAACAGAGGCCTTAATTAATAGTATTGGATTTTTGAACTCGATTTATGATGCCGATACTTCAATTGCAAAAGGGCTTAGAAGAAACATTATGAAGTTAGCTGATAATTATAAACCACTTAAACTTTTTCTACTTAATGAGGCATCTGGGGGAGCTTTAACTAGACCTAATTTATTAAATGGATTAAAGCCTGGATCAAATATTATTTAATCAATCTTTCTCGCTTCATCTGGTAGCATTATCGGAATTCCATCCTTTACTGGGTAGGCTAAGCCAGCTTTTTTGCTCACTAACTCATTTTTTTCTTTGTCCCATGATAGTGTTTCTTTTGTTAAGGGACAAACAAGAATTTCTAATAATTTTGGATCAATTTCTTTGCTCATAATATCTCACTGTATTTGTTCCGTGCTTGGGCTAGATGTCATTGACATTTCTGTCATCGCGATCAACATTTCACTTCTTTTTGATAATGTTTCCGCCTCAAGTAGTGCTTGTTTTTCTCGAGTTTTATAGGGACTTAGAATGCATAATGAATTTACAAGTAATTCTGTTGATGAGTTGCTAATAGCATCCCAATCAATAGTAAGATTATTATACTCTAAGTATTTTTTAAGAGATTCAATAAGTTTCTCTCTTTCAACTTCCTCTTCCCCACACCCTTTAATAAGATCAGAGGAAAATCTCTCATAATTTACTTGGAACTGTCTATATGGTGTAACCACCTCAAGTTCTTGGCCAATATTAAATCTGCATATACCAGATAATGTAATCAACATTCTGCTATTAGCAACTTCACTATATGATGTAATTTTTCCTAAGCATCCAGTATTATAGAGCTCATCACCCTCATCTTTGTTTGATTGAATCATTGCTATTAGTCTGTTATTTGACATTGCGTCATCAACCATTTCTAAATATCTGTTTTCGAAAATATTAAGGGGTAGTTGTGTCCTTGGAAGCAATAGAGCTCCTGCCAGAGGAAAGACCGAAATCTTAGGCGGCAACTCACTAATATTTTTAAACTCTTTAAATGATTTCATTTTAACTAAATAGCATTGATGACAGCTTTTTCCTACCTTCTATAACTAGAATATCTTCATTTCCTAAAATATTAAAAATCTCAACAAGTTGCTTTCTCGCCGCACTGTCGTTCCACTTTGGGTCAAATTCGATAATTTTTAATAATTCATTAATTGCATTTTCATTTTCACCCTTTGCCAATAGTAACTTAGCAAGATCTATCCTTATTTGATGATTCTTTGGATTTTTATCAATATTTCTTCTAAGTTCATCTTCTTGCTCATTAGATATTGGATTATTTTTTACATTTTTAAAAACCTCAACCTCAGATCTAACTGAGACAAAATCTTGATTATTTTCAGAATTAGCCGGAAGGTTGTTAATAATATCTTCAGCCTCATCTATTTGATCGCTTCTTAGAAGACACCTTGCCAACATGGATTTTGCTGAGATATTTTCAGGCTCAATTTTAAGAATTTCAGAGAAAACTAAAGCAGCTGTTTCTATGTCACCATCATCAATATATTTCTTACCAGCAATAATATTTTCTTCTATAGCCGAGGAGTTATTCAAAGAGCTAATTTTATTTATAAACTCTGCAATATTTTTTTCTGGCTGTACGCCAATAAATCCATCTACAGGCTGACCATCATTAAAGGCCATTACCGCAGGTATAGATTGAATTTTCAATTGTTGAGCTACCTCTGGGGATTCATCTATATTCATTTTGGCTAAAATAACATTGCCATTTTTTTCTTTTACAATTTTTTCTATTACTGGTGTTAGCTGTTTACATGGTTCACACCAAGGTGCCCAGAAATCAACAATTACAGGTGTTTCTTTTGATCTCTCAATTACATCTGACATGAAATTTTCTGTTATAACTTCTATTATTACAGAATTTCCATTCATAGAAACATCTTGTGAATTATTGTTGAATCCTTCTATTTCCATTTTTAGAGAGCATCGTCCTGGGTTTCACCGGTTCTTATTCTTATGGCTTGGTCTATATTGCTTACAAATATTTTTCCATCTCCAACTTTACCGGTTTCGGAACTTTTGCTTATAATATTTACAACCTGATCTAGCTTGGTTGCTGGGATAACAATTTCAATCTTAATTTTTGGTACTTCTGTAGTTTTGTATTCAGCCCCTCTGTAAATTTCAGTTTGTCCCCTTTGTCTTCCAAATCCTCTTATTTCTGTTGCAGAAAGTCCTTCTATTCCAATATCAATTAATGCATTTCTTACATCTTCATATTTATGAGGTCTTATTATTGCTGTAATCATTTTCATTGTTTCACTATCCCCAGAGCGTAATGCTATTTTAACAAGTCTTCTTATTGCCTCAGAATGAGAAGGTAGATCAGTTTGCTCCCTTCGCCATTTATCAACATCGTTTCTGAACTCCGTAGAGGCCACTAATTGTATTCTTTGATCTTGTTTTTTCATTTTCCCTTTTTTTATAATACATAATTATAAAGAATAATAAAATAGCTTTATAAAATTTGTATAAATCTTGACCAATGTTATTTACATCTTATTAACTTTGAAATAATGTCACACATAAAATTATTGCGGGTGTAGCTCAGTGGTAGAGCATCACGTTGCCAACGTGAGGGTCGAGAGTTCGAATCTCTTCGCCCGCTCCATTTTGAATAAAGTTGTTATGATTTTAATCTATATATCTCTTAATATCGAGATGTATAGAGATATATCTCTAATTCCAACTGGTGAAGTCAGCAAATAGATCTATATCTCTAAATATCTTTTTATTTTCCTCTAATTGATCAGTTAGAGCTTTATATTCGTCTTTATTTAGTTTCGACTTGGCCAAGTGATCTAAAATAATAGTCTGATACTTAACTTGCAATAAATGTTCTCTTCTCTTCTTTTCTTCAGAAGATATTAATTGCTTATTCATTTATTGCACTTGACCTCTATACATTTTTTTATGATTTTGGTCAGAATTTAGTTTTTCAAATTTAAAACCATTATGGCTAGCGCCTCTATAAAATCCTTTATCTAAAGATACTTTTTTTTCAGAAATTATATTTTGACTTCCTCTATATTGATTTTTCATAGTTTTCTCCTTAAATTGTTATTAAAATATTACATATGATACAGAACTTACACACATAACACAGGTTTGTCAACTACATAATTATATTTTTTTATTGTTTTTATTAAAAAAATTGATAAAAGGTCTATTAATGGTGCTTTTTAGCTAAGAGGGAAGCAGGTTAAATGCCTGCACTGTACCCGCAACTGTAATTAGGGAGCGAGAAATCTAAAAGCCACTGGTTTATTACTGGTAAGGCGATTTCAAGCGATGATCTATTAGTCAGGAAACCTGCCATTGTGTCGTTCGTTCAGGGCCGGGAATAGCTTTTTGAACAGGATTTTCCTTAGAAACGATTAATTTTTGTTAGTAGCGAAAGCTATATTGTTAATAATATTTGTGAGGAAAACATGAAAATATATAAATTTACATTTTTTACATTACTTTTGAGCTTCTTATTACCTGAGTATTCTTATTCACAGGAGTTAGGTGCTAACTCTTTAAGTTCGAGTGAAATCGAAAATATAATTATAAGGAGCACAAGAATTCCAGCTGGAGCAAAAGATATCGGCTCTAGTCTATATATAATTAATGAGGATCAAATTAAGGCACGTGGTTTTAAGGATGCTATTGATGCAATTAGTTCTGCTCCTGGAGTAACTTCAAAACAGAATGGAAGTTTTGGTGGTGTTGGAACAATAAGAATTCGTGGAGCATCCAGCTCTCAAACTTTGGTTTTAGTTGATGGCGTTCCTGTGAATGATGCTTCTTCGCCTGGAGGGGGATATAATTTTGAGTATTTAAATACATCAAATATTCAGTCAATTGAAGTTCTCAAAGGTTCCCAATCAACTTTATGGGGTTCTGACGCAATAGGTGGGGTTGTAAATATTTATACTAAGCAGTCCGAATCAACTTCTTTTGGAGCTTCAGCTGAAATTGGATCTTTTGGATTAAAAAGAGGAAGTACTGATATAAATTTTGCAGGATCAAATAGTAGGTTTAGAATAAGTACATCAAAAACGTCAATTGATGGAATAAGCAAGGCTGATGAAAAGGATGGTAACTCTGAAGATGATGGATTTGAAAGTGAATCATACTCAGTGAGTGGCTCTATTGATCTTAATTCTTTAACTTTAAAAGGCTCATTATCTTATATGGAATCTCAAGTAGAGTACGATAGTTACGGCTTCGTTACAGGTGTCCAAGATGGAGATGAGAAAAGCAATACTGATGAATTTATAGGATCTATTTCAGTAAATTTTGATCTTTTTGATAGTAAGCTTCAAAATTTAATTTTTATAAGTCAATCGGATATCAATCGAGATTATTATTCTAAAGGCTCTTTCTCTTTTGGAGCAGAAGGAAAAAGAGAACTAATTCGGTATCAAGGCAATATTGAAGTAAATGAGTTTAATAAAATAGCTTTTGGTTTAGAGAGCGAAGAAAGCAAAGTAGACGCAGATAATTCTACTATAGACGGATCTTTCTTATTATATGAATTTAAGCCAAACAGTAAAATTATTATTTCTTCAGGAATAAGGAATGACGACCATGAGGGCTTTGGTTCAAAAACAACAAGAAGAATAAGCGGTACTTTTAAACCATTCGATAATTTAATAATTAGATCGAGCTGGGGAGAAGGTTTTAAGGTTCCAACTATTTTCCAATCAACATATTTTTGTTGTGGTGCCACAAGTGCAAATAGTGCAATAAGGCCAGAAACATCAACATCTTATGATTTTGGATTTGAACTATTTTTCAACGAGATGAAAAGTAATCTTAGCATTATTTATTTTGATCAAGATATTAATGACCAAATAAACTTTTCATTTGGCCTCGGAGGCTATGAAAACATAGATAAAGTAAATTCTAAAGGATTTGAAATTGCTTTAGATTATCAAATTTCAAAACTTATGAGTTTGTATCTCAATTATTCCTATATTGACTCAGTTGACGGAAACGGATCTTCCCTTTTTTATGTGGCTAAAGATTCCGGAGAAGCTGGCCTTATTTATGAATTAAATAATAGTTATTCAGGGTCTATAATAGCAAGATACAATGGATCCGAGTCCAGTAGTTATGGAAAAATTGATTCTTGGATTCGTTTTGATATAAATGGTTCCTACAGGCTTTCAAGTACCAACGAGCTTTATTTTCGCATTGAGAATTTACTGGATGAAGAGTATCAACAGATTTTTGGTTATGGGACTCCGGAAAGATCAGGATTTATAGGCTTAAGAGTAAAGTTTTAAGATTTATAGGCTTAAGAGTAAAGTTTTAAGAAAAGTCTTCTGCTTTAGCTTGTTTTTTTTTATGGAATTATGTTAATTCAATATTTGGATTCTTAAATTAGTTATAAGTTGGGAGATAAGTATGATCAATTCTATTTACGGTAATTTTTTAGGCGCAGCACCAAATTGGTATAAGAATACAATTATTTCTTTTCTAATTGTTAATCCAATTATTCTGATAGTCTTGAAAGCAATGAGTCTTCCAGCAGGGTTCATTCTTGGGTGGATAATCTTAATCCAGTTTATTTTTACTCTAGCTATGGCACTTAAATGCTATCCACTTCAACCTGGAGGATTGATAGCAATTGAGTCTGTTATTATGGGGTTAACAGATACGAAACAAATTTATTATGAAGTAGATGCTAATCTTAAAGTAATTTTACTTTTGGTTTTTATGGTGGCAGGTATTTATTTCATGAAAGATTTTCTTCTGTTTATCTTTACCAAATTATTAATAAATATAAAAAATAAAAGATCCTTAGCATTATTGTTTGTCTTTTCTGCTGCTTTTTTATCTGCCTTTTTAGATGCATTAACAGTTATGGCAGTTTTGATTGCTGTGGCCGTAGGTTTTTATCATGTTTATAAAAATGTTGCTGAGAAAGAAGATGGATTTTCTGAGGATTCAGATGACTTTACAATATTTAAAGGTTTTCTTAGGAATCTTCTTATGCATGGTGCCGTTGGAACAGCTTTAGGGGGAGTTTCAACAACAGTTGGAGAACCTCAGAATCTTTTAATCGCCAGTGTTGCAGATTGGTCATTTGTTGAATTTTTTATAAAGATGCTTCCTATTTCTTTTCCAGTATTTATTTGTGGTCTATTGACTTGTTATTTATTAGAGAGATTTTCATTATTTTCATATGGGGTTCAATTACCAGACCATATAAGACAGATTCTCATTGATTTTGATAAAAGTGAGACTTCAAAAAGATCTCAGGCGCAAAATATGAAAATCATAACTCAAGCTTTAGTTGCAGTTATATTGGTTTTTTCTCTTGCCTTTGGTCTAGCCGCAGTAGGCTTAATTGGTTTAATGATAATTGTTCTTTTAACAGCATTTAATGGTGTAATAGAGGAGCATCAATTAGGTAAAGCTTTTGAAGAGGCATTGCCTTTTACAGCACTTCTAGTTGTTTTCTTCGCAATTGTTGCTGTAATTCATGATCAACATTTATTTTCTTTTGTAATCAACTATGTTTTGACCCTTAAGCAAGAGACGCAAATACCAATGTTTTTTATGGTTAACGGAATATTATCAATGATAAGCGATAATGTTTTTGTTGCAACAATCTATATAAGTGAGGTAAAGGCCGCTTTAGATAGTGGTACAATTGGTAGAGAGCAATTTGATTTGTTGGCTATTGCTATTAATAGTGGAACAAATCTTCCTAGTGTAGCAACACCAAATGGGCAGGCAGCATTCTTATTTCTGCTAACATCATCTGTTGCGCCTTTATTAGGTCTTTCTTATTTAAGAATGGTTTTAATGGCTCTTCCTTACACTGTTGTTCTATCTGTTATAGGTGTTTTATCTGTTATATTTATTCTTCCACATTTTTAAACTTGATTTCACAAGTATAATTAGTGGTTATTTATAAAATAGATTTTTAAGAAAATTTTAATGATTAAAGTGTCTTATTCCAGTAAATAACATTGCAAGTTCTGCATTGTTTGCGGCCTCTATCACTTCATCATCTCTAATTGATCCACCTGGTTGAATTATAGCGGTAACACCAGCATCGGCTGCTGCCATAAGACCATCAGCAAATGGAAAAAATGCATCTGAGGCAACAACTGAACCAACAGCCAATGGTTCTTCTAAATTTATCATCTTTGCCGCATCATCAGATTTTCGAGCAGCTATTCTTGAAGAATCAAGCCTGTTCATTTGACCAGCGCCAATACCTACAGTTGATCCATCTTTTGCATAAACAATTGCGTTTGATTTAACATGCTTAGCAACTTTAAAAGCAAACAATAAGTCATCTAGCTCCTGTTCAGAGGGCTGTCGTTTAGTGACAACTTTTAAATTTTCTTTATCAACTATAATATTATCTTTTGTTTGTGCTAGAAACCCACCTGCAACAGACTTTATCATTACACCAGATTTTTCTGGATTGGCTAATCCACCTGTAATTAAAACTCTAAGATTTTTCTTACTAGATAAAATATTTTTTGCCTTATCGCTTATTGATGGAGCGATGATTACTTCTGTAAATATTTCAGAAATTTCCTTTGCTGTCTCACCATCTAATTCCTTATTCAATGCAATGATGCCTCCAAATGCTGATACAGAGTCGCATCTCAATGCCTTTTTGTATGCTGAATTTAAGTTATCCCCTGTAGCAACTCCGCATGGATTTGCATGTTTGATTATAGCAACTGCAGATTTTAATTTTGGATCAAACTCTGAAACTAATTCAAATGCTGCATTAGTATCATTAATGTTATTATAGCTAAGCTCTTTTCCTTGAATTTGATTGGCTGTTATTAAGCCACAAACATTTGATCCGTCGTTATAGAATATTGCTTTTTGATGAGGGTTTTCTCCATATCTAAGATTTTGATGTTCAATTCCTCCAATAGACTTATATTTATTCAATGGCATATCTAACTCATTTGATAGCCAATTTGATATCGTTGAGTCATAAGCTGCTGTTCTTGCAAACGCTTTAAATGCTAATTTTTGGAGAGTTTCTTTTGTTAATGATAAATTATTGTCATTTATCTCATTAATAATTTCATCATAATCATCTGGGTCAACAATAACGCCGACACTTTCATGATTTTTAGCCGCGGCTCTTATCATAGCAGGGCCTCCTATATCTATATTTTCAATACAGGTTTTATAATCAGATTTATTTTTAATGGTGTTTTCAAAGGGGTAGAGGTTAACAACCAATAAATCAATATTTTCAATTTCTTGCTCATTAATTGTCTTTTGATGATCTTTGTTGCTTCGTATATTTAAAAGTCCACCATGTATTTTTGGATGTAAGGTTTTAACTCTTCCATCTAGTATTTCTGGAAAGTTTGTTACTGATGATACATCTTTAACATCAATATTAGCATTTTTGAGTTTAGAAAATGTTCCGCCCGTAGATATGATTTCAATTCCAGCGTTATTAAGGGCGCTTGCAAATTTAACTATTCCTTTTTTATCAGAAACTGAGATAAGCGCTCTCTTTATAGCTGTCATTTATAACCCTCTTAAAGTTTTAATATTCTTTTCATACATATTTGGCCCACCACTAAATGTTGCTGTACCTGCTACCAAAACATTAGCACCTGCTTCAATAACCTTTGGGGCAGTTTTAAAATTAATTCCACCATCAACCTCTAGGTCAATATTTTTTCCCGTTTCATTAATCATTTCTCTTATTTTTTTTATTTTAATAAGCTGATCTTCCATAAAACTTTGTCCCCCGAAACCTGGAACTACTGTCATTACTAAAATTAAATCTAAATCCATAATTAGGTCTTCGAGAACATTTTCATTTGTGGATGGATTTAAAGAAAGACCACTTTTACACCCTAAGTTTTTTATTTTTTTAATCGTTTCTTTTGGATTTTTTTCCGCCTCAGGGTGGAAGGTAATTATATCTGATCCAGCATCTGCAAAACTCTCAAGGAGTGGATCTACTGGTTCAATCATCAAATGGACATCGAAAGTTTTTGAAGATGATTTTCTAATATCTTTTATGACTTCAGGGCCAATTGTTAAGTTAGGAACAAAATGACCATCCATTACATCTACATGGATATAATCTGCACCGGCATTTGTAATTGCTTCAATTTCTTTTCCTAGGCAAGAAAAGTCAGCTGATAAAATAGAAGGGGAAATTTTTATTTCATTGGTCATTTAGATTCATTAACAGAGCTTTTATTCTGAAGCAAGTTCTCAAGCAATTTTCTTTATCCTTGCAATAAAAAAGCCATCATTTCCTCCTTTAAAATCAAAGCTATTTGGAAAGATTCTTAACCAGTTATTTTTGTCTATTATCTTTAATTTTTTATCAATCTCTTGGGTATTTATTTTATCCAATATTGAGTCTTTTTTTCTTTTTAAAAAACTCTCAATTTGATATTCACCTTCCTCTTTTTCCATAGAACACGTGCAATAAATCAATATACCATTTTCTTTTAGTAGCCCCCAAGAAGCATCAAGTAGATCAGATTGAAGCTTTGCTAGAGAAAATATATCTGATTCTTTTTTTTGATGGATTATTTCAGGATTTTTTCTTAGTGTCCCTGTTGATGAACAGGGGGCATCTAAGATAATTTTTGACCAACTTTCTTTGGTAGAAAAATTTTTAATGTTCTCATTTTTAATATTAGATTTGTAATTGAGTCTTTTTAGATTTTGTTCCATTCTCAAAATTCTTTTTTTATTATCATCTATCGAAGTAACCTTTGCTCCCAGAGAAATTAATTGTGCAGTTTTTCCTCCTGGAGCTGCACATAAATCGAGGACTTCATCCTCAGGTTTAATGTTTAATAAAGTTACAGGAATTTGTGAGGAATAGTCTTGTACCCACCACTCACCTTCTTCATATCCTTCTAATTGTGATATTAATCCTGGCCCATGGAGTCTTATCGAGTTGTCCGTTATTTTTTTACCATTTAATTTTTTGGCCCAGTGGTCTGTATTACTTTTTACATAAATATCTATAGGTGGATTTAAAAAAAGATGCGCACTAATAATCTCGTGATAATTTTTAGCCCAATCTCCCCTCCATTTATTTAATAACCAATAGGGAACCTTATCGCTTTCATTTAAATATTTTTCTGCTTTCACTTTGTTTCTTAATATCTCTCTACTCACACCGTTAATAAGGCCTTTCCAATTTTTTCCACATAACTCTACCGAAGTATTTACAACAGCATGGTCTGGCGTTTTTAAAAAAAAACTTTGGGCTACGCTAATTCTTAAAATCATTAAAACTTTTAAAGGTGTCTTATCTATTGGTTTTGATAAAAATTTAGTTAATAGATAATCAATAGACGTTAAATTTCTGAGAGTCGTTGAAACAAGAAGCCTGCAGAAAGATTTATCTTCATTTGCAAGCTTGGAAAAATGCGAACTTTTTTTTGTTGAAATTTCATATGCACTGTCTAAAGGTTTTTTATTATTTAAGATCTCTATTAGAATCTCTACAGCTTTTTTCCTGGTATAGGCCCCACCATTATTTATATTATCTTTTTTTACTTTTTTCATAATCAAGCTTTTATTTTCTATCATTGTTAGGCTATATATATCGGTATGTCCAAAAACTTAGATAATAATAAAGAAAAACAAAAAGCCAATGCTCAAAAAGCTCTTGCAGAGGCGGCTGAAAGAAAAAAGAAAATTGAAAAATTAAAGATGCCCAAAGAACTAGATGGACGTGATGGACCTGAGCCAACTAGGTTTAATGATTGGGAGAAAGACGGAATAACATACGATTTTTAATTGAATTTATTAGAATTTTTGTAATGTAATTATACCCAGTTTCCAAAAATAATATATTATGTCTATAATTTCCTTTTTTTTGAGGACAGACATATTATTATCACTAGCAAATCTATTATATTGTAATTCGATTTGGTCAATTTTCATTCCTATCTTACTCTCGTTTTTGTCACCTACGATAATTGACCAAATTATGCCTTGTTTAGCATTAAATGGAATTTCTATTTTTGGGTAAGCTCCATAAAATACTGAGCCACCAAAATTATCATTTAAACGACCTTTTTTTCTTGAAGTTACATATGTTCTCCTTTTTACATGATCTTCGCCAGTAATATTTTTCTTATTATGCCAAAAATTTTCAAAATACTTTTTTTTACGAAGGATAAAATCTAATTTGCCAGTTTGTATCAATAGTTTTTGTGTAAAATCTCCAGCTTCAAAAGGCGAAAGCTTATTTAGGTTTTTTAAGTCAAATATTTTATCAGGTATATTCTTTAAAAAAATATCAGGATAATAGAAAAAATTATAATTCCAATTTTGAAAATATGAGCCCGTATTTTTAAGTAAATTTCCTAATTCCAAAATATCATATGCTTTATCCTGTGGATTTAAATATGTATCAACAATTCCCGCATCAAATTTATCAGTATTGGCTATTTCATAATTACTCACATAGTGATTTTTTTGAATAAACTCTTGAAGAAAGAATTTTACTAGGTCCACACCTTCTTGATTTTGAGTTACATTCATATATTTAAAAATACTCTGTAAATAATATACACCTACCCTTAAATATGAAGCGTATATCATTATATTTATAGCGCCATCTTCATTGGCAGTTGATACGATTTTTTTTAAGGTTTCTTTTGGATCTTTTGTATGATGAATCACTCCAGTTGAAATGACTAAATCAAATTCATTTTCTTTATTGACATTGAGTATATTTTTCTTTTCAACTTTTACATTCTTAAGATTGTATTTTTTAATTTGATTTTCATTTAATTCAATAGTTTTTGCGCTAAGATCTATAGCATATATTTCCCATTTTGGATTGCTTATGCCTAAACTTATTGCTTGATGTGAACCACATCCAGCAATAAAGACTTTTAATTTTTTACTATATTTTTTTTCAGGATAAAATATATCCCAAAATAAATCTGCATTCGATGTTTGAAATAATCCGTCATTATGTGCTTTTTTAATATCTTCTATAGGATTTGGATAAATCCATTCATTATATTGTTTTTCTATTTTATCCATTTCAGTGTTCACTATATTTATTTTTATATTAAGTGTTTGAATTTAAAAATTTCTGTCCTTTGAAATAAATCTGCTTTTTTATAAGGATCATTTTTTGACCATGACTCTGCAGCCTCTTTACTATCAACGTCTATAACAATTAAACTTCCGATCATAGTATCTTCCTCTGAAAGAAACGGCCCTGCAAATTTTACCACGTTAGTTTCCCCGACATAATTTAAATGTGCTTCTCTATTTAGCATCCTTGTTTCAATGGAGTTTTCCCTGTCTATACAAATCAAACAATAAAGCATTATTTTTCTCTCCTAATGGGCCGCGATAAAAGATCATCAATTATTTCGCCAAGCGATCTATTTCTCTCGATTAAATCATTAACGGCATTTGTTATAGGCATTTCAATACCAAGTTTTTTTGATAATTTATCTATTGCTTTTGCGGAATACATTCCTTCCGCAACAGATGATAAGTTATTAGTTGCTTCATTCGCATTAAGTCCTTGTCCAAGCTTCATTCCTAAAGAAAAATTTCGAGAAGTTTCAGAATTACATGTTAATATTAAATCACCCATTCCAGATAATCCGGCCAATGTCTCCTCTTGTCCTCCAAGCGCAACAGCTAAGCGATTAATTTCAGAGTATCCCCTTGCTATAGTTGCCGCACGAGCACTGTCACCAAGGTTTTGTCCTTCTACAACCCCAGCGGCTATTGCAATAACATTTTTAGTAGCACCACCAATTTGAGCGCCTATAACATCTTCGCTTAAGTACGGTCGGAATGTTGCAAGATTTATGCTGTCAGCAATACTTTTACCTATAGCTGGATTTTTACATGCCAAAGTGACAGCGGTGGGTTTATTATTAACTACATCAATTGCGAAGCTTGGACCAGAAAGAACAGCTAGAGGATTATTTGGTATAATAGATTCCGCTATTTCGCTCATTAAACTTAATGTCTTCGTTTCTATTCCTTTAGAACATAAAACAATTGGTACTTCTTTACTTAAACTGCCTTTTAAATCATCCAGTATAGACCTCATGAATTGAGCAGGAGTCACCATTAAAAGTAAATCACAATCCAGAACGTCATTAAGATCATTTTGCGCAATTATAAGTTTAGAAAGCTTAATATTTGGTAAATAAAGGTCATTTGTATTTGATGTATTTATGCTTTTTACAACATCAGCTTCTCTAGCCCATAAATTTACCTGATTTCCTTGACGACTAATTACTTCAGCTAAAGCCGTTCCCCATGCACCAGCACCAATAACAGAGATCCTTTTGTAATGATGATAATTTTTTTTATTAACCATTTAAAACCTCATGAATTTTCATTTCCTCTAGCGGCCATCTTGCTCTTGCTGGAGTATCTAATTCATCACTTTGACCTCTCAGTAATCTTAAACCTCCTACCCAAGCTATCATTGCAGCATTGTCTGTGCAAAATTTCATTGGCGGTGCGATAAATCGCATTTTATGTTTTTGAGCAAGTAATGTTAAGTTATCTCTAATAGCTTTATTAGAGGCAACGCCACCAGAAGCAACAAAATATTTAATCTCTGAGGTATTATTTTGAGCTAACATTTTATTAATGGCCTTTTCTGATTTAATTTTAATACAATCTATTATCGCTTGTTGATATGATGCAGCTAAATCGGAGATTGTTTTTTCATCAATAGGCTCAATATTTTTTGCCTCTCTGATTAAGGAGGTCTTTAGGCCAGAAAAAGAAAAATTACAGTCATTAGAGTTTTGGAGTGGTCTTGGAAATTTATATTTTTTATTATTACCTTTTTTTGCTATTTTTTCTAATGCTGGACCACCAGGATATCCGATATCTAGAAATTTAGCCGCCTTATCAAAGGCTTCTCCTGCAGCGTCGTCAATTGTTGTTCCAATTTGGATATATTGACCTATGTCTTTAACCATAATTAATTGAGTATGACCTCCAGACACCAGCAATAAAATATATGGCGGATAAATATCATTTGTTAATATAGGCGTAAGAGCATGTCCTTCCAAATGATTAACGCCTATCAACGGAATATCTAAACCCACTGCTATTCCTTTTGCAGTGGTTAACCCTACAATCAGTCCACCTATTAGTCCCGGCCCTGATGTTGCTGCAACTCCATCAATATCTTGAATTTTTAAGGTGGCATCATTGAGTGCCTGATCGATTAGAGGACTCAAACTTTCTACATGTGATCTGGAGGCTATCTCAGGAACTACACCGCCGAAAGGAGAATGCTGATCTATTTGACTAAAAACAATATTTGATAAAATTTTACCTTTATCTGAACTGCTCACTTCAACAATAGATACAGCTGTTTCATCACAGCTACTTTCAATACCAAGTATCTTTACTTTTTCTTTTTTCATAGGCCTCAAATTTTTTATTCTTTATAAATAAGCCATCATAGACTAAAAGTGTGCTTAAGTGATCTTTTAATATGTTTATGTAAGAATGTTAATCTTTTGTAAGTTTAAAATTTTTAAGTTCAATAAGCAGACTTAAAAGAATAATTAGAAAGCAACCACTATGAAAAAATTTTTAATATTATTTTTTACTATTTCCTTTTTTCCAATTTTTGCTAATGCAGAGGTTGCATCAGTTGTTACAAGCCACGCAAAAATCGATCTACTAATCGAGAAAAATGAAGTAACAACGAATGAGGATTTTGTTGTAGGAATAAAATTTGACATTGAGCCTGGTTGGCATATTTATTGGAAGAACCCTGGAGACTCAGGTCTTCCAGCAGAAGTTGAATGGAAAAATAATGACTCAATAGAGTTTAAAAATTTCTTGTGGCCTTCACCTCAGAAAACTCCTGAAGATCCTTTAATGACTTATGGTTATTATAATGAGGTAGTCTTACCAGCAATTTTCTCAGTCGATAGTGAATATATAGAAAGTGGTTTATCTGTTCTTGAGATAGATTTTTTGATTTGTGAAAAAATTTGCATACCCGAAAAAGCTGTCATTGATTTTGATTTAAATAATTACACTAGAGAAGACATTCAATTTTCAAGAGAAGTTTTATCATCTTGGTATAATCAACTACCTACTAATCTCGATAGTGAATTAATAATTGAGGCTTCTAATAACTATTTTTCCATTGAATGGGCAGATGAAAACACTGATATATCGCAGGCTTATTTTTATCCCGAAAATAATGGATTAATAAAATACTCAGCAAAACAAGATTTTTATAAATTAGATAATTCTATAAAACTGATTGTTGAGCGCCCAGCTAAATATTCTAATAATACTTTAAATGTATCAGGGGTTCTTGAAATTCAATCTGGTGATTCCAAGAAAACCTTCAAAATTGACAAACCAATTAACTATAAGGAAAAAATAGAGATACCAGAAACATCTAACCTTTCATTTTTGTTTGCTATAATTTTCGCTTTTTTTGGGGGAATTATTCTAAATATTATGCCATGTGTTTTTCCTGTCATAGCTCTTAAAGTAATGTCTTTCGTAAAAGAGTCCTCTGAAAAGGGTGCTTGGCGTCATGGTTTAGTCTTTGGGCTTGGTGTGGAACTAAGTATGCTTGCTCTTTTGTCTTTAACTTTTATTTTTAGAAATCTTGGTCAAGCTGTTGGCTGGGGATGGCAACTCCAATCAAGTGTTGTATCAACTCTTCTATCTCTATTATTTTTTAGTATAGCCTTCATTCTTCTTTTCAAGGTCGAAATAGGCACTTCTTTTAGTCGACTTGGAAATTTAGGCTCAAAAAGTACAGGGTATTTAAATTCTTTATTACTTGGATGTCTTACCGTGATTGTTGCAACACCTTGCACTGGGCCTTTTATGGGAGCGGCAATAGGATGGGGACTTTCACAACCATTTTATATATCGTCATTTATATTTTTATCCTTGGGTCTTGGCGTAGCTTTTCCAACCATGTTTTTATCATTAATACCCTCTAGTTTAAGTATATTACCTAGACCCGGTGAATGGATGGTTAAGGTAGGGCAAATAATGTCAATTCCAATGCTCTTAACAGCTCTTTGGCTAGCTTGGGTAGTCCACAGACAAGCAGGTTTTATTGGCTTGAGAGATTTATTAATAGGGCTTTTCTTAATTTTTATTTCACTGACAATTTATAAAATAAATCATGCCAGAATGATTAATAAATTATTATCTTTATCGACTGCAATTTTAAGTATTTTATATATTATATCATCATATGATGATCAAAGGTTATCTTCGCCGAAGGAATTGGTAATTGGCGAGACTTGGGAAACAGTAAAGGTTAATCAATATAGATTAGAAGGAAAAAATGTACTGGTAAATTTTACTGCTGACTGGTGTTTAACATGTAAGGTAAATGAAGCAGTTGTATTTAATTCAAAGTCTTTCAAAGAATCTGTTTCAAAAGGTAATATTATCTATTTAGTTGCTGATTGGACAAATTATGATCCAAAAATAACAGAAGAGCTTGAAAGATATAAGCGAGGAGGCGTACCTTTATATTTATATTGGAAAAAAGACTCTAAAAAGCCAAAAATTCTTCCAGCAATTCTTTCTAAGCAAATTTTTAATGAATATACAAGATAGTTCTAGTCATTTTAAATTAGATGGATAAGATAAATTTTTAAAAATTGTAATTATTTATAGGGGATATAATGACTGGACGAGTTGAAGGAAAAATGGCTTTTGTTACAGGTGCCGCACAAGGTATTGGTGAGGCCATAGCTTCTATGCTGGCAAAGGAGGGCGCTAAAGTTGTTGTTGCAGATATTAATGAAAGTGGAATTAATGATGTAGCTAAAAAAATTAATAATAAATATCCGGGAACCGCATTTTCAGTTCCCTTAGATGTTTCATCTGAAGCTCAGTGGCAGGAAGCTTTAAAGAAAGCTGAGGATTCAATGGGCGGATTAAATATTTTGATTAATAATGCTGGTATAGGAGGAGGCTCGACGGTTGAAGATACCGATTATGAGACTTTCCAAAATATTATGAAAATCGATACTGATAGTGTTTTCTTAGGTTGTAAATATGCTATTCCAATTATGAAAAATTATTCACCAGGTTCGATAGTAAACACTTCCTCTATTTCAGGATTAATAGCAGGGCATAATATGGTTTCATATAATACTGCTAAAGCTGGTGTGTGGATGATGTCTAAATCAGTCGCTCTTCATTGTGCTAGGCAGGGTTATCAAATTAGATGTAATTCAATTCATCCCACATTTATCAATACTCCAATTCTAGATGGATGGTTATCAGGTGGGCGAGGTAATAAACCACCTCTGGAGCGTGATGAGTTGTTAAAAAAACTCTCTATGCAAATACCTCTTGGTGTTGTTGGTGATACTGATGATGTTGCTTATGCAGTTCTTTATTTAGCAAGTGATGAATCTAAATTTGTAACTGGTGCAGAATTAAAAATTGATGGTGGAATAAGTGCAATGTAAAGGAATGCCTATGAAATCAATTATATATATAATTTTATTTTTTAATATCGTATTTGGTTCAATTAATTCCTCTGCTGAGGATTTAGTGTCCGGAATAAATCCTAATGAGTTTAATTATTTAGTTAGACCTCAAGACAGCCTTTATGATCACGTTAACAGCGAGTGGTTGAATAACACTCCTATTCCCGATGACCAAGTTGGGTGGGGCTCATACATGACCTTAAGAGAGGAGTCTTATTCTAATCAAGATATGTTAATTAAAAAAATTATCGAAAGAATAGAAAAAAATAATTCATTTATTTCCGATGAAGAGTTAAAAATTGCTAATTTATATAAGAGTTTCATTGATAGGGATAAAGTCAACAAACTGGGTTACGAACCAATATTGCCTGAGTTGGAAGTAATTTCTGATATATCAGATGTTACAGATTTATGGCAGTATTTTTCAAGGTCTATTAAGTCTGGTTCATCTATACCGTTAAGAATATTTATTTACGACGACTTAAAAGATCCCCTTAATTATACAATTTATTTTGATCAAAGTGGTCTTGGACTTCCAGACAGGGATTATTATTTGGAAGAAAATTATACGGAGATTCGTAACGCGTATATTTCTCATATAGAAAATTTATTAAAGCTAGCTTCTATAAAAAATCCTAGGCAAAAAGCTTTAAGTGCTTTTGAAATAGAGAATGAATTAGCAAAAGTGCAGCTATCCAGACTAGAAATGCGTGACCCAGAGAGGATTTATAATCCTTATAAAAAGGATCGGTTATATGATTTAGGTGGTAATTATTGGAATGAATGGTTAGGTGAGCTTGGATTAGAAAATCAAAATAAGTTTATCGTTGAGTCTCCAGAATATATTACTGCATTAACTAACCTAATGAATGAAACTCCTATTAATAAATGGAAGGACTACTTAATAGTGCGTTTAGTGAAGGGATCAGCGGGATCGCTATCGGATGATTTTATTAGGGAGTCATTTGAATTTTCGAAGATTTTAACTGGTAGAGAAAAATTACCTGATCTATGGAAGAGAGCAGTAGGCCTTGTAAATGGTATTATGGGGGATGCATTGGGAAAAATTTATGTAAGTGAATTTTTTCCTCCTGAATATAAAGATAAGATGGAAATTCTTGTAGATAATTTATTAGAGTCTTACAGGATTGGGATACAAGAATTAGAGTGGATGTCCGATGAGACCAAGAAAAGAGCTCTCGAAAAACTTTCTAAGATGAGAGTAAAAATTGGATACCCCGAGGTTTGGGATGATTATGAAGGCTTAGAGATTAACCCAGATGATCTTTATGGTAATTTAAATAATTCTGCCATTTTTGGTTATAAAAAAGCTTTAGAAAGATTGAACGGTCCGGTTGACAGACGAGAATGGTCTATGTCTCCGCAAACTGTGAATGCTTATTTTAGCCCAACCAAAAATGAAATTGTTTTTCCGGCAGCTTATTTGCAACCACCAAATTTTAATCCTAAGGCAGATGATGCAGTAAATTATGGCGCTATAGGCGTTACAATTGGACATGAAATAAGCCATGCATTTGATGATAAGGGTTCGCAATTTGATGGAGATGGTAATTTAAGAAATTGGTGGACAAAGGAAGACAGAGATAATTTTGATAAAAGAACCGCGCTATTAGCAAATCAATACTCCCAATATGAGGTATTGCCTGGTAGAAAATTAAATGGTGAACTTACTCTTGGAGAAAATATTGCTGACTTGGGAGGTGCAAAAGCTGCTTTCAGGGCATATAAGATTTCCTTAAAAGGAGAACCTTCTCCAATTATTGATAATTATACAGGTGAACAAAGATTTTTTATAGGAACAGCTCAGTCAGATAGAGTTAAATTTAGAGATGAGATTTACGAGATGAGAGTAGCTACTAGTGTTCATTCACCATCAAGGTTTAGAGTAGATGGTGTTATAATCAATATGAAGGAATTTCATAAAGCTTTTTCCACTGAAAAAGGCGATAAACTCTATAAATCTGATAATGATATTATACTTATTTGGTAGCAGGTGATTTTCTATTTAGAGTTTGAATTTGTATGTTGAAAACATTTCCGACAAATAGTACATATTTATAATGAATTCAACATTTCTTCTAATTGATGCTATTTTAGATCTTTATTCATGGGTAATTATTATTGCAGTTATCTTAAGCTGGCTGTCATCATTGAATATCATCAATAACTCAAATCAAATAGTTAGAATGTTTCATGAAACTGCATGGAGGTTAACCGATCCAGTTTTCAGAAAAATTAGATCTTTTCTACCTAATTTTGGTGGACTGGATATATCACCCATAATAGCACTTTTAATAATTTATTTTTTAAGATCTCTACTAAGAGAGTATTGGCCTATGGTGTAATAAGATATGGCAAATTCTATTATAGATGGAAAGGATTATGCTTCTCGTCTTAGAGAGAAATTGAAGATTGCTGTAAATGATTTAAGAGAAAAGTATAAGATAAAGCCTGGTTTAGCAGTTGTATTGGTTGGTAATGATCCAGCCAGTGAAATATATGTAAAAAACAAAGGTATACAAACAAAAGAAGCTGGAATGAATTCTTTTGAATATCGTTTACCAGAGAGTACTTCTGAAGATGATCTTTTAGCAAAGGTTGAGGAACTAAACTCCGACAAATCTGTTAATGGTATTTTAGTTCAGTTTCCTGTCCCAAAACATATGGAACAACAAAAGATAATTGAAAGAATACTTCCTTCGAAAGATGTTGATGGCCTTCACCCTGTAAATTCTGGTTATTTAGCTAGTGGCCTTAAAGGTTTGGTACCTTGTACTCCGCAGGGGGCATCTTTATTAATTAAAGACTCATTACCCTCATTATCCGGGTTACATGCTGTAATTGTTGGTAGATCAAATTTAGTCGGAAAACCAATTGCACAATTACTACTTAAAGAAAATTGTACAGTAACAATTTGTCACTCCAAAACAAAAAACTTAAAGGAAGTATGTTTATCAGCAGATATTTTAGTTGCAGCTGTCGGTATACCTGAGATGGTTAAGGGAGATTGGGTTAAAGATGGAGCAGTTGTTATAGATGTAGGTATAAATAGATTACCAGCGCCTGAAAAGGGAGAAGGTAAAACCAAGCTAGTTGGTGATGTAGATTTTGATGGAGCTAGAAAGAAATCTTCTGCCATTACACCAGTACCAGGTGGAGTGGGTCCAATGACTATTGCGTGTCTTTTATTAAATACATTGATAGCAACTTGCTCTCAAAATAATATCGATTTTTCTGAGTTTGAGCTTTAGTCTTTATTAGAAAGCCTAAGTCTTAGGGCATTAATTTTAATAAAGCCTTCAGCATCAGCTTGATCATAAACACTATCCTCTTCAAAGGTTACATGTTCAAGAGAATAAAGTGATTGTTTTGAAGATCTACCAACTACGACCGCACTACCTTTATATATTTTAATTCTAACGTCACCTGAAACATTTTTTTGGCTTTGATCAATTAATTTTTGTAGCATTCTTCTCTCTGAGGAGAACCAATAACCATTATAAATTAATTCAGCGTATTTTGGCATTATTTCATCTTTGAGATGACAGGCCTCTCTATCAAGAGTTATCTGTTCGATACCTCTATGAGCTTCAAGCAAAATTGTTCCACCAGGAGTTTCATAAATTCCTCTGGACTTCATCCCAACGCTTCTGTTCTCAACGAAATCTAATCTACCAACTCCATTTTCTCCGCCAATTCTATTAAGTTCAGTCAAAATTTCAGCTGGTGATAGTTTTTTTCCATCAATTGAAATTGGATCACCCTCAAAGAAACCTATTTTAATATATGTTGGTTTGTCAGGAGCTTTCTCAGGAGCGATAGTTCTTTGATAAACATCTTCTGGACATTCTACGGATGGGTCTTCAAGTAATTTTCCTTCTGAAGAAGTATGTAATAAATTCGCATCAACCGAAAAAGGGGCTTCTCCCCTTTTATCTTTCATAATTGTTATTTGATGCTTTTCAGCAAAATCTATTAGTTTTGTCCTTGAGTTTAAATCCCACTCTCTCCAAGGTGCGATCACTTTAATATTTGAATCTAATCCGTAATAAGCTAACTCAAATCTAACCTGATCATTGCCTTTGCCTGTCGCACCATGACAAACGGCATCAGCTCCAACTTCATGTGCAATTTCTATTTGTCTCTTTGCAATCAGGGGTCTAGCAATGGCAGTACCAAGAAGGTATTTCCCTTCATACAATGTATTTGCTCTAAACATAGGAAATACATAATTTTTAACAAAATCTTCCCTTAGATCTTCTATGAATATTTCTTTAATACCATGTGATTTAGCCTTTTCTTTTGCATCATCAAGCTCTGAGCCCTGACCAAGATCAGCTGTAAAGGTAACAACCTCGCATTCATATTTCTCTTCAAGCCATTTTAAAATGACGGAAGTATCAAGACCTCCTGAATAGGCCAAAACAACTTTGTTTATTTTTTTGTCCTTACTCATCTTCCATTCTCCGGATTAAACTATAGCCGTCCTATACGCTTACTCTCAATTTTTGCAAGTTCTTTTTTATACTTTTCAGAGGCCCTTACTTTTTTTGTATCACTTTTTAATTGACCACATGCAGCAGAAATATCCTCTCCCCTTGGTGTTCTAATAGGACTTGCATAACCGCCTCTGTTAACAATATCACCAAATTTTTCTATTTGTTCCCAGTCAGAGCATTCATATGAAGACCCCGGCCAAGAGTTAAATGGTATCAAATTAATTTTTGCTGGTATACCAGAAATTAATTTCACAAGATCTCTTGCCTCAGCCTCAGAGTCATTAACACCTTTTAACATAACATATTCAAAAGTTATTCTTTTTGAATTTGATAATCCTGGATAATTTCTACATGCCTCAAGTAATTCTTCAATTGGATATTTTTTATTTATAGGAACTATCTCATTTCTAAGATCATTATTTGTAGCATGCAGTGAGATTGCAAGCATTGATCCAATTTCATCACCTGCCATTTTTATTTTAGGAACTATTCCTGATGTTGAAAGAGTTATTTTTCTTTTTGAGATAGAAAGACCAGCATCATCAGACATAGTAAGAATTCCATCTCTAACACTTTCAAAATTATATAATGGTTCACCCATACCCATCATAACAATATTTGTTATTTGCCTTGGCTCCTCTTCCCATTCACCAAGAGAGTCTTTTGCGATTACTATTTGCGATACAATTTCTTGAGAAGTTAAGTTTCTTACCAACCTTTGTGTGCCTGTATGACAGAAAGTACAGTTAAGGGTACAACCAACCTGGCTCGAAACACATAAAGTTCCTCTTTCATCATCAGGAATAAAAACTGTTTCAACTTCAGAACCATCATTAAATTTCAATAACCACTTTTTTGTTCCATCCTTTGATATTTGTTCATCAGAAATTAGAGGTCTTTCAAGATTATGATATTCTTTTAACTCTTCTCTTAAACCAAGGGAAAGGGTTGTCATTTCATCAATTGAATTAATGCCTTTATTATAAACCCAGCCCCATATTTGATTAACCCTCATATTTAATTGTTGATCAGGTATATCGAACTTTCTAAGTGATTCTTTGATTTCTTTTCTGGTAAGGCCAACTAAACTTACCTCTTTATTTTTGGTATCTTCAGTCATTTTTTTGCTCAACTTCGGTTTGAGGCCTTTGTGCAAACTTCCCCAAGGACCTAATTCGATCATACATCACGATTGAACCAGCAATCTGAACATTTATACAAAACTTTGTGGGAATTTTTATAGTATAGTCACATTTTTTTATCATTTCTTTAGATAAAGAACCCATTTCTGGTCCTAGAACATAGGCTGCTTGTTTTGGATGATGGAAAGAAGGTAATTCAATAGCATCATCTATTAATTCAACACCAACTAATTTACATTTATTTGGTAAAACCATATCTTCACAATTATCCCAGTCGTACCAAGGTAAATGATTGGGGGCTTTTGATGTATCTGATTTGCCATCTTTGACCGAATAATGTGCTGAAACGGTAAATACAAACTGAGCACCAAAGGCATGAGCCGATCTCACAAGATTACCCATATTCATAGGCTTTGAAATTCCCTCTGCTCCAAATCCAAAATAGCCGCGCATTTTATTCCTTTAAAAAATTATACCTAAAGATCTAACATTTTTAATATCTTGGCGTATAGTTTTTTTCAGTTTAAAGATAGTAAACTAATTTTTTTGGAGATACCAATGAAAGCCCTTTTATGTAAAGAATTTGGACCACCTGAAACATTATCTTATGAAGAAGTTGCCGATCCAGTAATAAGCCCTGGAAAAGTAATAGTAGATATTTATTCTGCCTCAGTAAATTTTCCAGATGTTTTAATTATCGAAGATAAGTATCAGTTTAAGCCATCATTACCTTTTTCTCCTGGCGGAGAAGCTTCAGGAATAATCTCAGAGATTGGTGAGGATGTTGAAGGCTTTGATATTGGTGATAGGGTAATTGTATCGTCGGGATGGGGATCTTTTGCAGAAAAAATATCTGTTGACCAAGGATCATTAACCCGAATTCCAGAAAGTATGGATTTTGATACCGCAGCATCCTTTTTGATGACATATGGTACGTCGCATCATGCCTTAAAAGATAGGGCTAAGTTAAAAAAAGATGAAAGCATGTTAGTCTTGGGAGCAGCCGGTGGAGTTGGCCTAGCAGCTGTTGAAATTGGTAAAGCTATGGGGGCTCGTATCATTGCTGCAGCATCATCAGAAGAAAAAGTAAATATTTGCCGAGATCATGGTGCTGATGAGGGTTTAGTTTATAAAGCCGGAGATCTTGATAGGGATGATCAAAAAGCTCTTTCAAATCAGATTAAAGATATGACAGATGGAAAAGGTGTTGATGTAATTTATGACCCAGTTGGTGCTGATTATGCTGAGCCAACCTTAAGAGCAATTGCTTGGGAAGGACGATATTTAGTTGTTGGTTTTGCTGCTGGCTATATACCAAAAATACCACTCAACTTAACCTTATTAAAGGGATGCCAAATCGTTGGTGTTTTTTGGGGGGCCTTTAAGTCTTTATTCCCTAATGAGCATAATGATAATGTTAATGATCTTTTAAAGATGTACGAAGATGGTTTTTTAAAACCCCATATTTCTGAAGTTTATGATTTAGAAGACGGGGCTAAAGCTATAAGAGATTTAGCGGATAGAAAAGCAAAAGGAAAGGTTGTCGTTAGGGTTCGTAGTTAATGCTTGATAGAATAAGAGACTTTATCTCAAGTCTATCAAATAATCTTCAAGGTGCTTTTTGGCTTTTTATGTCAGTTTTTGCATTTACTTCGATGGCTGCATTGGCAAAATATCTAGGCAATGATTTTCATGCATTTCAAATTTCTTTTTTTAGAGCTTCATTTAGTTTAATAGTAATCTTACCTTTTTTAATCAAGGCAGGCCTTTCCCAAGGTGGTATCAAGACAAAGGTTCCCCTTTTACAAATTGCCAG
The DNA here is from genome assembly GCA_003279705.1 of OCS116 cluster bacterium AG-390-I16. GTDB lineage: Bacteria > Pseudomonadota > Alphaproteobacteria > MED-G09 > MED-G09 > MED-G09. The sequence continues at coordinate 33,177 of QCGZ01000008.1, forward strand.
AGGTACAATTAGCGCTCTTGGTATAATGATGGGTTTTTATGCAATAGTTAATATGCCTCTAGCTGATGCTCAAGCGATAAGATTTTCTAGTTCACTTTTTGTTGTTCCCTTAGCTGCAATTTTTTTAAATGAAAAAGTTGGATTAAAAAGAACTATTGCTGCCCTAATTGGTTTTTTAGGTGTCATAATTATGCTTAATCCATCAGGGAATTATAACGTAGCAGCATTATCAGCACTTGGCGCAGCCATTGCTTTTGCAGGAGCAGCAATTTTCGTTAAAGTTGTCTCGAAGTATGATCAGCCAATAACTTTAATGTTTTATTCAAATGTAGTGAGCATACCAATAATGATTATCCCAGCAATTTTAGTTTGGGTTACTCCTAATTTTGATCAACTAGTCTTAATTTTATTAATGGCGATTTGCGCGTCAATAGCTCATAATTTTTTTATACGCGCATATGCCATTGGCGAGGCATCAGTTATTGCACCTATTGATTATGTAAGATTATTAGCTAGTGCAGCGGTTGATTTTTTAATTTTTGGAATAATATTTGGTATTAACACTTTAATTGGCTCTTCGATTATTATTTTATCTACATTGTATATTGTGAGGAGAGAGGCTAAAATTCAAAAAAGTAAAAAACAAGAATTCGAACAAATTTAAACTAAAGGAAAGAAAATGAAATTAGATGAAAATATTAGCGCTGTTATTACTGGTGGGGCATCTGGTCTTGGTGAAGCAACAGCACGTGAATTATCAAAATTTGGTGTCAAATGTGCACTTTTTGATCTTAATGCAGAAAAGGGCGAAGCTGTTGCGTCAGAAATAGGCGGTTTATTTTGTGAAGCTAATGTTACAAATGACGAAAGTGTTGTTGCAGCATTTGAGAAGGCTAGAAGTGAAATAGGCCAAGAGAGAATACTAATCAACTGTGCTGGTATAGGCATCGCAGTTAAAACTGCTGCGAGAGACAGAAAGACTGGTGACATTGTTCCCCATCCTTTAGATCCATTTAATACAGTTATCCAAATAAATTTAATAGGCTCTTTTAGGTGTATTGCTTATTCATCGGCGGGAATGATGACATTAGATCCAATAACAGATGATGGTGGAAGGGGTGCTGTAGTTAATACTGCTTCTGTTGCCGCTGAAGATGGTCAAATTGGACAAGCCGCTTATTCAGCTTCAAAAGGTGGAATTGTTGGGATGACACTTCCAGTTGCAAGAGATCTATCTAGAGAAGGAATTAGAGTAAATACTATTCTTCCTGGACTTTTTGATACTCCATTATTTGCTGGTGCCCCAGATGAATTGAAACAGTCATTGGGCGCTCAAATACCATTTCCTTCCAGATTAGGTTTTCCAAAAGAGTATGGGGAATTAGCCAGACATATTTGTGAAAATGAAATGCTTAATGGTGAGAGTATTAGGCTCGATGGCGCAATAAGGATGGCCCCTAAATAGTCAATACTTTGAGGTTTTATTCATTATATTTGCTAGGTCAATGTCAAGTTGAGTAATGCCACCTGCATCATGAGTTGTTAATTTTACTTGTACTTTATTGTAAACGTTAAACCACTCAGGGTGGTGATCCATTTTTTCGGCAACAAATGCTATTTTTGTCATCCAGGAAAAGGCTGATTGAAAATCTTTGAAAATAAAATCTTTTTCAATTGAGTCTTTTCCTCTAGTTTTTTTCCATCCATTAAGCTTTTTTAGACTCTCGTTTCTTTGTTTTACTGATATTTTTTTAGCCATTTATGATTACCTTTCAATAATATAATAATTTTATATTTGGGCTTGAATAAAATCATTGTTATAACAATATAATTATTATTCAATATAACGAATTATACGGAGTTTAAAATGAACAATTTTAATAATGCGCAATCAAGTATAGCAAATTTAAGCCAAGCTCAGATTGATGAAGGCTTAAGATCGCATATGCTTCGCGTATATAATTATATGTCTGCAGCCCTAGCCTTAACGGGAATAGTTGCATGGTTTTCAGCTACATCTGGTTTATATGTAGCAATAGCAAATACAATGTTAATTTATGTTGTTATGTTTGCTCCATTAGGTGTTGTTTTTTATTTTGCTTCAAAAATTAACTCAATGTCTGCCTCTAAAGCACAGTCAGTGTTTTGGGTTTTTGCAGGATTAATGGGATTATCTTTGTCTTATATTTTTCTGGCTTATACAGGAACAGCTGTCTTTCAAGCATTTTTTGTAACCGCTGGTGCATTTGCTAGCCTAAGTTTATGGGGATATACAACAAAAAAAGATCTCTCAGCAATGGGAGCTTTTTTAATAATGGGCCTTTTTGGTTTAATTATTGCTTCTGTTATAAATCTTTTTGTTGGAAGTGGTCAGATGTCATTCATAATAAGTATTTTGGGTGTTCTAATTTTTGCTGGATTAACCGCATGGGATACACAGAAAATTAAAAGAGATTGGTTAAATAGAGTTCAATACAGTGGCGCTGAAGCAGCTGAAAAGTCGGCGATTATGGGTTCCTTAACACTTTATTTAGATTTTATTAACTTATTCCTTTTCATTCTTCAGTTTATGGGAAGAAGAGATTAAAAGAGTCTATAGTGCGCCTTAAGGGCTTAAATTGTATAGTCACAGGTGGCTCTAGCGGTATTGGAGCCGCAACAGTTAAACGCTTTGTTGAAGAAGGTGCACATGTTCTTATTGCTGATATAGATATTGATACAGCTAATTCATTCGCGGAAGAAATCGGATCTTCGGTTGAGGCAATTAAATGTGATGTAAGAATTGAATCTGATGTCAAAGCAGTTTCAGATCATGCATACAAGACTTTGGGTAAAGTAGACGTTCTTGTAAACAATGCTGGTTCCGAACTCAATCAAACCTATGACAAAACAACACTAGAAGAATGGGATAGAGTTCTCGATACAGATCTAAAGGGACCTTGGTTGATGTGTAAATATATTGTTCCAGGTATGGTTGATGCAGGGTCAGGAAGCGTTATTAATATTTCTTCATTAAATGGATTAGTCGGCTTTCCGCTTTCTACAGCCTATGGAAGTGCAAAAGGAGGCTTAGTAGTTTTTACTCGTGATATGGCTATTGAGCTAGCGAATACAGGAGTAAGAATAAATTGTGTTTGTCCTGGTGTAATTGAAACAGGCATGATGGACAGATGGACAGATCTAATGCCAGATAAGGCTGAGGCCCAAGAAATGTTAAAGGGTACAATGCCAATAGGTAGAATGGGAACAGCCGAAGAAGTAGCTGGTGCAATTTATTTCTTTGCTTCGCCCGACTCAAGTCTTTGCCAAGGTTCCGTGCTAAGTGTTGATGGAGGCTTTACTGCCCAATAGTTTTAATTTTATTAATCAGATTGATCCGTAGCAAGAACTTCTTGCTCTTCATATGAAGTCATTTTTTTGTCAATTAAGCACCACTTAGGAGCTTGTTTTATATGATAATTTATTGTTGGTTTGAAATGACTTCTATCTTCTAAAGCAAAACCACTTACACTTGCTAAGTTTAAATCAGGTATTTCAGCCCAAACTCTTGAACCGCACTTTGGGCAAAATTTTCGAGTATTTTCTCTACCAGAATCAGAAATAACTTTATAAGAAGAGGGTTCATTTGATAAATTTTTTATACCCGAATTTAGCGTGACGCCATAAGCACCGTAAAATTGAGATCCACTTACAATTTGGCAGTCTCTACAAAAACAATTCACCATATATATTGGATTAGCTTGTACCTCGAAGACAATATAACCACACAAACATTTACCTTTTTTCATAGTCATAATAACTCACTTATAATCTATTTCAAAAAAATAAAAACTACTTGTTTGTAAAGCTTAGATATAAATTAAATCCAAGGTGATGAGATAGATTTAAAAACCTTTTTATGACCGTGCTTAATTTCAAGAAATTCTCTAATGTTTTTCTTTAATTTTTTAACTACTAGGCAATATGATCTGTCTATCATTCGTTTAATTTCTTCATCAGGTATTGTGCCATTTAATAATACTGTATTCCAATGCATCTTATTCATGTGATAGCCCGGTATGACGTCTTCAAAGATTTCTCTAAGTATTAAAGCTTCTTCAGGATGGCATTTTAAGTTTATTTTATAAATACCTTGTCGCTTTGTGAGTATAGCGAAAAGCTTACTTTTAATTTTAAAAACCTGAACATCTGGCCCAAAAGGATAATCTTCCTTTGCCTCAGGTAATGAGGAACAATAATTAATTATATTTTTAATTATCATTTTAATAGTACTAAACGTTTTCCTTGCAAAAATTTTAAAATTGAGTCGAGGCTTCTATTTCTTTTTATTTCATGACCCGTCATAGATAAAATACGCCACTTTTCATCTGGTTTTTTTATTTTATGTTTTTTTATTATTTGATAAATGGGCATTTCACTTGCATGACGATAAATTGAAAAAGAAGATTTTTCTTTATCTCTATCGATTGCATAATCTTTCCATTCACCAGAAGCTACTTTCATTCCATAAAAAGAAAGAATTTTATTCAATTCCTTTTTCGAAAAAAATTTTTCTTCCTCTTTGAGCTTTGCCTCATAAAGGTAGGCATTACCGGATAATATTTTTGTTCTACTCATTTTTTTAAATACCAGAGAGATAATTTCTAAATTTTGACATAATTACAACATCATGTCGCCAAAACAATTTGTCAAGTTGAGACATTATTCAAGTTACCTTTCATATACCCTCTTTATGGTAATTTGTTAAAGGAAATCAAATTGGTTTTCTAAAAAGCGACTCCTAACCCTTCTGGAGTCGCTTTTTTATTATTTAATAAATTATTTTATAATTGTGATGATCTTAAGCTCTCAGCTGGTGGAGCAAATTTAGTTAAATCTATTCCTTCGACTGCATCTTTATACTCTTCAATGGATGGAGTTCTTCCAAGAATAGTGGATAGAACAACAACCGGAGTTGATGCTAGAAGTGACTCACCTTTTTTATCCTCTGCATCAGCTACTACTCTTCCTTGGAAAAGGCGAGTGGATGTAGCCATTACAGTATCACCTTTTTCAGCCTTTTCTTGATTTCCCATACAAAGATTACAACCTGGTCTTTCTAGATATAAAATATTTTCATATTCGATACGAGCCGAGCTTTTCGGGGAGTCATCATCAAATTCAAAACCTGCATATTTTTGTAAAACATCCCAGTCTCCCTCTTCCTTAAGTTCATCAACAATATTATAAGTTGGAGGTGCGACTACAAGAGGCGCTTTGAAATTTACAGTTCCATTTTTACTTTCAATGTTTTTAAGAATTCTAGCTAATATTTTCATATCTCCTTTATGAACCATACACGAGCCAACAAAACCAAGGTCTACTTTTTTTTCTGAGGAATAATAAGAGATAGGCCTAATTGTATCGTGAGTATAACGTTTTGATACATCAGCATTATGAACATCAGGGTCTGCAATCATAGGTTCATCGATTTTATCTAGATCAACGACAACCTCAGCATAGTATTTTGCATTTTCATCTGGAGCTAAAGCTGGTTTTTCACCAGACTTAATTTGTTTTATTCTTTGATCAGCTATACTGATTAGACCTTTTAGCGTACTTTCACGATTATCCATTCCTTTATCAATCATAGTTTGAATACGAGATTTTGCTATCTCTAGTGATTCTATAAGAGTCTCATCTTCTGAAATGCAAATTGAAGCTTTAGCTTTCATCTCGGCAGTCCAATCAGTAAATGTAAAGGCTTGGTCGGCAAGAAGTGTACCAATGTGAACTTCAATAATTCGTCCTTGGAAAACATTTTCATCACATTGATCAAGCATTTGAGCTTGAGTAGCATGCACTACATCTCTAAAGTCCATATAATTTTTCATACTGCCTTTGAAGGTTACTTTGACAGATTCTGGTATTGGCATTGTTACCTCTCCTGTAGCTAGAGCCAACGCTACAGTTCCAGAGTCTGCTCCAAAAGCCACTCCTTTTGACATACGAGTATGAGAGTCTCCACCAATAATAATTGCCTGATCATCAACAGTAATATCATTCAAGACTTTATGAATCACATCTGTCATCGGATGGTAAACATTTTTTGGATCCCTAGCTGTTATGAGTCCAAATTTGTTCATAAAATTCATTAGCTTTGGAATATTAGCCTTAGCCTTTGAATCCCAAACTGATGCCGTATGACATCCTGATTGATAAGCTCCATCCAAGGTTGGTGAGATTAAAGTAGCCGCCATAGCTTCAAGTTCTTGGGTTGTCATTAACCCGGTAGTATCTTGTGAACCTACAATATTAACCTTAACCCTAACATCTGATCCACTATGTAAAATGGAACTCTTTGGAACACCTACAGCATTTTTATTAAAGATTTTTTCAACGGCCGTAAGGCCCTGGCCTTCATGAGAGATTATTTTAGATGGCGCATAAACAGACTTCAATTCTATACCCAACATATCGCAGGCAAATCCTTGGAGTTTTTTTCCAAATACAATCGCGTATGATCCACCGGCTTTTATGAATTCAAGCTTTTGAGGCGTGAAAGAAGAAGAAATATCTGCTAACTCATTTCCTTTATCATCATATAGTTTTTTGTCTTCTGTATTTATTGTCAAAATAGTACCAGTTTCAACAGAGTAAACTTGTTCAAGGATTGGGTTACCGTCATCACCCAGAACAGGGTTTCCAGTATTACCTAATTTTTTAGCCCAATTTTTTAAATCAATGCCAATACCTCCAGTAACATCTACTGTTGTTAGAAAGATTGGAGATATTCCATTCGTGCCCGCAACTATGGGAGCAATATTAACAAATGGAACATAAGGGCTTCCTGGTTTTCCAGTCCATAATGCAACATTATTTACCCCTGACATTCTGGAGGAGCCAACGCCCATTGTTCCTTTTTCAGCAATTAACATTATTCTTTTATCGGGATTATTTTTCTGCATTTCTTGAATTTCAGATTGTGCTTGTGCAGATATCATACATTTACCATGTAATTCTCTATCAGACCTTGAGTGAGCCTCTCCGCCTGGTGAAAGTAAATCTGTCGATATATCTCCTTCGGCAGCAATGTATGTTATTGCTTTTATTTCTTTTTCAACATCAGGTAATTTAGTAAAAAATTCTGCCTTAGAGTAACTTTCTAAAACGTCTTTTACAACTTTGTTACCTGAGACCAGGCCACTTTTAAGTCGTTCAGTATCTGCCTCATATAAAAATACTTGTGTTTTAAGAACTTCTCCTGCTTTTTGCGCAATTGAGTCATCTGATTCCAAGATTAAGTCGAGTAGAACTTTTATTGATGGCCCACCTTTCATGTGAGAAAGTAATTCTAGTGCAAAATCCGACGAGATTTCGTTTAAAGTAATTTTTTCAAGAATAATTTCCTTGAGAAAATTTGCTTTCGCATTTGCTGCACCAGTTGTTCCAGGAAGAATATTATAAATAAAATATTTTAGGGAATCTTCTCTATGCTCATTATTGGTATCTTTTATTTGAGAAATTATTTCTGTAGTGAGTGCTTCATCATCAATTGGCTTAGGGTTTAAACCCATTGCCTTTCTCTCCTCAACCTCCTCCAAATAAGACTTATATAAGCTCATAATAACACCCAATAAAAATTTATGCCCTTATATAACATAAAAATTTAAGATAAATAGATATCATGAATAGATTTTTACCATTATTTTTCTTTATATCACTTTTATCATTATTTCTTTTTTGGTTATTGATAGGTGGATCGAATGAAAATCATAGCCCGTTAATAGGCAAATCTTTACCAGATTATGAAATAGAATTCATGGGTACAAGTAATAGCTCATTAGATGATTTAATGGATAGGCCAGGATTTAAAATAATAAATTTTTGGGCATCTTGGTGCTTGCCTTGTTTGGTTGAGCATCCAATTTTAATGGCTTTAAAGGGTAAAGAAAATCTAACAATTATAGGCATTAACTACAAAGATAATAAAGAGGATGCTCTCGAGTTCCTAAGGGAGCAGGGAGATCCTTATGATTTTATAGGAATTGATAAAGATGGTTTCTTTGGAATTGAGATGGGTATAACCGGTGTTCCAGAAACATTTGTTGTTGATGAAAATGGTAAGGTAATGATTAGGCATGTTGGCCCAATAGACTTTGGCAATACACTTATTAATCGTTAATTTATTGACTTACCATAAACAAAATTACTGTCTGATTTTACTATTTTAGCAATAACTGATGAGCCAGGTAAAAAATCATCTTCTAATTTTACTGGTGCAAATTGATTAGTGTGTCCGCTATTATTTTTTTCTACAAAAACCTCTACTTCTTTACCAACTAAACTCCCTAAGTGAAGTTTTTTGATTTCTTCACCTTTACCTCTTAAAATCCTAGCTCTTTCTTTGGCAACTTCTTTTTTATTTTGAGGCATTTTTGCTGCCGGTGTACCTGGTCTTGGTGAAAATGGAAAAACATGCAACCAATCTAGATTACACTCATCAACAATTTTCATAGTGTTTAAAAACATCTCATCTGTTTCAGTAGGAAACCCTGTAATTAAATCAGCGCCAAAAGCCATATCTTTTCTTTTTTTTCTTATCTCTGAACATAAATTAATTGCATCTTCACGAAGGTGTCTTCTTTTCATTCTTTTAAGGATCATATTATCACCTGCCTGTAAGGATAGGTGTAAGTGAGGAAGGATTTTTTTTTCGCTTGTTATTATTTCTAGTAATTTTTCATCAAAACCAATTACGTCCATAGATGATAGTTTAAGTCTATTTAAATCAGGGCAACCTTTAAGAATTTTATTAACTAAAAAACCTAGATTTGATTTAGATTCTAAATCATGTCCCCAAGATGCAATATCAACACCTGTTAAAACTATTTCTTTATGACCTTTTTCTAACATCAAGTTAATTTCACTTATTATATTTTTTACTGATTTCGATGCTGAGTTACCTCTGCCATACGGTATTATACAAAAAGTGCATCTATGGTTACATCCATTTTGAATTTCAATAAAAGCCCTTGATCTATTATCATATCCATCAACCAAGCTATTGAGCTTTTGTTTGTTTTCTAAAATATTACTGACGTTGATTTTTGTATTGGCTTTATTACCATCTATAAGCTTTTTGATATCTCTTTTTTCTAAATTTCCTGAAACTATGTCTACTTCTTTCATATCAGAAAAAGTCTTTGGTTCTATTTGAGCTGCGCAACCCGTTACAATAATTTTGTCATCTGGAAATTCTCTTTTTCTTTTTCTAATTGATTGTCTAACTTGCCTTACTGTTTCTGACGTGACGGCACAGCTATTAAAAACTGATGTATTTTTAATATTATCTTTTTTAATCCCTTGTTTCAGGATTTCAGACTCATAGATATTTAATCTACAACCAAACGTAATTATTTCAGCATCTCTACTCATTTATAATCCGATATATTAACTATATCTTCTCCATCAAATTCATAAGGACCTGTCATAACAATATGATCATCATTTTGCCAGTTAATTTCGATATTTCCTCCAGGGAGAATAATATTTACCTCTCTCTTGGTGTAACCTAAACTTGCTGAGGCTACAGCAGTTGCACATGCCGCCGAACCGCAAGCTTGCGTAATACCTGCTCCCCTTTCCCAGACATTAAGCTTAATATTTTTATTATCAATAACCTTAGCAAAAGAGACATTCACTTTCATTGGAAACATTTCATTTTCTTCAATTGATTTTCCAACCTCTAAAAGATTTGGTGTTTTATCATCGAAGAAAAAAACTGCATGAGGGTTCCCAACATTTACAGCGCTAAACTTTGGTAAGTCGCAAGGTGGAGACAATAGATCAATTTCTAATGTTGACTTCATAGTAATATTTTCCTTTAAGGGTATTTCATTCCAACTAAGAATTGGTTTTCCAATATCAACGAATATTTTTTCATTGTTTTTCCAGCATTTTACATTTCTTTTGATTGTCTCAATATGACATTCCTTAATATCTTTTTTGTTTAATATTAATGACGATATACATCTTAGAGCATTGCCGCACATTTCTGCTTCACTTCCATCTATATTCCAAAATGTTACCTTTGCATCACTATTTTCTGATTTATCGATTTCAACAAATTGATCAAATTTTTTTATTTTTTTGCTATCCAAAAGATAATTTATAAAATTCTTATTAATTTTAATGTTATTATCTTTTGAGTCATGAATTACAAAAGTATTACCCGCTCCATTCATCCTTATAAGTTTAATAGAACTTTTATCTGCGGTATTTAAAATCTTTGTCATCATGATTATTTATAATCCTGAATTTATATTTATTCTACTTAATTGATTGTCTTGACTTATCTTTATTATTTAGACTATATGGGGCTATTATTAATTAAATAATAAATTTTACGGTCCATAAGATCGCCGTTCGTCAACGAGGCTTCGTACACGAACGCGATACTTGTTGGATTAATATTATTAAAAAAAGGATAAAAAATGTCAGTTAAGATTCGATTAGCTAGAGGCGGCGCTAAAAAAAGACCATATTATAGAATTGTGGTTGCAGATATAAGAATGCCTAGAGATGGAAGATATATTGAAAGAGTTGGATCATATAATCCTCTTTTGCCTCGCGATCATGAGGACAGAGTTTCTCTAGATAAAGAAAGAATTGTTGATTGGCTATCAAAAGGTGCAAAACCTACTGACAGAGTGGCTCGTTTTCTTGATGAGGCAGGTATTTTAAAAAGAGAACCAAAAAATAACCCTCAAAAGGCTAAACCAAAAAAAGAACTAGAGCCTAAAGAAGAGGCGGTAGCCGAAGAAGCTCCAGCCGAAGAGGCAAAAACTGAAGAAGCTCCAGCTGAAGAAGCCCCTGCCAAAGAGGC
>QCGZ01000009.1 GCA_003279705.1 OCS116 cluster bacterium AG-390-I16
AACTATCAGAAATTCCATGAACCATTTTTGCAAGTATATTTGCAGTCGCAGGAGCAAGAACAATTAGATCAGCATCTCTAGATAATTTTATATGCCCAATTTTGCTTTCATTCTCTATATCAAATAGATCTGTATAAACCTTATTTTGTGATAAAGATGCAAAAGATAAAGGCTGAACAAACTTTGTAGCACTTTTAGTTAGAACGCAGGTGACATCATCTCCTCTTCTTTTTATCTCTCGAATAAGATCAAGGGATCTGTATGCTGCAATTCCTCCGCTTACTATTAATAAAATTTTTTTCATGAATATTTCTTTATCTCAAAAGGGTTGAAAAAGCTATTAATATATATCTTTGTATAAATATATTCTTACAATATTTATAAATTAATCAATAAGATAGTAGCAATAACTGCTAATATTATTAAGACATACTTTGAAGAAAATATTCCAACATTATTATCATTTTTTATTTGCATAATACTATTTTCGTCTATTTTCAGTCCTTCTTCCCCAAATGCATTTTTTATTTTCTTAAAATCTTTTTTTGTTTTTTCTATTTCATTAATAATTGATAAATATATTTCTTTGGGGCTAGGACTATCTTTTCCTTTATTAAAAGGTATTTTTGAGAATGCCTTTAATTTAATATTTTCTAAATTATTTAAAATTGGCTCTGAAAGACTCCAAATATTTAATTTTGGGTTAAATTCTCTTGCTACTCCTTCTGTCACAACCATAGTTTTTTGAAGTAATAAAAGTTGAGGTTGTGTCTTCATTTCAAATTGATTAGTGATTTCAAAAAGCTGAGATAAAAGATGTCCCATCGATATTTTATCAGAGTCTTGTCCAAGTATTGGCTCGCCAATCGACCTTAATGCTTGTGCAAATTTTTCTTTATCTTGATTTTTTGGAACATAACCTGCTTCAAAATGAATATCTGCTATTTTTTTATAATCTCTATTTATAAATCCACTTAGAATTTCTAAAAGATATCTCCTGCTATCGATACTTAATCTTCCCATTATACCAAAATCAACAGGAATAACTTTGGAGTCATCTTTTATAAATAGATTGCCCTGATGCATATCTGCATGAAAAAAACCATCTCTAATTGCTAAAACTAAAAATGATTTCATAATATTTTCGGCAATATTTTGAAAATCTATTTTTTTTGCTTTAATTTTTTTAATATCTTTTGATGAGTAAGCATCCACCCATTCGGTTGTAAGGATATTTTTAGTTGTTAATTCCCAATAAATTTTTGGTACTTCGATAAAATCATCATTTTGAGTATTTTCTATAATTTCTGATTGAGCTGCTCCCTCAAGCCTCAGATCTACTTCCATAAAAAGACTCTCTTCTAAAGTCCTTACAATCTCAATGACTCTTAACCTTCTTGCTTCGCTTGATACTTTTTCTAATAATTTAGCAGCATAGTAAAAATCTCCTAAATCTTTTTTAATTTTACTTAAGATATTGGGGCGCAAAATTTTTAATGCAACATATTTTTTTTCACCTTCAATATTGATCTGTGCTTTGTGGACTTGTGCTATAGAAGCAGCAGCAATTGGTTCATTTATTTCAATAAAATTTTTTTTATAATCTTTTCCAAATGATAAAGTTAGGAACTCTTCTACATATTTTTTTTCAAAAGGCGGAAGGCTATCTTGTAATTCTCTTAATTGATCAGAAAGCTCCTTTCCAATAATATCAGGCCTTGTAGACAAGAATTGACCCATTTTTATCCATGTAGGGCCTAATTTTTGAAGAGATTCAGATAAATTATAATTATTTTTTTTAACCAAAAATTTTAAAAAAGCTTTTATTACTTTTGGTAGGCTTTCTATTATTTCTTCAGGAATTAAGCCCTTTTGTGTTGAAAGAATAAAAAAACCTCTTAAAAGACGTGTTATTTTAAAAATAGAAGACAAACTATTCTTTCTCTCCTCTGTAAATACAAACTATATTGCCTGTTAATTGACGAATAGAAGTATTTATAAATCCAGCATTTCCTATCATTTCATTAAAATCCTCATTTGAAGGAAAAGTTCTTATGCTATCAACTAAATATTTATATGGCTTCTCTTCACCAACTATTATTTTTCCAAATTTTGGAATTATCCCATATGACCATGCGTCATATAGGTTCCTTAAAAGTATATCTTTTGGCAAAGAAAATTCTAAGCAAGCAAAAATTCCACCTGGTTTGAGTATCCGATAGCATTCTTCTAGGCATTTTTCTCTATCAGTCATATTTCTTATTCCAAAAGAAATTGTTACAACATCTGCATAGTTATCGGTTATGGAAATTGACTCACCTGACGAACAAATAAAATCTACATTATCAAATTTTTTGAATGAATTTTTACCTTCAATAAGCATTTCTTGATTAATATCAACCACCTTAACTTTTATTTCTTTTTTATATTTTGATAAAATTCTTTTAGCTATATCACCAGTTCCACCAGCGAGGTCTATAAAGGTTAGATTTTCATTTTTATTTAGATTTAAGGAATCTATAAATTTTTTTTTCCATAACCTTTGCATACCAAGAGACATTACATCATTCATGAGGTCATATTTATTTGCTACTTTATTAAAGACCTCTTTTACTTTAGACGTATGCTCTTCTTTATTATATTTCTTAAAACCAAAATTACTTTCTTTCATTGCAATATTAACCTTTCTAAGAGAACATAAACCTAAGTCTTTATTTTTACCATCATGGAGTTGAAATTAAAATGCCAGAGTTACCAGAGGTAGAAACAGTTAAAAGAGGTTTAGAAGAATTTATAATCAATGAGAGTATAAAGGAAGTATATTTATCAAAATTTAGTTTACGTTTTCCATGGCCAAAAGATTTTGTTTCTAAGATTGTTGGCAAAAAGATTATTTCTATAAGAAGACGCGCAAAATATATTATAATTGGTTTAAGTGACAATTATTCTATTATTGCCCATCTCGGGATGTCTGGGTGTTACAAAGTATTAAAAAAAGGTGAAGTGCAAGATTATAAAATATTAAAACATGATCATTTAATTATTGATTTAGAGAATTTTAAGATTGTTTACAATGATCCTAGAAGATTTGGATATATTGATCTTACCAATCAGGATCCGGAAATTCATAAATTTTTGTCTTCATTAGGTCCTGAGCCTTTAAGTAATCATTTTAATGCAGATAACCTAGCTGAAACTTTATTGAATAAGAATAAGCCTATAAAAAATACTCTTTTAGATCAAAATATTGTTTCAGGTTTAGGTAATATATATGTTTGCGAGGCTCTTTTCAGATCAAAAATTAACCCCAAAAAAAATTGTTCTAAATTTGTAACTTCAAAAGGTAAGCCAAGGAAAAATTTAATTCTTTTGGTTAAAAAGATTAATGAAGTTATCAAAGAAGCAATAGAAGTGGGAGGGTCTACTTTAAGAGATTTTTCGAATATAAATGGTAAAATGGGTTACTTTCAGTCTTCTTTTAATGTTTATAACCGGGAAAATGAAAAATGCTTATTAGGTAGCTGTGATGGTGCCGTAAAAAGAATTATTCAATCAGGTAGATCAACTTTTTTTTGTTCAAAATGTCAAAAGTAATCCCTTGTTAATAAAATTTGATTGAATTTTAATAGTTAGATGGACTATATGATTATAGTCTTTAAAAAATTAGGAGCTTATATGTCATACGAAAATATAATTGTCGAGAAAAGTGATGGAATTATTACAGTATCGTTAAACAGGCCAGATGCTTTAAATGCCTTAAACGACCAACTTATGGATGAATTATTATTAGAGGTTGATAATTATGAAAAAGATGAATCACTGCGTTGTATGATTCTCACCGGTTCAGAAAAAGCATTTGCAGCGGGTGCGGATATTAAGCAAATGCAACCTAAGACTTATATGGATGTTTATAAGGAAGATTTTATTACAAGAAATTGGGAAAGAGTAGCAAGTTGTAGGAAACCAATAATTGCAGCTGTTTCGGGATATGCCCTCGGTGGAGGTTGTGAACTTGCTATGATGTGTGATTTTATTTTGGCTTCAGAAAATGCAAAATTTGGCCAACCTGAGATTAATTTAGGCGTAAGTCCAGGGGCTGGAGGAAGTCAACGACTAACAAGATTTGTTGGTAAGTCTAAATCAATGGATATGTGCCTTACTGGGAGAATGATGGATGCCGATGAGGCAGAAAGAAGTGGTCTTGTTAGTAGAGTATTCGCTTCAGAAAACTTTCTAAATGATGTTATGGAGGTAGCAAAAGCTATCTCTGATAAGTCAATGATTGCAACTATGATGACTAAAGAAATGGTAAATCGTTCATATGAAACTACTTTATCAGAGGGTATTAGATTTGAAAGGAGACTATTTCATTCTATGTTTGCAACAGAGGATAAGAAAGAGGGGATGTCAGCATTTATAGAAAAAAGAAAAGCTGACTTCAAGGATAAATAAGTCTATTATTAACACTTATGCTTGACGAAGTACTTCTATACAAATATAACGCCATTTCATACATTTTTAAGAGGTAAGTTAAATGGCAAATCT
This sequence comes from OCS116 cluster bacterium AG-390-I16, assembly GCA_003279705.1. GTDB lineage: Bacteria > Pseudomonadota > Alphaproteobacteria > MED-G09 > MED-G09 > MED-G09. The sequence continues at coordinate 4,546 of QCGZ01000009.1, forward strand.
ATCATCATCAAAAAAGATGGTTAGAAAAATTGCAACAAGAACAGCAAGAAATAAATCTCATGTTACTAATATGAGAACCTTAATAAAAAAGGTTGAGGAAGCCGTCGCTTCTGGAAATGCTGAAGAAGCAAAAATTGCACTTAAAAATGCTCAACCAAAAATTATGAAAGTCGCCCAAAAAGGTATTCTTCATAAAAATACTGCTGCTAGAAAAGTTTCACGTCTAGCAAAAAAAGTCAAAAACATCTCATAATTATCCAAAAATTTAATTAATTTAAAAAAAAATTAATTTTTTTTAAAGATTCATTAATTCTCTATTGCATCATTTAAGATTCACCTCTAACGTAATTTTTGAGGATTTTCTTTTTTATAGAATTTATCTTATTTCAGAGCCTGTTAAATTTTATTTTTCTTGCTCATAATAATGGCTTCTTATTAAGTTGAGTAGCTAATTTGATTTTTTTGAGGGTGTTCTAAGTGAGCAAAAAGGGTTCTAAAACTTTTGATATAAAAAGCTCCTGGGATAGGACATTGTCAGTTTTAAGGGCAGAACTCGGCGAAGCTACTTTCAGAAGCTGGTTTAAGCATATAGAGTTTGGAGAATTAAGCGAAAAGAAATTAGTCTTATATGTTCCTACGAAATTTATGAAGGATTGGATACATACTCATTACTCAGATAGAATTTTAGCTATTTTAAAAAATGATAATATACCAGTTTCCTCAATAATTTTTGAGTTACAAAAGTTTAAAGTTTCAAAAGATAGTGAAGATTATAACACTCAAAAAACTGTTAAACATTCAAAACCTGCAATATCCCCAAAATTTATTACTGATGAAAATGGTGACCATAATAGTATGTTGGGAGCACCTCTTGATCCTAATTTATCATTTGAAAATTTTGTTGTTGGTGGATCTAATGAACTTGCCTATGCGGCAGCCAAAAGAATTACTGAGGTAGAAAATGTTTCGTTTAATCCTCTTTTTTTATATGGTGGGGTAGGTCTTGGTAAAACTCATTTAATGCATGCTATGGCTCTTGAGATTAAGAGGAATTGGCCTGCAAGAAAAGTTCTCTATTTATCAGCTGAGAAGTTTATGTATCAGTTTATTAAGGCATTAAGATTTAAGGATACGATGTCTTTTAAGCAGCAATTTAGATCAGTTGATGTTTTAATGGTTGACGATATTCAGTTTATTGCAGGCAAGGACTCTACCCAAGAAGAGTTTTTTCATACTTTTAATACCCTAATTGACCATAATCATCAGGTAGTTATTTCAGCAGACAGGTCTCCCGTTGATCTTGATGGGATAGAAGAAAGAATAAGGTCAAGATTAGGCTGGGGGTTAGTAACAGATATTCATGCATCTGACTATGAGTTAAGACTTGGTGTTTTACAAACAAAGGCTAAAAAACATATTGAAGATAACCCTGAAATTATTATTAAGGACAACATTTTAGAGTTTTTGGCCCAAAGAATTGACTCAAACATTAGAGTGTTAGAGGGTGCTTTAAATAGAGTAATAGCATACTCATCTTTTGTTAAAAAACCTTTAACAATTGAAATGGCTCAGGAGGTGCTTAAAGATTTAATAAGGGCTTCACAAAGAAGAATAACTATTGATGATATTCAAAGGAAAGTTGCTGATTATTACAATATTAGATTATCTGATTTATTGTCAGCTAGAAGGTCACGAACTATTGCAAGACCTAGGCAAGTTGCAATGTATTTGTCAAAACTTTTGACAACCCGTTCCTTACCAGAAATTGGCAGAAAGTTTGGTGGACGTGATCATACTACTGTCATTCATGCTGTAAAAAGAATTGAAAGTTTGCAAGACTCAGATGCTGCTATTCAGGAAGAGGTTGATATCTTATCAAGAGCGTTTGAAGGTTAATTCCTCAGTGATTTTTATTCAAATTCTGTTATAATAAACTATTGATTCGTTTGTGTATCAACGTGTCTTTTATATTTCGTTTTTGCCTAATAGGAGTTTTTTATGAAGATATCAATTGATAGAGGTATACTTCTAAAAGCCCTTAATCATATCCAAAGTGTTGTTGAAAGACGCAACACCATACCTATTTTATCAAATGTTAAGATTAATGCTAACGAGAAAAATATCTTTCTTATTGCAACTGATTTAGATTTGGAGATTATTGAGTCTGTTGATGCTAATGTCTCAAGGTCAGGTTCTACAACTGTATCTGCTCATACGTTATATGATATTATCAGGAAAATTCCCGAAGGTTCAATTATTGAAATTGAATTAAATAGTAATGACCAGATGGAAATAAAATCTGCGCAGTCTAATTTTGATTTACCTTGTTTACCTGACGAAGATTTTCCAGAAATGTCATCGGGAGAAATGCCATGTGGTTTTAGTATCGATTCAGGCGATTTAGCAAGACTTATTGATAAAGCAAGGTTTGCAATTTCAACAGAAGAAACTAGATATTACTTAAATGGTATTTTCCTTCACTCAGTTGAAAATGAATTAAGATCAGTAGCTACTGATGGTCATAGGTTAGCATGCATTAAATCAGATTTACCAGCAGGTGCAGAAGATATCCCCAGCATAATAATTCCAAGGAAGACTGTTGGAGAGGTAAGAAAGCTTATTGAGGATTCTTCAGGGTCATTGGATATAAAAGTATCAGATACAAAAATACAATTTAATTTTAATGATGTTCAATTGACTTCAAAATTAATTGATGGAACCTTCCCTGATTATGAGAGAGTTATACCCAAAAATAATGATAAAGAGCTATTAATCGAGACTAAAGTTTTTGCCTCTTCAATTGATAGAGTAGCAACAATATCCTCTGATAAATCAAAAGCTGTAAAATTTTTATTAAAAGATAGTGTATTAACATTAACTGTTATTAATCCGGAAACTGGCAAGGCAATTGAAAAAACACCAGTAGACTATAACTATGAAGAACTGGAAATTGGTTTTAATGCAAGATATTTATTAGATATAGCAAGTCAAATTGATGGCTCAAATATTTTATTTGCATTAGAGGGATCAGGTTCTCCAGCCTTAATAAAAGACTCAGATGACAGCCAAGCAACTTACGTACTTATGCCGATGAGAGTTTAAGTTTAATGGATTTTTTTAAGTGAGCCAGCATCAAATTAACAATATTGAAGGCCAAGCATATGATTTTAATAGAGTGCAATCACTAAAATTAAACAACTTCAGATCATATGATTCTCTAGACTGTACTTTTCAAGGTTGTTCGGTAGTACTTTTGGGACCAAATGGATCGGGAAAAACAAATATTTTAGAGAGTTTATCTCTTTTGTCTCCTGGGCGTGGTTTAAGGCGAGCCCCTTTTGAACAATTTAGGAATTTTAAGGGACCAGCAGAATGGGGAATTAATGCTAAAGTTCTATCAAATAATTCCTCCTATAAAATTTCTACCGGTATTCCTGCAGGAAGAATTAGGGGACGTGAAGTAAGAATAAATGATAAAAAAGTTTTTGCATCAAAATCTTTACCCGAGATTATTTCTGTCTCTTGGCTAACTCCCGCTATGGATCAGATTTTTGTTGACTCTCCATCGTCTAGAAGAAAATTCTTGGACACAATGTGTTCTTCACTTTTTAATAATCATGCAAGTCTAATAAAAAGTTACGAAAAATTAATGCGTGAGAGAAACATTCTTTTACAAGAAAATAAATTTGATGTTGATTGGTTAGATACTCTGGAAACTCAAATGTCTCAAGATGGAGTAAATATAGGATTTAATAGATTAAGTCTAATAAATGGACTTAATACAAAACTAGATAATGATAAAAACCCTGTATGGCCAAAAGCATTTTTAAAGATTGAAGGAAAAATTGAAGATAAATTATCATCAAATGACACCGAGTCTGTTAAAGATTTTTTTAAAGAAAATCTTTTTGATAACAGAAAAAAAGATTTCTTTTCTGGAAGAACAACATTTGGAGTTCATAAAAGTGATCTCTTGGTTAGTGATAGAAATAAAGGTATTTACGCCAATCAATGTTCAACAGGTGAACAGAAAAGTATTTTAATAGGTTTAATACTTAACCATTTAAATCTTGTGGCAGATAGATCAAATAGATACCCAATATTATTACTTGATGAAGTTGTTGCCCATTTGGATCAGCTCAGAAGGGCAGCGCTATTTGAACAAATTATTGAAACAAAAGCACAAGTTTTTATGACTGGAACTGAAGCAGATCTATTTTCTGGAATAAAGGATTTTTCTGAAATTTTTGCAGTTGGAATGGGTAGATTAACAAAAATAAATTAGAGGAAATAATGGCTAAGAAGAAAGTTAAAAATGACGATTATGATGCTGAATCTATTAAAGTTTTAAAAGGCTTGGAGGCTGTTAAAAAAAGGCCTGGAATGTATATTGGTGATACAGATGATGGTTCAGGTCTTCATCATATGGTTTATGAAGTCGTCGATAATTCTGTAGATGAGGCTCTTGCTGGTCACTGTAAAAATATAACTGTTTCAATAAATCCAGATGGATCTGTAACTGTTAGTGACGATGGAAGAGGAATTCCTACTGAAATGCATGATGAAGGAGTTTCCGCTGCAGAGGTGATAATGACTCAACTTCATGCTGGCGGTAAATTTGATCAAAACTCCTATAAAGTTTCAGGAGGCCTCCATGGTGTAGGTGTCTCTGTCGTTAATGCCCTATCTGAAAATCTTGAGTTAACTATCAAGAGGGATGGTCAAAAACACCAAATGATTTTTAAAGATGGAGATGCTCAGTCACCTTTAAAAGTTGTTGGGAAATGTGGAGATGAAACAGGTACTGAAATAAAATTTTTACCTTCTAAAAATATTTTCACTATGATTGAGTTTGATAGAAAAATTCTTCAAAAAAAACTTAGAGAGTTGGCTTTTTTAAATTCTCAGATTTCTATTTTACTTCAAGATTTCAGAGAAGATAAGCCATGGGAAAAAATCATGAGCTATGAAGGTGGTTTAAAAGAATTTGTTAAATATCTTGATCAGTCTAAGAAACCAATGATTGATGAACCAATAAGTTTATTGGCAAATAAGGATGGGGTTGAGGTTAATTTAGCTCTATGGTGGAACGATAGCTATTATGAGACTGTAAATTGTTTCACTAATAATATTCCCCAGAAAGATGGCGGAACACATTTAGCCGGTTTAAGAGGTGCATTAACAAGAGTGGTCAATTCTTATGCTCAAGAATCTGGTATGTCAAAAAAAGAAAATGTTCAATTAGTTGGAGATGACATTAGAGAGGGCTTGACTTGTGTTTTGTCTATTAAGGTTGCTGACCCAAAATTTTCTAGTCAAACAAAAGATAAATTAGTCTCCTCTGAAGTAAGGCCTGTAGTAGAAAGTTTAGTTAATGATGCGCTTTCAGAATGGTTTGAAGAACACCCAAATGAAGCTAAAAATATTATAAGCAAAGTTATTGAGGCAGCAGCAGCAAGGGATGCTGCTAGGAAAGCCAGAGAGTTAACTAGAAGAAAAGGTGCATTAGATGTTTCATCTTTACCAGGAAAGTTAGCTGATTGTCAGGAAAAAGATCCTGAGAAATGTGAAATTTTTATTGTTGAGGGTGATTCTGCTGGAGGATCTGCTAAGCAAGGTCGCGATAGAGCAACTCAAGCAATATTACCTCTGAGGGGTAAGATAATTAATTGTGAAAAAGCTAGATTATCTAAAGTTTTGTCTTCAGTTGAAATAGGTACTTTAATAACAGCTTTGGGAGCTGGTATTGGTAGAGACATTTCAGAAATTGAAGATGAAGAAGAGGGTTTTAACGTTAACAAACTGAGGTATAAAAAAATTATTATTATGACTGATGCTGATGTTGATGGAGCTCATATAAGAACTCTTTTATTAACATTCTTTTACAGGCAAATGTATCCATTAATATCTTCAGGATGTCTATATATAGCCCAACCGCCATTATACAAGGCTAAAAAAGGAAACTCTGAAACTTATTTAAAGGACGATGATGACCTTGATAATTATTTGATTAATTCGGGAATAGACGATGCCGCTTTAGTTCTTAACTCGGATGAAACAATAACTTCGAATGATTTACTCGATTTAATTTCTAAAAGTAGAAGGTTTCGTTCCATTATTAAGGGTTTGCCTAGTCGCTATAATTCAAATTTAGTTGAAGTTACTGCGCTAAGCGGAGCATTCGGCCAACAAAATAAAATTTCTGAGGATACTTTGAAAATTATTTCCGAAAGAATGACAGAGAAATATAATGATGATGAAGCAGAGTGGGTATCTGAATATGAACAAGGAAATGGACTAACAGTTAAAAGAAAAATTAGAGGTGTTTTTGAGACACTATCTTTAGGTCCTGGAATTTTTAGATCTCCTGATTCACAACATTTATCTGAATTAGCAAATGAAATAATTCAATTTTTCACCTTAAAGACAGATACAAAAAATATTTTCGAAAGGGGCGGAAGAGATTATAAAATTAACAGTCCTTGCGAGTTAGTAGAAGCTGTTCTTTCTGAGGGAAGGAAAGGCTTACAGGTTCAGAGATACAAAGGCTTAGGAGAAATGAATGCAGATCAGCTTTGGGATACTACTCTTGACCCTGACTCTCGTAGGCTCTTAAAAGTTAAGGTAGATGAGGGAATTGATAATAGTGAGGTTTTTTCAGATCTAATGGGTGATGAAGTTATCAAAAGAAGAGAGTTTATCCAAGAGAGTATTTCCTCCGGCGATTTGATAGTTAATTTAGATATTTAATTATTATTTATAATATTTCTAACCTTTTCAACAATTAAAGCAGATTGAATTTTTGGAGGAAAGAAGTCTACATATTCGCCATTTGCATTAGCAAGAAAAATTATATCAAGATGATTAACTGTATAATCTTCTGATCCCTCTATGTTTTCTTTTTGATAATAAACACCCCAATCTTTTGCTACGTTACTAATTTGTTCCTCACTACCAGTTAAACCAATTATTTCGTCATGAAATGCACTGACATAATCTTTTATTACTTCTTCTTTATCTCTTTCAGGGTCAATTGAAATAAATATTGAATTTACATTATCTGATTCCTCACCAAGGCTATCAATAACATCAGCCATTTTTATAAGTGTTGTAGGGCAAACATCTGGGCAATATGTAAATCCGAAATATATCAGCATAAGTTTATTAGAAATTTTAGAATCAAATACTGTTCCATCTTGTTTTCTTAACACGAAATGACCTCCAGGAAGAGCATCTTGATTCTCAATTTTTTGAACAGTCGTATTTTGATAATAGTCTTTATTTATGAAAAAATATATTGAGGCAAATATAAATAGCGAAAAAAGACTATAAAGTATTATTTTTTTAATCATGAATTGCTTGTATATTAATTATTTATCTGTTGCTATAATTTTTTTAAGGATATTTAAACTTATGTTTAATAATTTATTAAAACTTCAAAAAATTTATAAAAAACAATTTATTATTTTTTTGTTATTTTTTCTTTTTCTTTTTTCAATTGATTGTTCTGCTCAATCAAGTAGCAAAAGTCCTTTCAAGGAAGGTTTAGTCGTGACTGCGGTGAAATCAGGAACAATGTCTGATTTATTGTACTCGATTCAAGTAGGCGGTTCTCCAAGTGAATTAGATTTTGATGAAGTACCTGCCCTATTATTAGCGGTAGAGAGAGGGAGATCTGATATGGTTGATTTCTTATTAGAAAAAGGAGCTCGGGTTAATCAAAGAGATGATAACAAAAGAACTGCATTATCAATTGCATCTAGAAAAAATAATTTTAATTTGGTTTCAGAACTAATTAAATTTGGCGCAAACCCAGATAGATCAGGGCCTAACAAAGAAACTCCGTTAATTATAGCCTCTAGATTTGGCAACTTTGAGGCTGTTAAAGCCTTACTGGAGGGAGGGGCATATCCTGATGATACCGACCTTACTGGCAGGACAGCTTTCCAATGGGCAAAAATTAAACATTATAAAAGGATACAAGAAGTTCTTATTGAATATGGTGCATATGATAATTAAAATTAAATAACTATTCCATCAATAATTATTAATATCAAAAGTAATCCTAATTGGATAAATGAACCAAAGAAATTTTTCATGGCAGCTGATTTTGTTTTTTTAATTGCCAATAAGATACTTGTCCAAATAAAATATCCACCGCCAATAAAAATTGCAAATATGTATAATAAACTTGAACTATAAAGCATTAATAGTGCTGTTACGAATACAAGTATAATTGTATGAAAAAGTATAATATAAGTCGTTAGAGAATTACTTAATGTATTTGGAAGCATTGGAATGCTAGCTTTTTCATAGTCATCTCCAATTGCCATTGCAAGACTCCAAAAATGAGGTGGTGTCCATAAAAATAAAATTACAGATAAAATAACTGCCTCAGGACCAATAATTGGATTAACAGCAGCTGATCCTGCAAGGGTAGCAAAGCTTCCTGCAAGACCTCCTATTACTATATTCCATATACTTTTTCTTTTAAGCCATATGGTGTAAACGGCTCCATAAAATAATGCACCAAGAAAATTATATAAACATGAATAAGGATTGATAAAAACGTAAGAAATAATCAATCCAGAAAAAATGATTAACAAAAATAAAACAGGCCAAAGTATATGCGATCTTAGCTCTCCTGTGACAAAAGGTCGCTTAGATGTTCTTGGCATTAATGCATCTAAATCTCTCTCAAAATACTGGTTGAATGCACTCACACCAGCAGAAGCTAAGAAAGTTGATATCCCCACTAGAAATAAATCTAACATATTGAGATTGTTATTTGGTACAACAAAAACCCCAGAAATGGCGCACAACATAATTGTTAGGCTTATTCTTACTTTAAAAAGATTTACCAAAAGTTTAAATTTTTCGAACATTAAAGGCTCACTTAATATTTATCAAAATACAAGATGCCCCAAAGAAATATTTAATGGAAGCATAATATTGCGACATTGTGTGTCTTGACTTTAGTCGGACAATTAGTAATTTGTGATCATGAAATTAACAGGGCTTTAAAAAATGTTTTTTTAGTTCTATGTTCTTTAAAAATGAGGTTTATAAATGGTACCTTTTATTCTTTTAGTTTTAATTGTTGGATCCGTTCTTTTTCATCTTTACACCCCTTGGTATTCAACCCCTATCGCCTCTAATTGGAGCAGCATTGATAGTACTATAGAATTGACTTTTGCTATGACTGGGGCTGTTTATGTCCTTGTTTTGGGATTTATGACCTACTGCGTTATTAAATTTAAAAATACTAAGAGCAGAAAAGCTGACTACGAACCCGAAAGTAAGAAAGCAGAAGTTATTTTAACTGTTTTAACAACCATTGGTGTAGCAGGTCTTTTGGCTCCAGGTCTTATTGTTTGGGATGATTATGTATCACCCCCTGAAGAAGCAATGCCTATTGAGGCTATGGGTCAACAGTGGTATTGGAATTTTCGTCTTCCAGGTGAAGATGGTATTTTGGGTACAACTGATGCAAGAAATATTAGTGCGGACAACCCTTTTGGTATGAACGAGAATGATCCCAATGGTAAAGATGATATCCTGATTGAAGGTGATACTCTTCACCTTGAGCATGATAAACCAGTAAAGTTCTTATTGAGATCAATAGATGTTTTACATAATTTTTATGTTCCCCAATTTAGAGCTAAAATGGATTTAGTACCAGGTATGGTAACTTTTTATTGGATTAGACCAACTGTTACGGGGAATTATGAAATTTTATGTGCTGAATTGTGTGGTGTTGGTCATCATGCAATGAGAGGTGAGGTGCAAGTTGATGACGCTAACAATTATCAAGAATGGTTAAATGATCAATTAACATTTGAAGCAATTCAAGAACAAGCAATGCTAGAAAAAAAAGAAAAGCTAGCCTTTAATAAAAGTAATTAATTAGGAAGAGGTAAATATTATGTCAGAATCTATAATTCCTGAAAGTGAATTAGAAGAAGTTGAACTTTATCACGCAAAAAGCTGGTGGACAGAAAAAGTTTTTTCTCAGGATGCTAAATTAATAGCAATTCAGTATGGGTTAACTGCTTTTGCAATTGGATTTGTTGCTCTTGTTTTATCTTGGTTTATGAGAATTCAAATAGCATTCCCTGAAATGGCTATTATTAGTGAAGGAACTTATTATCAGTTTATAACCATGCACGGAATGATAATGGTTGTTTATCTTCTTACTGCGCTATTTTTAGGAGCATTTGGAAATTACTTAATACCACTTATGGTTGGTGCAAGAGATATGGTATTTCCATATTTAAATATGGTAAGTTATTGGACATATTTAGTTGCTGTTCTAGTCCTTTTTGTAAGTTTCTTTACTCCAGGTGGTCCTACTGGTGCTGGGTGGACTCTTTATCCCCCGCAGGCAATTCTTGGAGGTACTCCAGGTCAAGAAACCGGTATAGTTTTAATGCTGGTATCATTGTGTATTTTTATCGTTGGATTTACTATGGGTGGTCTTAATTATGTTATAACTGTTCTACAGGCTAGAACACGTGGTATGACATTAATGAGAATGCCATTAACAGTTTGGGGAATATTTACCGCTACTGTATTAGCTTTGTTCGCATTTCCAGCTTTGTTTGTTAGTGCTGTAATGATGCTTTTTGATAAGCTTTTAATGACAAGCTTTTTCATGCCTGCTCTAGTTGAATTTGGAGAAAATCTTAGTTATGGCGGTGGAAGCCCTATTTTGTTTCAACACCTCTTCTGGTTTTTTGGGCATCCTGAAGTTTATATTGTTGCATTACCCGCATTTGGTATTGTTTCTGATTTAATATCTATACATGCTCGAAAGAATATTTTTGGATTTAGAATGATGGTATGGGCAATAGTAGGTATTGGAGCGTTAAGCTTTATCGTTTGGGCGCATCATATGTATGTTAGCGGCATGAATCCTTATTTTGGTTTCTTTTTTGCGACTACAACTCTTATCATTGCTGTTCCAACAGCTTTGAAAGTCTATAATTGGATCTTAACCTTATGGAAAGGAAATATTCATTTAACAATTCCTATGCTTTTTTGTTTAGGGTTTATTGTTACATTCCTAAATGGTGGTCTTACAGGTTTGTTCCTTGGTAATGTTATTGTTGATGTTCCTCTTTCAGATACTTATTTTGTTGTAGCTCATTTCCATATGGTTATGGGAATTGCTCCAGTTTTAGTTATTCTTGGAGCAATTTATCATTGGTACCCTCTGATAACCGGTAAAATGTTACATGACGGTATGGGAAGATTTCATTTTTGGATAACCTTTATTGGTTCTTACCTGATTTATTTCCCAATGCATTATTTAGGCTTTATAGGTGTACCAAGGAGATATTATGAGATGGGGCAAACAGAAGCTTTATACACTTCCTCAGCCGCTGACCTTAATGTTTTTATTACGGTTGCTGCACTCGCGGTTGGCTTTGCTCAGCTTGTTTTTATTTTTAATGTTTTTTGGAGCGTCAAGAATGGTGAAGTTGCAGAAAAAAATCCATGGAAATCAACATCATTAGAATGGCAAACACCTGAACAGCCCCCAATTCATGGTAATTTCGGTAAAGAACTACCAGTTGTTTACCGTTGGGCATATGACTACAGTGTTCCTGGTGCTGAGGATGATTTCATTCCTCAAGATGTTCCTAATGAAAAAGTTAAGCTTGCAGAAGGTTACACAGAACTCGGAGTAGAAAAAACTTGAGTATTTTAAGTATATTATCTCAAAAGCCATGGACTTCTGATCAGGCAAAAATAGATGACAAGCATAGTGGTAAGTCATCTTCAATGCCTTTGCCAAGGGTAGCCCTTTACGTATCGATGGTTGTAATGGGTGTATTATTCACCCTTTTTTCAGTCGCTTATATCGGTAGAATGGCCTATGGGGATTGGAGGGTATTACCTGAACCCCCTTTATTATGGTTTAACAGTTTAGTTATACTAATGAGCAGTTTTGCTTTTCATAAAGCAACACTAAGTTCAAAAGAAAAGAATATTAGAAGAACCAGAGAGTATCTTTTTCTAGCTGGCACTCTCACTTTAGGATTTATTACTGGCCAACTTTTTGTTTGGAGGGAATTAGTTTCCTTTGGATACTTTGTTTCAACTAATCCTTCATATGCATTTTTTTATCTCTTAACAGCTCTTCATATTTTGCATTTGTTGGGTGGTCTTATAGCTTGGTTATTTGTTGTTTATAAAAGTTTTATACCAGAAGATGAATCATCTAATTTTTCTCTTAATGTAAATTTATGTGCAATTTATTGGCACTTTCTTTTAGTAGTGTGGTTAGTGTTATTTGCTATGCTTTTATTAACTTAAGTTTTATTTTTATGGGGTCTAAAATATGACTACAACTTCAAAAGTGCCTTTAAGGGAAGGAATGGAAGGTTTTGTTTCTGACTGGGCTTCAGATCAAAGAGCTTTTAAAGGAGTTCCATGGGGAAAAGCCATGATGTGGATTTTTCTTCTAAGTGACACTTTTATTTTTAGTATTTTTCTAATCAGTTATATGACTGCTAGATGGTCCACTGTTGAACCATGGCCTAATACAAGTGAGGTTTTTGCACTAACTGTTAACGGGGTAAGTGTCCCTTTGCTTTTGATTGCAATTATGACTTTTATACTCATTACGAGTAGCGGTACTATGGCAATGGCTGTTAGGAGTGGCTATCAGAAAAAAAGAAAACAAGCAGCAATATTATTATATTTGACTGCTATTCTAGGATTATCATTTGTTGGCATGCAAGCTTTCGAATGGACCAAACTAATTGAAGAAGGGATTCGACCTTGGGAGAACCCATTTGGCGCTAGACAATTTGGATCTATTTTCTTCATGGTAACTGGTTTCCACGGATTCCATGTTTCCGTTGGAGTTATTTTCTTATTTATAACTGCTCGAAAAGTTTTACGTGGTGACTATGACACAGGTAGAAGAGGTTTCTTTACCTGGCAGAAGGGTCGTTATGAAATTATTGAAACAATGGGCTTATATTGGCACTTTGTTGATTTAGTATGGGTTTTCATTTTTGCATTTTTCTATTTATGGTGAGGTAAATTATGGCTGAAGAAGGTCAAGAGCATCCAATTAGTACATACCTTTGGGTATGGTTATTACTTTTTGTTTTAAGTGCATTTTCATATGCAGTTGATTATATAGGATTTCAGGGATTTACTCGCTGGAGTTTAGTCCTTCTTTTTATGTTCCTGAAGGCATATTTTATTTGTGCTGTTTTCATGCATATGGTTTGGGAGAGAATGGCTTTGGTACTTGGCCTTTTTATTCCTACATTTGCAATTATTGTCTTTATTGGAATAATGGGTTTTGAATCTGATTATACCCAGCTTTCAAGAAAGGTTTTCTTTGACACTGGTAAGCCACCTACTGTTTATGCTGTTCCTCACGCTAATAGTCATTCTAAAGATCATTCAGGAGAAGAAGCTCATTAATTTTGAAATTATGCTAAAATTATTCTTTTCATATATTTTTTTAATTATTTTTTCATTGCCTGTATCAGCAGAAAATTCATTCATTGCCAAAATTGAGAGTTTAGCTGAGAGAGGCTTTGCAGATGCTCAATATAATCTAGCTAGAATGTATGCTAACGGTGAATCTGTAGATCAAGATTTCATTTCTGCAGAGTTCTGGTTTAGAAAATCAGCTGAACAAGGAAATATTGATGCTCAATATCGGTTAGGCAGAATGTATGACTCAGGTCTAGGCGTTGATGTAAATAAAAAAGAAGCATTCAAATGGTATTCATTATCTGCAGCACAAGGAAGCATTGAGGCACAATATAATTTAGGCTTAGCTTATCGTTTCGGTGTTGGTGTTGAACAAAATTTTACAAAATCACTAAAATGGTACAAAAAGTCTGCCTCAAAAGGACATAGTGGGGCTCAATATAATTTAAATTTACTATTTGAAGAAGGATTGGCTACTAGAAAAGATATATCAGACGCAATTAAATGGTATAGATGTGGAAGATAAGTTTTGAAATCAGTAATTATGATTACTATAATTTTTTTTATAACACTAATTATGACGCTAATTTACTTTAATATTGGATAAAATAATTTTTGTTTATTTAACTTTGGAATAAAAAAACGGTTATCCAAAATATTAAACCTGTTATTATAAGAATAATAGAAAATTTCATTTTATAAATTGGTGGAGCTAAGCGGGTTCGAACCGCTGACCTCTTGCATGCCATGCAAGCGCTCTCCCAACTGAGCTATAGCCCCATCTTTAATCATCATCATTTTCGTTTGGAACCGTCTTAATTACATTAGAGACATCATCATCTTCATTAATAAAATCATCGTCATCTTCATCTTCTAAGTCATCAAGATCTTCAGCATCAAATTCATTAATATCATCTTCGGTTTCGCTATCAATGACCTCATCATCCGTTGAGTTTTCAAGGTCCGGAATTGCTTCTTCGTCAATTTCTGAGATTACGTCTTCATCATTAGTTTCAATTACATCATCAATTTCTTTGATATTTTCGTCTGTACTTTCGACTTCATTTTGACTTGCTTTAGTTTCAGGAGAACTTACTTCTATTTTTTCTTTTTCTAAATCTTCAATATTTATTTCACTCAATATTTCACCTGTATAAGGACTTATCACAGGATCCTTATTTAAGTCATAGAATTTTTTTCCTGTTGTAGGGCAAACTCTCTTTTTACCTAATTTATCTTTACTCATTTTTATCCCTATAAAATTATTTATCTCCATTGCCATGAAGAAACAATAGTGTCAAAACCAAAAAAAGTTTTTTTCTTATAATATGTCTGCTAAACCTTAATTAACAATGAATCAAGATCAAAAAAATAATATGTCAAGCTCAAGCCTTTTTTCAAGTAAAAGTTCTGATTTAAGTGGAGAAATTATTATACCTGGAGATAAGTCTATTTCTCATAGGTGTATTATACTATCTTCTTTGGCAATTGGTGAAAGTAAAATAACTGGTTTACTTAATAGCTTCGATGTTAATTGTACAATAAATTCTATGAGATCCCTAGGTTCATGCATTGACCTAAATTCATCTGACGAATGTATTATAAACGGTATAGGTATTGGCAGCCTAAAACAGTCTGAAACACCCCTTGATTTCGGAAATTCTGGAACTGCCGCAAGGCTTATATTAGGGCTTGTTTCAACTTATCCTATTGAAACTCATTTTATTGGCGATGAGTCATTATCTCAAAGACCAATGAAAAGAGTTATAGAGCCTCTTGTTGATTTTGGAGCAAATTTTAAGTTGAGAGATTCAGAATTTCTTCCGATAGAGGTTAAGGGTGCTGAATACCCTATTCCTATTACGCATGAAATGAAGGTAGCCTCTGCACAAGTTAAGTCAGCAATAATGCTTGCTGGTTTAAATACACCTGGCATAACTACCATAATAGAAAAAGAAAAAACAAGGGATCATACTGAAACTCTTTTTAAATATTATGGATATGAAATTCATATAGAAGAAAAAGATGGTATGAACTTTATAAGCTTTGAAGGACAGAAAGCTCTAAATCCAGTTAATATAAAAGTTCCAGGTGATCCATCTTCTGCAGCTTATCCTGTGGTTGCGGGATTAATTTGTAAGGACTCAAATATTAAAATTAGGAGTGTTTTATTAAATCCTACTCGCGACGGTATATATAAATGTTTAGATGAGATGGGAGCAAATATAACATATTCTAATAAAAAGAATGAGGCTGGAGAAATAACTTATGATATAGAGGTTTCCTCAAGTATCTTGAATCCAATTGATGTTCCCGCTAACAGGGCGCCAAGTATGATTGATGATTATCCTGTACTTGCTATAGCAGCGTCTATGGCTAATGGTACTTCAATATTTCGTGGTTTATCAGAATTAAAAGTTAAAGAAAGTGACAGATTATTGGGTATTTATAATATTTTATCTAAAAATGGAATTGATACAATTATTGAAGATAATAATCTTATTATTAGAGGAAATGCTGAAGGGCCAAAGGGAGGTGCTTTAATTGAGACTAACTTAGATCATCGCATTGCAATGTCATCAATTATATTGGGTATGGTGTCAGATGAACCAATAAAAGTGGATGATACTGAAACAATTAAGACTAGCTTTCCAGACTTTATAGAGCTAATGAAAAAATTAGGGGCTAAATTATCGGCATAAAAATATGACTTTTATTATTGCAATTGATGGTGGTGCTGGTTCAGGAAAAGGAACAATAGCAAGAGGTATTTCAAAGAAATTTAACTTTTCTTATTTTGATACAGGAATAATTTATAGAGGATTAGCCCTAAAAACTATAAGTAAATATGGTGAGGATTTTACTGATTTAAATGCAGTCTCAGAGGCTAATATTTTTGATATTAATTCTGTAAATGAGAGTGAGATTCGTAATCCAATAATTGATAAATATTCGTCTATTATTGCTTCCATTCCGGATGTTAGAAAGATTGTAGTTAGCATTCAAAGAAATTTTAGAGAACAATCAAAGCATCATAGAGGAATTGTTGTTGATGGAAGAGATATTGGCACCATCATTTTTCCAAACGCTAACCTTAAATTATTCATTTCCGCATCTTTAGAAGAGCGCGCAAAACGCAGATTCTCATACTTTTTGGAGAAAAATCAAAAAATTTCTTATAATGATGTAATAAAACAATTGCAAAAAAGGGATCAAAGAGATAAGGAAAGAAGCGTTGCACCATTAGTTGCAGCAAAAGATGCTCATCTTATTGATACTACTGGTATTAATATTGAAGATACATTAGATATAGTTTCATCTTTAGTCATTAAAAAGTTTGATGACTATTGTGATATTTTATAATTTAGGGAGATTAATATTTGTCAAATTTAGTTGATTCAGTTCCAGAAAGTTCTCAAGAGGAATTTTCAAAACTTCTTGAAGAGAGCTTTGTTTCAAACGCTTGTGAAGAAGGTAAGGTTATTAAAGGTACAGTTGTAGGAATAGAGTCCGATACAATCATAGTAGATGTAGGTATGAAAACTGAAGGTAGAATTCCATCTGAGGAATTCTCTGCTTCAGGAAAAGATCACAATTTAGAAGTTGGTGATGAGGTTGATGTATATCTTGAGCGAATAGAGAATGCTCTTGGTGATGCTGTACTTTCAAGAGAAAAAGCAAGACGAGAAGAAATTTGGACAAATTTATTAGTTTCTCAAAAAGAAAATACAATTGTTGAAGGTGTTATCAATGGTAAAGTTAAAGGTGGCTTTACAGTTGATTTAGACGGCGCTCAAGCCTTTCTTCCTGGTAGTCAGGTTGATGTTAGACCAATTAGAGATATGAAGCCTTTGATGCATACGCTGCAAACTTTTCACATACTAAAAATGGATCGTAGAAGAGGTAATATTGTCGTTTCAAGAAAGTCAGTACTCTCTGAAAGTTTATCTATTGATAAGTCTGAACTATTAGAGAAGATTAAAGAGGGTGAAATAGTAGAAGGCATTGTCAAAAATATAACTGACTATGGAGCTTTTGTAGATTTAGGTGGAATTGATGGCCTTTTGCACGTAACTGATATTTCTTGGAAAAGAATTAATAGTCCTGAAGAGGTTATTTCTGTTGGTGAAAAGATTAAGGTCTTAATTACTAAAGTTTCTGGTGAAAACATGCGTATATCGCTGGGTATGAAGCAATTACAAAATGATCCTTGGATTGAAGCTCAAGCAAATTATAATGTTGGCGATCGCTATAAGGGTAGAGTAACAAATATTGCTGATTATGGGGCTTTTGTTGAGCTTGAGGGTGGAATTGAAGGACTAGTTCATGTTTCAGAAATGAGCTGGGTTTCAAAAATGCAAAATCCTAATAAATACGTTGAACAAAATCAAGAAGTTGAAGTAATGGTTCTCGAAATCGATCCTGATAAAAAACGTTTGTCCCTTGGTTTAAAGCAATGTTTAGATAATCCATGGGAAGATTTTGCTCAAAATAATCCTATTGGAACAAAACTAAAAGGCAAAATCCAAAATATTACTGATTTTGGTCTTTTTGTTAAAGTTAATGACGAGCTTGATGGCCTTGTTCATATGTCTGATGTTAACTGGAGAAAGTCGGGGCCTGATGCAATTAAGGATTTTGAAGTCGATCAAGAAATTGAAACTATTATTATTGATATTGATCCCTCAAAAGAGAGAATATCTCTTGGGATTAAACAACTTGATGATGATCCAATGCAGTCTCTAGATCAAATTAAAAAAGGAAGTGTTGTAACTTGCACGGTAGTTTCATCTCAAGCAGCAGGAATTGATGTTGAGATAGGTGATAAAGTACCAGCTTTTATTAAAAGATCTGATCTTTCAAAAGATAAATCTGAACAAATTCCTGAAAGATTTGAGGCTGGTCAAAAGGTAGATGCCAAAGTAACAAACTATGATCCTAAGTCTCGAAAAATATCACTATCAATTAGGGCCTTAGAAATATCAGATGAGAAGGAGGCTATAGAGCAATATGGGTCTAAGGATTCTGGTGCGTCTCTAGGAGATATTCTTGGAGAAGCTCTTGATAAGAATTCATCAGAAACAAATAGTGATGAGGATAATAATGATTAAGTCTTCTTTAATTAAAAAACTTTTAAAGAATAACCCTCACTTAATTCAAAAAGATATTGAGGTAATTGTTGATACAGTTCTTGAAAATATTGGTGAAACTTTATCAAGTGATGGTAGGGTTGAGATTAGAGGTTTTGGAACTTTTTCAGTCAGACATAGGAATGCTCGAAATGGTAGGAACCCAAGAACTGGAGAAAAAGTTATAGTTCCTGCCAAAAATGTTCCAATGTTTAAACCTGGTAAAGGTGTAAGAGATAGACTTAACTATAAATCTTAATTCACTCTAATTAGTTTATAAATTTAAACTGCTAGGAGAAGAAATGAATAAGATATTTAAAAATCCAATTATTCTCGCATTAGATGTTAATTCATTAACTAAAGCTCAATCAATTGTATCAGATTTAAAAAATCATATTGGTGGTGTAAAACTTGGTATGGAATTTTTTAATTCTTTTGGACCTGATGGTGTTAGAGAGATTTCAAAGTTTGGTATTCCAATTTTTTTAGATTTAAAACTCCATGATATTCCTGTAACAGTCTACAAAACAATAAAGACATTAATGGAACTAGATATTGCAATAATTAATGTTCATTCATCTGGTGGAAGAGATATGTTAGAGGCTGCTGCAGAGGCTAGGGGTGAGTTTAAAGATAAATCAACAAAACTAATTGCGGTCACTGTTCTAACAAGTCTAGATAATAAAGATATAAAGGAAATTGGTTATAAAGATAATAGTGAAGATCTTGTTCTTAGACTAGCTTCCTTAGCCAAAGATTCTGGATTAGATGGGGTTGTTTGTTCAGCAAAAGAAATTTCATTAATAAAAAGTAAACTTGGAAAAAATTTTATCCTAGTTGTTCCTGGAATTAGACTTGAAGAAGATAATAAAAATGATCAAAAAAGAATAATGAGTCCAAAAAATGCTATTAATGCAGGGGCTGACTTATTAGTTATTGGCAGACCAATAACTGATTCAAAAGATCCAGTAAAAACTATTGATAATATTCTTAAAAATATAAAACAATGACAATAAAGATCAAAATATGTGGTTTATCTTCTCAAGAGCAAATAGAGATGGTTAGGGTTTCCGGAGCTGAGATATGTGGTTTCATATTTGCGGATCCTAGCCCTAGAAAAATTGAACCAGAATATGCTGAGAGAAATTTTTTTTCTAAATCAGCTAGCGATATTGAAAGAGTTGCGGTTTTTGTTGATGCTGATAGTAATTATATTGAACGCTGTATTTCTTCAGTAAATGCAAATCTAATTCAATTACATGGTGATGAAACAATTGATAGATGTATAGAAATAAAAAACTCTTTTGGGTTGCCAATCATTAAAGCTTTTGGAATATCAAGTGAATTAGATTTGGCTTCATCTGAAATATATAGTGATGTAGTAGATTATTTCCTCTTTGATGCAAAACCTGATATTGGTCTTAATAAACAAAGAGGTGGTCTTAATAAAACATTCGATTGGTCAATTTTAGAGAATTGGAAGGGTGGAGATTATTATTTATCAGGTGGATTAAATGCGGATAATATAGATGATGCAATTAATTTTTCTAGCGCATCTGTAATTGATGTTTCTTCAGGCGTTGAGAATGAACCAGGATCAAAAGATAAAGAGAAAATTAAGAATTTTGTTAAATTAACCAGAATGGCTTATGAAAGAAAAAATGACAAAAAATACTTATAAAGATAAACCAGATGCTTCAGGGAATTTTGGTGATTTTGGAGGGCGTTATGTAGCGGAAACCCTTATGCCTTTGATATTGGATCTTGAAAAGGCTTACGATGAAGCAAAAAGTGATCCCTCGTTTATTGAAGAGAGAGAAAGTTTTGCAAAGGACTATATTGGAAGAGAAAGCCCTTTATATTATGCCGAAAGACTTACAGATTATGCTAATGGTGCAAAAATTTATTTTAAACGTGATGAATTAAACCACACAGGAAGTCATAAAATAAATAACTGCCTTGGTCAGATACTTTTAGCAAAAAAGATGGGTAAAACTCGTATAATTGCTGAAACAGGAGCTGGTCAACATGGGGTTGCAGTGGCAACAGTTTGCGCAAGATTTGGATTACCATGTGTCATTTATATGGGAAAAACTGATATTGAAAGACAAAAACCAAATGTTTTTAAAATAAAATTATTAGGAGGTGAAGTTGTTCCTGTATCCTCAGGTAATGGTACTCTAAAGGATGCTATGAATGAAGCATTAAGAGATTGGGTTTCTAATGTAGATGATACTTTTTATATTATTGGAACGGCTGCTGGTCCTCATCCTTATCCACAATTAGTTCGAGATTTTCAATCTGTAATTGGTGAAGAGGCAAAAAAAACAAATTAAAATTAAAGAAGGGCGAAACCCAGATTTTTTAGTTGCTTGTATAGGTGGAGGTTCAAACGCATTGGGTTTATTTTATCCTTTCCTTGATGACGATGTTAAGATGTACGGCGTAGAGGCTGCAGGTAGGGGACTTGAAACTGAGGAGCATGCTGCATCTTTATCAAAGGGAAAACCAGGTGTTCTCCATGGTAATAAAACTTATTTATTACAAAATAATGATGGTCAAATTACTGAAGGGCATTCAATTTCAGCAGGGCTCGACTATCCAGGAATAGGACCTGAACATTCATGGCTTAAAGATATAAATAGAGTAGAGTATGTCTCTGCAACTGACGATGAAGCATTGGATGCTTTTCAGATATGCTCTAAGCTAGAAGGAATTATTCCTGCTCTTGAACCCTCTCACGCTCTGTCATTTACCTTAAAATTAGCAAAAGAACATTCTAAAGATAAAATAATAATTATGAATATGTGCGGTAGAGGAGATAAGGACGTATTCGCTATTGCTGATTTTTTAGGGATAGAGATTTAATGTCTTCACGTATATCAAAAGTTTTTAAGAATATCAGATTAAATAAACGTTCTGCATTTATACCTTATATTACTGCTGGTGATCCTGATATAGAGCTCTCTCAGATGATACTAGAATCTCTTCCTTTAGGAGGAGCAGATATTATTGAAATTGGTATGCCATTCTCTGATCCAATGGCAGACGGTCCTTCGATACAAGAGTCTTCATTGCGTTCTTTAAATAATGGTCATGATATGAATAAAACATTCAAAATGATTGAGATATTCAGAATTAAAGACAAAGAAACACCGATTGTTTTGATGGGCTATTTTAATCCTATTCTTCAATTTGGTGTAAAATCATTTATAAAAAGATGTAGTGAGGTTGGTGTTGATGGTTTAATTGTCGTCGATCTTCCGATTGAACATAGTGATGAAATATGTATTCCTGCTCAAAAATTGGGAATAGATTTTATAAATTTCATAACTCCTACTACAAACAAAGAGAGATTAGAGAAAATATTGAATGTAAGCTCAGGTTTTCTTTACTTTGTTTCCATTGCGGGGATAACAGGAACAAAAGCACCTAATAATAAAATTATTAAAGAATTAATAAAAAAAGTAAAACAAAACACCGATTTACCTATTGGAGTAGGTTTTGGTATCAAAACCTCTTCTCAAGTTAAAGAGATTTCTGATTTCTCAGATGCTATAGTCGTTGGATCAGCGATAGTAAATGAAATTAATTCCTTGAAAATTAAAAAATTTGATAATGATTTGATAGTAAAAAATATGATAGATTTTCTTTTAGAATTATCAAATCCTCTAAAAAGTTAGGGAGTCATAAGTGAATTGGTTTAAAAATATTGTTCCACCCGGGATTAAAAAAATTTTTAGAAAAAGAGAAGTACCCGATAATCTTTGGCTAAAGTGTAATGCTTGTGACTCAATGATTTTTCATACTGATGCTGAAGAAAGCCTATTTGTATGCCCCGAATGTGACTATCATTTAAAGGTATCAGCTGAAACAAGGTTTTCCCAATTATTTGATGAGGGATCAATTTCATATCTTAAATGTCCTGATGTACCAATAGATCCACTAAAATTCCGGGATCAAAAAAAATATATTGATCGAATTAAAGATGCGAGGGCTAAAACTGGAAAAAAAGACTCAATTTTAATTGGCTTTGGCACAATCAATTCTACCAACGTCGTTATGGCTGTTCATGATTTTTCTTTTATGGGCGGCTCTCTTGGAATGGCTGCAGGAGAAAGTATTATTTTAGCAATAGAAACGGCACTTAATAAAAAATGTCCTTTTATTTTATGTGCATCATCCGGGGGCGCAAGAATGCAAGAAGGCATTCTCTCTTTGATGCAAATGCCTAGGACTACAGTAATGCTTCAATCACTTAGAGATGAAAGATTACCTTATATTGTGTTATTAACAAATCCTACTACTGGAGGTGTTACTGCATCTTATGCTATGCTTGGTGATATTCATATTGCTGAACCAAAAGCTTTAATTGGATTTGCTGGACCAAGGGTTATTGGAAATACAATTAATGAAAGTTTACCTGAAGGTTTTCAGAAGTCTGAATACCTTCTGGATCATGGAATGATTGATATGGTTGTTCATAGGAAGGATTTAAAATCAACAATTTCAAAAATAATTAATATATTGATAAATGAAAAAACTTAGTTAGAAATTCTATTAAAAATGATTATTGAAGATTATTTTTATGAAAAATTTATAAAGAACCCTGAAAAAGGGACAGATAGAATTTATAATTTTCTTTCAAAAATTAATCACCCTCAAAAAAAACTAAAAAATATCATTCATGTAGCTGGTACAAATGGTAAAGGCTCAACAATCGAGTTTCTAAGATCATGTTTAAATTTTAATCAATTAACATCAAATGTTTTTACTTCTCCGCATTTGTTAAAAATTAATGAGAGATTTCTTATTAAAGATAAAGTAATTAATGATGATTTATTATCATCAATTATAGAAAATTGTTCGTATTTTTGTTCTGACCAAGAATTAACCTTTTTTGAATTTATTACTGCGTGTGCTTTTGAGTTATTTTCCAAAAATATTTCTGATTTTAATATTATTGAGGTTGGGATTGGCGGATTACATGATCCTACAAATATTATATCTGAGAAAAAGTTAAGTATTATAACAACAATCTCTTATGATCACGAGGATCTTCTTGGAGGTGACCTAGGAATGATTGCGAAAGAAAAGTTAGGGATTATTCCTAATAATGGTTTTGTAGTTTTTGGGCCTCAATGCAACTCTTTGGACAAAATTATTCATGAAAATTTAGCAGAAAAAAATGCTGAAGGATTTTTTTATGGAAAGGATTGGTTTGTTGAGAAAAATAATGACTTGATAATTTACAAAGATGAGTTTGGGAGATTAGAATTTAATTTACTGGGGCTAAATGGTGATTACCAGATTTTTAATGCAGGTCTATGTATTGCAGCACTTAGGTTATTAAAACAAAAGAATAAAATTATTATTAATGATGAGAATATTATTAATGGTTTAAAAAATGCTCAATTACAGGGAAGACTGACTGAATTAACTGGAAATATAAAAAGTTGGGTTAATAAGAGCTCTGAGATTTTGATTGATGGGTGCCATAACCCCTCTGCTGCAAAAGTTATTAGCAATGAAATGATTAAAAAAAATAATAGAGATAGGAAGGATTTATTAATTATTTTAGGGATTAAAAAGAATAAAAATTTAGATGATTTTATAATAAATTTTAATGAGATAGCTAAAGAAATAACATTTGTCCCGATTGAAGGAAGCGTTTCTTCTTCTCTTTCAGATCTAAGAAATAAAAATTTATTTAAGAATACTATTTTAAAAGAATCATCATCTCTTAAAGAGGCAATAATAAGTTATTCAAAGTATGAAAATTCTAGAATATTAATCTGTGGTTCTTTGTATTTAGTATCTGAGGCTTTAAGAATTGATTAGCTGTTTTCTTTTATCCAATTCTTCAGTTCTTGCATTGGTAAGGCTCCAACCTTTGTATCCTTTAACTCTCCATTTGAGAATAACATAAGTGTTGGAATACTTCTGACCCCATAGTTTGTTGGTGTTCTAGGATTCTCGTCTATATTTACTTTTGCTATGGTTATTTTGAAATCGGAATCTGAAGCTATTTCCTCAAGAATAGGGCTTACCTGCTTGCATGGACCACACCACTCTGCCCAAAAATCGACTAGACACAACCCTTTATTTTCAATGATGGTATTTTGAAATTCTTCATCTGTAACATTTATTAAACTCATTATAATCTCCAAGAATTAATATTGTTAAGCTAAGAAAGTCCCTTCATTGATGCAAGTATTTTTTATTTTAATTGTTCATTTAGATCTAATAAATATTCTTTGTATCCGTTCAAACAATCTATATCTAGCTCAGAATTCTCTTCTAAATTATCTTCCATTTCACATTTTCTAATATTTTCAAGTGCAGTAGGAATGGTAACCCATGTTTTTCCTGAGTCATAATTTTTCATTGGTCTTTGATCGGGTCCAATACTTTTCCACCTTTCTTTTATAAATTCTTCAATAATTTTATAAGCATTATCATCGAGAACTTCAGGTGCATTATCAAAAATAATTCTTTTTGCTATTCTTTTTGATCTAGCATCCTTAAATCTTATTTGTACCTTTTCATCCCAGGTTTCAGCTTTATGAAAAGAATCCCATGACCCTAAGTCTTCTCTAGGTGGGAAACCGAATCTTGATTTTTCTAAATATTTTTCTTCTTTTTCAGGCCAAATCTGTAGATTTGATAAATGTTCACTGATTAAATTTTTAATTTCTAATAAATCTGAATTTTCAGGCAAACTATATTTTAGTGGTAAGTCAAACCAACTAGCATCAAGAATAATTCCTCCAGTTTTTATGTAAGATGAATGTAACCAGTCAGGTAGGGTCTTGGATTTACCAGAACCAACTTTTATTATTTGATTTTTATGTTTTTCCTCAAATCCACCGTCTTTTTCATATTTTTCAAGGTCTATTGAAAAATAATTATCTCTGTCTCTCTCATATATTGGTAACATAGGAAACATTTGTTTTTTATCTTGATAATACCTTATCCAAACTGCTCTTTTGCTAAAAATATCCTCTCTTGCGAATTTACTGAACATTCTAGTTCTAAAGTTCCAAAACTCAGGAGCTTCTGATTTAATTTTCTGTAATAACCTTGATGTTGCAATAATATCACTTTCAGCAACATGCCAGGTTAATTCATCATCATCTGTGAAATTTTCTTTATATACATTTTCAAGTTTATGGCTGTTATATATACCTTTTTTTCCTCTTCTTTCACCCTCTATCATGGGTATTTTAATGACTTCAGGATAAAGTATTGATGCAATGGATATGAATGGCATGGCATCACAAACAATCTTATCTTTATAAAGATATGGACTTCTTCCTGTGTTAAAAAGGCTTTCTTCAAGAACACCTTTGTCATAACTATAATTATATGCCCATAAAATATCATAGCTAAGTAGATCATCGAGGATAGAGGGCATAATTTCATAAAGTGATGGATGGTTCTCTTTTGTTTTTTTCCAATTTGTATTCGTTTTATAAAGAGCTACAGGGCCAGGTAACTCATAATGAGGTAATCTCATATTATATGTATTACAAATATCCTCATTATCATTATCAATGATCGCTATTTGATGTGGATATCTAAATCCATCATTTAATCCATTTGCCTCCCAATCAAAGACGCATTCTTTTTCATCCATTTTTATTACTCTCTAACATCTTTAATCTCGTTTCCCAGCCTTTGATATTTTTCAGTTTTATTGATTTTCTTCCACTAATATCTCTAAATTTAATTTCTAAGGTATCATTTTCATAAAGTTCTTTTATTTTTTCTGGCCATTCCACTAAAAGGGAGCCTCTTTCTAAAATATCCTCTATACCTAAGGCATCTAATTCATTCTTATTTTTTATACGGTATAAGTCAGCATGGCCTAAAACAAAATTTTTACATTTATACTCTTGGATTAATGTAAATGTCGGAGAAGGAATTTCCATTCCTTTAAATTTCTCCTCGAGTAGATTGGAAATTATGGATCGAGCTAAAAAAGTTTTTCCTGATCCCATTTCTCCATCTAAAAGAATAATATCACCTTCTTTAATCAACTCCGATATGATTATACCAAAGTTATTAGTTGTTTTTTCATTATCAAGGTTAACTATTAATTCAGGCATTTTTTTACTAACATTTATATAGAAAACATATTAAAACAATAGAATTATTATAATCTTTTTTGATGATTCTAAAAATGGACGATAAAAAAATAATTATTATTGGTGGAGGGCAAGCATCTTGCCAGGTTGCAGCTTCTTTAAGGCAAAAAAAGTTTACTGGTGATATTAGTATTTTGTCTTCAGAGTCATACCTTCCGTATCAAAGACCTCCATTATCAAAAAAATATTTATCAGGAGAGCTTGCTGCTGAGAGACTGTATTTAAAACCAGAAAAATTTTATGAAGAACAAAATATTGAAGTAATTTTGGACTCATATGTTGAAGAAATAGACAGAAAGAAATCACAATTAACATTTTCAAAAGATAAAGGTCATAAAAATATTGAGTATGATAATCTTGTAATTGCAACTGGTACCGAGGCAAGGCTTATGGCTAAAGAGAATCCTAATTTACAAGGTATCCATTATCTTAGATCTATTGATGATGTTGAAATGATTAAATCTTCATTAAAAGGTTCAAAAAATATGGTTATTATTGGCGGAGGTTATATAGGGCTTGAAGTGGCAGCTGTTGCAAATACTTTGGGTTTAAAAGTTACAGTAGTAGAAATGGCTTCAAGAATTTTAGAAAGAGTAACTAGCCCAACTATTTCATCATTTTATAATTCGTTTCATGAGTCTAGAGGAGTAAAAATATTAACCAATACTTCGGTACAAGGTATAAATGGAGATAATCGAGTTTCTTCTGTAGAGACATCCTCAGGAAGTATCGATGCTGATATAGTTATAGTGGGTATAGGCGTCTTGCCTTGCCAGGCTTTAGCAGAAGATGCGGGGATCAAAGTAGATAATGGTATTGTTGTTGATGAATTTTGTAAAACATCCGATGATTACATTTTTTCTGCTGGAGACTGTACTCTTCATCCAAGTCATTTCTATAATAAAAATATACGACTAGAATCCGTTCATAATGCAATAGAACAAGGAAAAACAGTTGCATCATCAATTATTGGTGAAAAAGTTTCATATAATCAAATACCTTGGTTTTGGTCAGATCAGTATGAGCTAAAACTTCAAATTGCAGGCCTCAATAATGATTATGATGAATATGTAGTTAGAGGAAATTTAGATGAAAATAGTTTTTCAGTATTTTATTTTAAATCTGGATATATGATTGCTTCTGATTGTATAAATTCAGCTCAAGAGCATATGATGTCTAGAAAATTTATTTCAGAAAAAACAAAAATTGATATTCATAGGTTGCAAAATAAAGAAATTTCAATAAAAGAAGTTATGTCTTAAAAAATTGGAGGTTAATTTTGGTTAAAATAACTTATGTGGAAAGTAATGGTACTGAACATAAAATTGATGTTGATGAAGGTTTGTCAATTATGGAAGGTGCCGTAACAAATTCTATTCCAGGTATTGATGCTGATTGTGGAGGAGGCTGCGCTTGTGCAACATGCATGGTTTTCATTGACAATGATTGGAAAGAAAAAATCAATTCTATGAGCGAGGAGGAGGAATCAATGATTGATTTCCATGAACATAAGAATGATAATTCAAGGCTTTCATGTCAAATCTCTGTTACAGCAGATTTGGATGGTATGATTTTAAAATTACCTGAGTCTCAACAGTAACTTTTAAATTAATATCGATAGTGATCAGGTTTAAATGGTCCTTGAGGGTTTAGGCCTAAGTAATCGCTCTGATCTTCTGTAAGCTTAGTTAATTTTACTCCTAGTTTTTCTAAATGAAGAGAGGCAACTTTTTCATCTAAATTTTTTGGTAGAACATAAACTTTTTTCTCATAATTTTTACTATTATTCCATAATTCAATTTGTGCTAAAACTTGATTTGAAAATGATGCACTCATTACAAAACTAGGATGACCAGTAGCACAGCCTAGATTTACTAAACGGCCTTCAGCTAAAAGAATAATTTTCTTTCCATCAGGAAATTCAATTTCATCAACTTGAGGTTTAACATTATGCCACTTAAGATTTTTTAAGGCATTAACTTGTATTTCACTATCAAAATGTCCAATGTTACAAACAATAGCTCTATCTTTCATTTCCCTCATATGATCAATCGTTATTATATCTTTATTGCCAGTTGCTGTTACAAAAACATCAGCTTTTGAGGCCATTTCATCCATCGTGGTTACTTCATAACCTTCCATGCTTGCCTGAAGTGCGCATATTGGATCTATTTCTGTTACTGTTACACGGGCTCCTTGAGATCTTAAAGACTCTGCTGAACCCTTACCTACGTCTCCATATCCACATACAACAACACTTTTTCCTGCAAGCATAACGTCTGTAGCCCTTTTTATTCCATCAACTAAACTTTCTCTTGTTCCATAGAGATTATCAAACTTTGATTTTGTTACTGAGTCATTAACATTTATAGCAGGTATACCCAATGTTCCATCCTTTTCCATTTCATAAAGCCTTAAAACACCTGTTGTAGTTTCTTCAGATAAACCAACGATATTTTCTAACAGCTCTGGATATTTCTTGTGGATTAGCTGAGTTAAATCTCCTCCATCATCAAGAATCATATTTGGTTTCCACCCATCAGGCCCTTTTATAGTTTGTTCTAGGCACCAGTCATATTCCTCTTCAGTCTCTCCTTGCCAAGCAAAAACCGGAATATTACTTGCAGCCATTGCTGCGGCTGCATGATCTTGTGTTGAAAATATATTACATGAAGACCATCTTATTGTGGCCCCTAATTCAATAAGAGTTTCAATTAGAACAGCGGTTTGTACTGTCATATGGAGGCACCCAACAATATTCGCACCTTTTAAAGGAAGAATATCTCTGTATTCTTCTCTTAAAGCTATCAAGCCAGGCATTTCAGTTTCTGCAATTGATATTTCTTTTCTTCCAAAATCTGCTAAATTAACATCTGCAACTTTGTAATCAGAAAAACTCATAATCCTATTATCTCCAAATTTTATTTAATAACTATATATATTGAAAAATATAATTTTACATCTAAATTAAATATCTTAATTTAGAATTTTATTATATGACCTTTTATTTTTTTCTATAGAATTTCACTAGCTATAGAGATATATTTCTGAGCAGCTCTTTTTCCTTCTTGAACTATTTCTATAATATTTTGATTGTCCCTTATTTGCCCTATCTTTACTAACATTGGAAGATTTACACCAGAGATAACCTCTATAACTCCTGGCTCTAAAAAATTTAAAGCTAAATTTGAAGGAGTGCCCCCAAACATATCTGTTAAAATTATAACACCATTTCCTTGGTTTAATTCTTTAATAGTTTTTTGAATATTATTTTTTTGAATATCTATATCATCATCAGGAATAATACAAAAAATCTCAATATTAGTTTGAGTTCCAATGATATGCTCCATAGCTGATTTAAGTTCAAGAGCTAAATTTCCATGAGTTATAATTATTAGACCAAGCATAAATAAACCTCTTATTTTATCTTTTTAAATGAAATCAATTTTGTAAAGGAAGCATTATTGTAAATGTTGCTCCTCCTTCAGCCCTATTAGTGGCAATAATTGTTCCATTTAGTGATTGTATTATTTGTTTGCATATAGAGAGTCCTAGTCCAGAATTATTTCCAAAACTTTTTTCCTCAGGACGATATGTATAAAACCTCTCAAAAATTCTTCCAAGGTTCTCCTTTGGTATTCCAGGACCCTGATCTTTAACTTCTATTATTGCTTCTTTTTTTGTTGTCCATGCATTAATTTCAATAGAAGATCCTGATTTAGAAAATGATAAGGCATTATCAACGAGATTATAAAATACTTGTGCTATGCGGTCGCCAATTCCCAAAACCCTTATTTCATTTTTTGGTATATTGAGTCTTACATCTATTTCGAGTTTTTTTGAAATATTTGTTCTTGTTACCTCTATAACTGACTCTAAAACATCTCTAATATCAATTTCTTCAAACTCTCCTTTGGCAAGCTCAACCTCTAATCGTGAGGAAGATGCAATATCTGAAATTAATCTATCAAGTCTTTTTAAGTCCTTAAAGGCAATTTTAGTAAGCTGTTTTCTCTCTTCTTCTTCGTTAGAGATTTGTAGAGTTTCTATTGCACTTTGTAGAGATGTTAAAGGGTTTTTAAGTTCGTGTGCAACATCAGCAGCAAATGCTTCTACAGACTTGACCCTGTCTTGAAGTGCACCTGTCATTCTTCTTACAGATTTTGCTAGTCCACCTATCTCATCGTTTCTAGTATCCATTGATGGTATCTCGCCAATTCCAGCATCAGAAACCCCCTCTGCTGCTTTTGCAAGTCTATTTAAAGGTCTAGCTATTGTTCCAGATAATGATATTGATAAAAAAAGACTTACCGATAAAGCTATAAGAAAAGCTCTAAGAAACCTCTTTCTTTCTTCTTTTATTATTCTTCCAATATCACCTTCATTTGTAGATAATAGCAGTACTTCTTTTTTAAGACTATTTCTCTCTAGAGGAATGCTTACATGAACAGTTATGCCTCCATTCTCTAATTTATATTCACTGGCAGTTGTAACCCCAGTGAATGATTTTTTTATATTATCAATAGAGTACCCCTCTTTTGGTAAAATAGGCGCGTCTCTATCAAATAAAGTTTGAAAGCTTTTTAAAAGACCTGAAAAAAAACTTTTTTTTCTATTTTGTTCTATTGTTTCTTCTTCAAAGTCTCTAGAATCAAAAATTTCTTGAAGATTTTCATTAAAAATTTGAGTTCTTGCGATTTTTGTTGAGGTCCAGTTTTGCGTTAAAAATAGATTATCTATATTATTTACTTCTTGATTTACTGATTGTGCATTAAGAGTGAAAGAGAAAGCAATAAGATTTGCTTGTAATATTAGGGCTTCTTTTCTAGATTCTATTAAATTATTTTGTGATTTATCAACAAATAAAAAACCTGTACCAAGAAAAATAAGCCCAATTAAATTAATTGCAATAATCCTAGCACCAAGTGATTTAATTTTTAGAAAATTCAGCATTATTCGTTAATATACCGATATCCAACACCATACAGTGTTTCTATAGATTTAAAATTTTTATCAATATCTTTAAATTTTTTTCTTAACCTTTTTATATGGCTATCTATTGTTCTATCATCAACATAAATATTATCATCATAAGCTGATGACATAAGTTGATCTCTGCTTTTAACATGTCCGGGTCTAGAGGCTAAGCACTCAAGCAAAAGAAACTCCGTAACTGTAAGCCTTAAAGGTATTTCTCCCCAAAAACATTCATATCTATCCATATTGAGTGATAATTTACCTCTTTTTAAAACATCCTTATTATTATTTTCATTCGAATTAGCTGCCTTCGATCTTCTAAGGATTGTCTTGACTCTCTCAAGCAATAATTTCTGTGAGAATGGTTTTGTGATATAATCATCTGCACCCATTTTAAGACCAAGTAATTGATCTATTTCCTCATCTTTAGATGTAAGAAAAATTACTGGAAGATTTGAAGTTTGCCTTAACTCTTGAAGCACCTCAAGCCCATCTAATCTTGGCATTTTAATATCTAAAATTGCAATATCGTAGTTATCTTCTTGTAAAGAGGTTAGCCCTGATAAGCCATCGGAGAAAGTTTTTATATTATAACCCTCTGACTTTAATGTGAGGCTAAGTGATGCAAGTATATTTTGATCATCATCTATTAAACAAATATCGGTCATATTTTCCCTTTTTTAAGTTAACTAATTAACTTATTTAAACTATATAATACCTTGAATTATTTGTTGACAATATTCTGATATAAGTGTGAATTAATTTTTTGATAACAAGGGGTAAATTGTGAAAGAACTAGGCGAGAATTTTTCAGTATCTGGTCCTGAAGCTCACGGATTTTTATTATTAGATAACGTTTTTTGGAATTTAAACCAGGAAGCGATATATAAAATTATCCTTGAGAGGGGTGAAGGAAAGATCTCAAAAGACGGAGCAATGGTAGTGAAAACTGGTATTCACACTGGTAGATCTGCTCAAGATAAATTCGTTGTGAAAGAATCAATGAATAAAGACTCAATATGGTGGGATAATGCCAAAGAGATGTCTGAAGAAAATTTTGATCTTCTTTATGAGGACATGATTAAATTTTCAGAGAATAAGGATTTATTTATTCAGGATCTTTTTGGTGGAGCGGATCTTGAATATAGATTACCAACAAGAGTTTATACAGAATATGCATGGCATTCACTTTTCATTCAAAATCTTCTTATCACAGTCAAAGACGAAGAAAAAAGTAATTTTGATCCTGAGTTTGTAATTATAGATATGCCAAGTTTCAAAGCAAACCCTGAAAGACATGGCTCAAGGTCCGAAACAATTATTGCTGTGAATTTTGAGAAAAAAATTGTTCTTATTGCGGGTACTTCTTATGCAGGCGAAATTAAAAAATCAGTCTTTACAATGTTGAATTTTCTATTACCCCCGAAAAATGTCATGCCAATGCACTGTTCAATTAACGTTGGTTCTGATGATGACTCAGCTATTTTCTTTGGCTTGTCAGGTACAGGTAAGACAACACTTTCCGCTGATCCAAACAGAACATTAATTGGAGATGATGAACATGGGTGGTCAGAAAATGGTGTTTTTAATTTCGAGGGCGGCTGTTATGCTAAGATGATTAGATTGTCGAAAGAAGCTGAACCAGAAATTTATGAAACTACAAAAAAAACAGGAACAATTCTCGAAAATGTTGTTATGGATGATCAGACGGGCGAACTAGATTTAGATGATGATACATTGGCAGAAAATACTCGAGGTGCTTACCCGCTTTCATTTATACCTAACTCAAGTGAGACCGGAAGGGGTCCCATTCCTAAAAATATAATTCTTCTAACTTGCGATGCATTTGGGGTATTACCTCCAATCGCAAGGTTATCAGCCTCTCAAACAATGTATCATTTTCTGTCAGGTTATACTGCCAAAGTTGCGGGTACTGAAAAAGGAATTGATGAGCCTGAAGCAACTTTCTCGGCCTGTTTTGGAGCTCCTTTTATGCCAAGGCACCCGTCCGAATATGGTAACCTATTAAAAGACCTTATTCATAAATATCATGTAAACTGTTGGTTGGTAAATACTGGTTGGTCAGGAGGACCAGTTGGAAAAGGCAACAGAATGCCTATTAAAGATACAAGAGCTTTACTTACAGCAGCCTTAGATGGCACCTTAAATGAAGTAGAAATGCGGGTTGATAATTTTTTTGGATTTGAGGTACCATTATCTGTAAAGAATGTTAACGAAAATATTTTAGTTCCAAGAAATACATGGAATGATAAGGAGAGTTATGACCTTCAAGCTAAAAAGCTTGTTGAAATGTTTTCAGAAAATTTTGCAATTTATGAATCTCATGTAGATTCAGATATTATAGAAGCTGCTCCAAAAATTTCATAAATAAATTTAGTGAGCTTGTTCCCAGTTCTTTCCTGATGCAGCCTCGACCTTTAAATCAACCGACAGATTTATAACAGGTTTGTGTGCTTCAGACATTTCCCTGGTTACTATAGACATAGTTTCTTCTATTTCATTATCTTTTGTTTCAAAAATAAGCTCATCATGAACCTGCATAATCATTTTTGTTCCAAGATTTTCCTTTTCAAAATATTTAGGAATTTTTATCATAGCTCTTTTAATAATATCAGCTGCTGTGCCTTGAATGGGAGCGTTAATTGCAGCTCTTTCCATAAAAGCTTTACCCCCTGGTCCCCTATTTATTGATTCATCTATAAAACATTTTCTTCCAAAAAGAGTTTTGACAAAGCCATTATCTTTTGCAAATTCTTTTGTGGTTTCCATGTAATCTCTAATTGATGGAAACTTTTCAAAATAAGAACGAATATAGTCAGAAGCTTCAGACCTTGAAATATCTAATTGATTTGATAGGCCAAATGCAGAAATTCCGTAAATTATACCAAAATTAATAGCTTTGGCCTTTCTTCTAATATCTTGATTCATCTCTTTTAGCGGAATGCCAAATACTTCGGATGCAGTTAAAGAGTGGATATCAATATCATTTTTAAATGCTTCTTTAAGATTATTGTCATCAGATATATGAGCAATGATTCTTAATTCAATTTGGCTATAATCTGCACTAATTATAGAGGAGCCTTTTTCAGCTATAAACGCACTTCTTATCATTCTGCCTTCGTCATTTTTTACTGGTATATTTTGAAGGTTAGGATCAGAAGAAGATAGTCTTCCAGTTGATGTTGAAGACATTGAGTATGATGTATGTATTCTTTTTGTTTTTTTATTAACAAAGGTTGGAAGCGCATCGGTATAAGTAGACTTTAACTTCGATAAGCCTCTCCATTCAAGAAGAAGTTTAGGAAGAATATTTCCAGAAGATGCAAGAAAATTTAATGTTTCTGCATCTGTAGACCAAGCACCTGAAGGTGTTTTTTTTCCACCTTTAATTTTCAATTTATCAAATAAAATTTTACCAATTTGTTTCGGCGAACCTAGATTAAACTCACTCCCTACTATTTCAAAACATTTGCTTTCAATATTTATAATTTCTTTTTGAAATTTTACTGATAAGTTTTCCAGGATTTCTTCATCAATACAAACACCGTTTTTTTCCATATCCATTATTACTTTAGCAAGAGGTCTTTCAATAGTTTCATATACCGATGAAACTTTTTCTTCTAGAAGTTTTGGTTTTAAAATTTTCCATAGTCTTAAGGTAATATCAGCATCTTCAGCAGCATATATTGAGGCTTTATCTATATCAATTTCGTTAAAACTTTTCTGATTTTTTCCTGAACCAACAATTTCTTTATATGAAATTGCAGTGTGTGAAAAATATTTTTTTGCTAAAAAATCTAAACTATGCCTTGATGCTCCTGACCCTAAAGAGTATGAAATTAGCATTGTGTCATCATATGAGTTAACTTTTATTTTATATTTATCAAGGACCAGTGCGTCATATTTTTTATTATGAAAAATTTTTAAAATACCTGAATCTCCTGCTATTGATTGTAAAAATTCAATTGCATCATCAAAGTTAATTTGTTTATCAGCATTATCATGTTTAAGGGGTATGTAGCAGGCTTTATTTACGTCTATAGCGAGAGAAAAGCCTATAAGATTTGCTTCTATTGCATTGAGAGAATCTGTTTCTGTATCAATTGCAACATAGCCTTTTTCAATTATTATTTTTTTCCAATTTTTTAATTCATCTTTATTTAAAATTATTGAGTATTTTTCTAATTCAAAATTATTGAAATTTATTTCATTTTTTATTTCAGTTTTGATTACTTCTTTTTCATTAAATTCTAATTTTAACTCTTCGGTTTTAATTTCGTCTAAATTTAAATTAAATTCTCTAGCCTTTTTCTCTGTTAATGTTTTGAATTCCATCCCTTTTAAAAAGGAAATTAATTTTTCAGGATCAATGGATTGGATTTCAATATTTTTAATAGGAATAGGTAACTCGACATCTTCTTTTAAGGTAACTAATTCTCTACTGAGACGAGCCTGGTCAGCAAATTCTATTAAGCTTTCACGCCTTTTATTTTGCTTAATATTGGAGGCTTTCTCTAGCAGGTTGTCTAAATTATCATACTCATTAATAAGTAATGATGCTGTTTTGATACCAATACCTGGAACTCCAGGAATATTATCTACTGAATCCCCTGCTAG
Source organism: OCS116 cluster bacterium AG-390-I16 (assembly GCA_003279705.1). Lineage (GTDB taxonomy): Bacteria > Pseudomonadota > Alphaproteobacteria > MED-G09 > MED-G09 > MED-G09. The sequence continues at coordinate 40,904 of QCGZ01000009.1, forward strand.
TGACTGCACATCAATTACTCTATCTGGCTCTACTCCAAATTTTTCTATTACTTCGTCTTTTTTGATTAAACGATTCTTCATTGTATCAAGCATTGAAACATCTTCTTTTACAAGCTGCATTAAATCTTTATCAGATGAAACAATCGTAACTTTCATTTTTTCACCAATTGCTGCTTTTGCATAGCTTGCAATTAAATCATCAGCCTCATAACCCAACATCTCGACGTGTGTAACATTAAAAGCATCAGTTGCTTTTCTTATAACAGGAAATTGAGGTATTAAATCCTCTGGCGGACTAGATCTA
>QCGZ01000010.1:0-12500 GCA_003279705.1 OCS116 cluster bacterium AG-390-I16
TTTTAAGAAATGATGGTGCTGGGAATTATGAAGATATAACTAATTTTATTCCTGAAAATGCAACTCAAGATGCTTATTTATCAAGACTTCAATGGAATGAGGCTTGGCAATTAATTGATATGAATGATGATAATCATATTGATGTCGCTGGAGGAAGAGCAGTAGAAGGTAGTCCCTTGATTTATTTTAATGATGGAAATGGAAGATTTGAAATAGGGGAAATAGCCACAAATGAATCCAACGGAAAAGTTTATGCATATAGTGATTTTAACGCTAATGGTAAAATGGAATTCATTTCATATAAAATGAATCAACCAGAATATGATTTTTATATTTATGAAATGGAAGAAATAATTGGAACTGGACCTGGATATAGATCAAGCGCAAAAGATGGAGCCCCTGGTTTTAATGAGCGATACTATCTCAATGAAAATCCTTCTGCCCAAGAAGCAATAACATCTGGAACCTATGATACGGGCCTTGCTCATTATCTTGCAGAGGGAAAAGAAGCTGGTTTAAAGACTTTTGCGCCATTCACAAAAGTTCATGGGTACTCAGGAAATGATACTATTGTGCTTCGCGAAGGCGATGAGATAGCTTATGGGTATGCTGGAAGCGATAGCATTGAAGGTGGTGCCGGTAATGATACAATTGATGGTGGAGACGGAAATGATACCGCCATATTCCAAGATAAATCTTCATCCTTTACCATAACAACCAATGATAATGGGAGTATAAGTGTTACTCACTCTTCACCATCAGATGAATTAATTGATGAAGGAATAGATACTCTAACTAGTATTGAAAAAATACAATTCTCCGATAAAACAATTTCTACAATTTCATTAAAATACGCACTGTCCGAGACAATTGATACAACGCAAAATCTTTTAAAGGCTTTTTCGTCAGAAACATTATCCGGAACGCAAAATTTTAACGCTGGCGATAATATTATAATAGCTGATGGCCAAGCTAAAACCCTTCGGGGCCTTGATGGGGATGATACTTATTTCATCTCTAATCTTTTACCAGAAAATAGCTCAATCACTATCATTGATACAAGTGGGACAAATACGATTCAAATTCCAAATAATACTAAAGTAACTAAAAGCCAATGGGCTAAAGATACTGTGCGCCTAACATTTGAAGATTCAAGGGTAATAACCGTTAATAATGCGGATACCTTCTCCTATAATCTTGGTGGAAATGTTACCGATGGAATAAATGGTACAGATTTAACTTTTTCTGAAATGGCTGAAGTGTTTGGAGTATTTGATATATTAGATCTATCAGGCTCTGACATCGGTACAGCAGTAGATATGTATATAATATAGGTTATTAAGATGGTTGATTACTTAGGAACAGATGATGACGATATAATTGATGCATCAGAATTAGCATCAGATATAGGCAATATACGTTCTGGCGAAGGAAACGATACAATTACTAATGCTACAGGTAAGCATACAATCGTTTCTAGTCCAGGCGAGGATAATATCTCTGGTGAAAAATTTGGTTATGCTCTTTGGAATGCAACTCAAGCAGTAACTATCAATCTAAAAGAAAATTGGACGGAGGATGGGTTTGGGACTCGTGACATAATTTCAGGTGTTGAGGTAATACACGGAAGTCGTTTTGGTGACACTTTTTATGGCACAGAAAATTATGAGAAGTTCTTCGCTAACGGAGGAAATAATATCCTTAATATGGGTGGTGGAGATGATCTAGTATCTTACGCAAATGGTAATTCAAAAGATTATACGGTCACTTTAGTGGGAGATGAAATTCATGTAACTGGTCCCACAACAAAGGATATAATTATTGGTGGTAGATATGTCGAATTTATGGATGACAATAAGTTAATAGATACCGACTATTTGAAGAAACCAATTAAATCTAATTTTATTGAATTAGTTCATTCTTTTGAAGATGCAACAGAAACTGAAGCATATAGTTATTCTGGTGCTGATTATGAGGCTGGACTAATTAACTGGTTTCCTCAAAAAGTATTTATCTTTGATGTAAATAATGATGGTGAAGATGATGTTATTTTGCCTATGGCAAAAGGTTATGCTCAAAAAGGAATAAATTCTGCAACACCGTTTATTGCTCTTACTGTAGAAAATGGAAAATTAATTTTTGATGAAGATATAAACGCTACTATGCCAATAGATGCTGCAGCCGGCAGATCAAAGCCTTTGTTTCTTGAGGCAACTAATTCCTTAAGTTATGTGACCTCAAATATATATACTGCAGCAGAAATAGATAGAATAAATCCAGACTATTCAATTACTCCCCCATCAAACTTGCGTTTAACACAAAAAATAGGATCATACATAGATCCTGAGGAGATTTTCCCTGTTTTACCTGAAGCCGTAGAAGATTATCCTCTTGCTACAAGAGCACACTCGATGGCTACCGGTGACATTAACGGTGACGGACTAGATGATATATATATGGGTAGAAATCGGGGTGATGGTGGTTATGAATTAATTCAACAAAGTGACGGAACCTTTGTTCTTAATAAACAAGATGTATATGAAACAATCAACTCTTGGCCATTAAAAAATGATCTAGGAAAAGGGTATAGTAATTTTCATTTAGACTCCACTTTAATTGATGTAAACAAAGATGGTTACGATGATCTTTTAATAGGAATTGGTCATGGTAGTGCTCATCATTGGATTTTCATGAATGACAAAGGTAATTTTAGTGAAGATAATAGAATAAAAATGCCCGACTCCATATACGGAGTTGATAACCAAATGCCTCTTCTTGCTTTTCCTGCTGACTTTGATCATGATGGAGATATTGATGTTGGAATTCTATGGACAAGATATGAACCTTACTATGGGGGATATTATATTCAATTTAATTTAAATAATGGTTCCGGAAACTATACTGATGTAACAAATTTAATACCTAATAATTTTGATCAAGATGCTTACCAACCTAGACTTACATGGGTTGAGCCTTGGCAAATGATAGATATAAATGATGATGGTCATATAGATCTTGCTGGTTCAAGAAGCCCTGATGCTCTTTTAAATTATGCACCTATAGTATATTTTAATGATGGTGCTGGAAGATTTGAAATAAAAGAAGTTGGCTCAGAAACCTCTGGAAAAGGAAAGCCTTATGCTTGGGGTGACTTCGATAAAGATGGAAAAATTGAATATGTAACTTTCAGGCAAGAAGGTGTATTCGTTGATGGTAAAAATACAAATAATTTTCTAAAATTTTTCCTCTTTGAGTATGATAAGGTTCTCAATACAGGTCCAGATTTTATTAATACTTCTGATCAAGGCGCTCCCGGATTTAATGAGCGCTACTATCTTAATGAAAACATATCTGCTCAAGAAGCAGTTGATGCTGGAACTTACGAAACCGGGCTTGCGCATTATCTGGCTGAAGGCAAGGATGAGGGTTTAAAAACCTTTGCACCTTTTACAAAAGTTCATGGGTACTCAGGTAATGACACTATTGTGCTTCGCGAAGGCGATGAAATTGCTTTTGGGTATGCTGGAAACGATAGCATTGAAGGCGGTGCTGGTAATGATACTATTGACGGTGGAAAAGGAAATGATACAGCCATATTCCAAGATATATCTTCGGCCTTTACCATAACAGCTAATGATAATGGTAGTATAACTGTTATTCACTCTTCACCATCAGATGATTTAGTTAATGAAGGAAAAGATACTCTAACTAGTATTGAAAAAATACAATTCTCCGATAAAACAATTTCTACAATTTCATTAAAATACGCACTGTCCGAGACAATTGATACAACAAAAAATATTTTGAAATCCTATTCAACAGAGACACAGTCGGGAACTCAGAACTATAATTCGGGTAATAATATTATCATAGCTGATGGCCAAGCCAAAACTCTTCGAGGTCTTGATGGAAATGATACTTATTTCATTTCAAATCTTTTACCTGAAGAAAGTTCCATTACGATTATTGACACAAGTGGGATAAACACCATTCAAATACCTTCGAACACAAAAGTAACTAAAAGCCAATGGGCTAAAGATACTGTGCGCTTAACATTTGAGGACTCAAGGGTGATAACCGTTAATAATGCCGATACCTTTTCCTATAATCTCGGTGGAAATGTTACGAATGGTGAAGCTGGAACAGATTTAACTTTTTCTGAGCTTGCTCTTTCTTTTGGAGTAGATGATTTGTCAGTAAACAGCGTTGGAACTATAGTAGATCTATATATTGTTTAGAAATAATTTTAAAAATTTCGGATAATAAATAACTTTAGTCTAATGATGATAGGAGATGCAGATGTGTGTAATTTGTGATGCAACTGGAACAAAATATTATCATATTGATAAAAATATTCAGGATATTAATCCTTCAACACAAGATACCACAGAAACAGAGGTTATTAATGGTGTTGCTCAGGTAACTGTTCAGGACTTAGTGAAAGGAAACAATCTTCTATATACCCATGCGACTACAGATGGAAAATACAAATATTATATTGCTAATAGCAATGACACATTAAATACCATAGATGGGAACGGTAGCAAAATAAATGCAAGAGACCCCGATGAATGGATGCTAACAAAAATGCGTGAAGCAATTTCCAGAGTTGATAATGAGTTAGGGCTATCTTTTGAAGAAGTTACCGTTAGATCAGAAGCTAATTTGATTATTAATGTTAGAACCGAGCTTAACTCTGATTATGCAACAACAGTAAATCCTGGGTCTGTTGCAGATTTTCTTCTTAAAACTGCAGATGAGATTATTTTTGAATTAAATATTACTATACCTTATGACTATAGCGGGAATGAACCAACAATCATTTCCAGCCCCAATGATAATGATAAACAAGGCTTTACTAATAGGTTTCTCCATGAATTAGGTCATGTAATGGGACTTGAACACCCTTGGGATAAAGATGATAATGATTGGGCAACTCAAACATTTAAAGATTCCCATACTTCTTCAAGAATGGGATATAATGAACAACTTGATAGCAAGTACACTTGGTATTCTGACACCGATATTGCTGCCCTAGAGTCTCTATGGGGTAAGGATGATGAAGATTCTCCTATTTTCTATATAAACCCTTACACAGAAGAAGAAAATCAATCAAAAGCCGATGAAGTTTTTCTAGGAAATGATAATAACAGATCAATATCATTTGATTTTGATCAACCTGTTAGGGACTCAAATGGAAACTGGTCTGAAGAAAGTTATTTTTATTATTATACAGATGGAATCTTTTTCATAAAACACCCAACTATTGGATCAGATATTATTGTAAATTATACTACAGTTGAATTTACAGACTCAACCTCCACAATCGAAATACCGTCTGATACTACTCAATATGTAGATAGGGATGGAAATACTTCTTCTTTAAGGCTTGGAGCATTTAAAACGAAAGCGGAGGTAAAATATTCTCTATCAGAAACAATGGACTCAACAAAAAATATTTTAAAAGCTTATGCGATTGAAACACAATCTGGAACGCAAAATTATAATTCGGGTAATAATATTATTATTGCCGATGGCCAAGCTAAAACCCTTCGAGGCCTTGATGGGGATGATACCTACTTCATATCAAACCTTTTACCAAAAAATAGCTCAATAACTATCATTGATACAAGTGGGACAAATACGATTCAAATACCTTCGAACACAAAAGTAACTAAAAGCCAATGGGCTAAAGACACTGTACGCCTAACATTTGAAGACTCACGAGTTATAACGGTTAATAATGCCGATACCTTTTCCTATAATCTTGGTGGAAATGTTACGAATGGTGAAGCTGGAACAGATTTAACTTTTTCTGAGCTTGCTCTTTCTTTTGGAGTAGATGATTTATCTGTAAATAGTGTAGGAAGTATAATAGACCTTTATATTATTTAATTCTTATTTTATCAAAAGCCTCTAAAGCTCTCTCCCTAGACTCTTTTAAATCAACAATTGGCCCAGGATAATTTTCACCAAGTTTAACATTAGCTTTTTCCAAAACATCTGCCGGCGCTTCCCAAGGACTATAGAGATATTTAGTTGGCAAATCCTTAAGTTCTGGAAGGAATTTTTTGGTGTACTCCCCTTCTGGATCAAACTTTATACCCTGACTAATAGGGTTAAAAATCCTAAAATATGGAGCTGCATCTGCACCAGAACCTGCTACCCACTGCCAACTTGCGCTATTACTTGCTAAATCAGCATCAATTAAACAATCCCAAAACCATTTTTCGCCTTCATGCCAATGTAATAAAAGATTTTTAACCAGAAATGAACCAACTATCATTCTTACTCTGTTATGCATATAGCCTGTTTGCCATAACTCTCTCATCCCTGCATCTACTATAGGATAGCCAGTAAGACCTCTTTTCCAGCTTTCAGAAAATTTTTTATTTTCTTGCCATGGAAAATTATCAAATTTCTTTTGAAGGTTTTCTCTGGGTAATGTAGGAAAATGATAAAGAAGATTATATGAAAATTCTCTCCATCCCAATTCACTTAAAAAATGGCCTAGATCCTTCTCTATACCAGTTTGATCTTCTTTTTGCTTAGCAGCATACCAAACCTGATTAGGAGATACCTCTCCATAGTGAATATGTGGTGAAAGTTGAGATACATTTTTTTGAGATGGAAAATTTCGTCCTTCTTTATAACCTAAGAGCCCATCATCTAAAAAATCATATAATTTTTTTTGAGCTCCAGCCTCGCCTGGTTCCCATAGCCTTTCCATTTCTTCAAACCACTTTATATCTGGAATTAAATTCAAATCTTCTAAAGTTAATTCATTGAAGTCATCTTTCATTAATGAACTTAAACTCGGACTTTTAATTGGAATTCTTGGTGGCTCTGCATTAAGACAGCCCTTTCTATAGTAAGGACTAAATACTCTATAAGGTGTTTCATCTTTTTTTAAAATTTTGAAAGGTTCCCAAAGCAAAGATCCATTGAAAGTATTTACTTCAATTCCTTGCTCTTCAATTTTACTTTTAATATTTTGATCTCTTTGAATGCGCCAAGGTTCATAGCAACGGTTCCAATTAACACTTTCTACATTAAAATTATTAATAAGGTCCCTCAAAACCTCTTGAGGGTCACCAGCATAAATTGACAAATTATTATTTAAACTTTTATTGAGGTTTCCAAGTGAATGGTGAAGCCACCATTTACTTGCCGATCCCATCTCATATTCCTTGGAGTTCACATTATCGTAGATATAGATCGGTAAAACACTACCTTTCTCAATGGCATCAGTAAGTCCTGGGTTATCAGCTATCCGAAGATCCTGCCTAAACCAAAAGATAGAAATATTTTTTTTAGCACTCATTAAAATTCAATCCTTTCACCATCCCAAGCAAAACAATCACCACTGTTTTGAGAAGTTAAATTATCAATAACACTGGTCATTTTTTCTATAGAATAATCTGGTGTGAATAATTTTCCATCAGCAACATTTTTTTGAAATGGATTTGATAAATTACTGTCTACCGTACCTGGGTGTAATCCTGCAATAATTGCATTTGGATTATTTCTTGCAACTTCAATACTTAAACTTTTAATAATCATGTTTAGGGCAGCTTTTGAGGCTCTGTAAGAATACCAGCCACCAATCCTATTATCAGAAATACTTCCAACGCGAGCTGATAAAAAACCCAAAAATGAACTTTTTTCTTTATTTAATAATGGGATAAAATATCGTGATATTATTGCTGGTCCAAAAGTATTTATTGAGAAAACTTTCTCAAATTTTTCTTTATCAAGGTAACGAAATGATTTTTCAGGACTTAAATTCTCATCGTGTAATACACCTGTAGCAATAATTATTTTATCAAATGATCCTTGTTCTGAACAAATACTTGCCGCACTTCTTATTGTCTCCTCGTTTTCAATATCAATTAAAACATTTTTTATATTAACATTAGAATATTCTATTTCTTTTCTAGATAACGAATATATAATGTTAGAAGGGTTCTTATTTTCATAATACCTGACAAAACCTGATCCAATTGCTCCACTTGAGCCTATAATTATAACTTTTTCTGACATTAATTCTTTTCCTTGATTACGATATTAACAAGAAAAATAAAAAAATAAATGCGACTTAATGTTCAATTTGATGGGTTTATTTAATTTTTCTTCTGGGCCTATCATTGGCCTTGGGCTGATTTTTATAAGACTTTTCTGACCTTGTTTTCTTTTTTTGTTTTGATGATTTAAAGTTATTTGATTTCTTTTTACTATTATCTTTAACAAATTCATCGCTTAAATTAGTGCTATTAACTTTTTCTAACTTTGCATAAAATTTTTTATTTTTCTTCTTTTTGACTTTCTTTTTACCAGATTTAATTGAATTTTTATCGGTCTCTTTATCAAGCTTAGGTTTAAATTTTTTGGACCCTTTCCCTCTTAAGGATTTATTTCTATGTTTTGACCTTGAGTTCTTTTTTTTAATTTTCAAAGAAGGATCTCTATCATCCATAGGATCATAAAAAACTTCCTTTCTTGAACCATCATCCAGTACCTTTTCTCTTGGTAATTTTTGATTTATCAATTTTTCAATATCTTTTAAATAATCAACCTCGGAATTATCACATAAAGAAATTGCTATACCATCATTACCTGCTCTTGCTGTTCTACCAATTCTATGAACATAGGATTCAGGTATATTAGGCATATCAAAATTAACAACATGAGAAACTTCATCAATATCAATTCCACGAGCCGCGATATCGGTTGCAACTAAAATATTAATCCTATCTTTTTTAAACATATCAAGAGAGCGTTGTCGCTGGCCTTGACTTTTATTCCCATGAATCGCTGTTGAATCAATACCTTTTTCTCTTAAATATCTTACAATCTTATCGGCTCCATGTTTAGTCCTAGTAAAAACAATTGCTTTAAAAACATTAGTTAAAATTTCAACTAATAATTGCTTTTTCTTAGGTCTATCAACTAAAAGTATTTTCTGATTAATTTTTTCAATTGGCTTAGATTGCTGACCGATACTTACATCGATTGGATTATTTAAAAATTCATTAGCTAAGCCTCTTACTTGTTTAGGCATAGTTGCTGATAGTAATAAAGTTTGGTGAGCATCTGGTAAGAAATCCATTATGCGACGGATTGCAGGAAAAAATCCTAGGTCCATCATTTGATCTGCTTCATCCAAGATAACGGTCTGGGTTTCTTTTAAAGATATACTATTTGTAGATAAGTGATCTTCTAAGCGCCCAGGTGTTGCAATAACTATGTCAAGGCCTCTGGCAAGAGCTTTTATCTGAGCTCCAGCTTTAGCACCACCCATAACAACCGTTTTAGAGTGAGGTATAAACCTTCCATATGTAGCTATGTTTTGAAAAATTTGAGTAGCAAGCTCTCTTGTGGGTACTACAATCAAATTAGTACAATTTCTTGGTTTTGCTCTTCTTCTTCCTTCTTCAAGTCTATGCAAAAGAGGTAGAACAAAAGCTGCAGTCTTTCCAGTACCAGTTTGAGCTGTTCCAACAATATCTTTTCCATCTAACATATGAGGTATAAGTTTCTGCTGAATAGGGGTAGGCGTTGAATAGTTTTCTTTCTCAACAGCTTGAATAACTCTTTTATTTAATCCTAAATCTTTAAATTCCGTCAAAATATTCCTCATCGTTCAATCAAAAGAAATTATAAGTAAATAAGATTATAAAAATTTTTGAATTTGGTTGCGGGGGTAGGATTTGAACCTACGACCTTCAGGTTATGAGCCTGACGAGCTACCGGGCTGCTCCACCCCGCGTCAATTTAGGCTAGTTACATTGTAAAGAGTCCAAATGTAATTTATAGGCCTGGCAACGACTTACTCTCCCACACCTTAAGATGCAGTACCATCAGCGCTGAGAAGTTTAACGGTCGAGTTCGGGATGGGATCGTGTGTAGGCTTCTCGCTAAAATCACCAAGCCAATAAATTACATTTGAAAAAAGTAGAACATTTTATCTGTCTTAAGATTATCAATAGATGAAAATTGATAATGAGATCGAATAAGTCAATCGAGTTATTAGTACCAGTTAGCTTCATGCGTTACCACACTTCCACACCTGGCCTATCAACGTGGTAGTCTTCCACGACTCTCATGGGAGAACTAGTTTCGAGGGAGGCTTCCCGCTTAGATGCTTTCAGCGGTTATCCCGTCCGTACTTAGCTACCCTGCTATGCCGCTGGCGCGACAACAGGTCCACCAGAGGTACGTTCACCCCGGTCCTCTCGTACTAGGGGCAACTCCTCTCAATTCTCCTACAACCACGGCAGATAGGGACCGAACTGTCTCACGACGTTCTAAACCCAGCTCACGTACCGCTTTAATTGGCGAACAGCCAAACCCTTGGGACCTGCTCCAGCCCCAGGATGCGATGAGCCGACATCGAGGTGCCAAACAACCCCGTCGATATGAACTCTTGGGGGTCATCAGCCTGTTATCCCCGGCGTACCTTTTATCCGTTGAGCGATGGCCCTTCCACGCGGGACCACCGGATCACTATGACCGACTTTCGTCTCTGCTCGACTTGTCAGTCTCGCAGTCAGGCAGGCTTATGCCATTGCACTCAACGACCGATTTCCGACCGGCCTGAGCCTACCTTCGCGCGCCTCCGTTACTCTTTGGGAGGCGACCGCCCCAGTCAAACTACCCACCATGCAGGGTCCCGGATCCGGTTTCACGGATCGCGGTTAGATATCAATAAGGATAAGGGTGGTATTTCAAGGATGGCTCCACACTAACTGGCGCTAATGCTTCAAAGCCTCCCACCTATCCTACACATAGCATCACTAATATCACTGCAAAGCTGTAGTAAAGGTGCACGGGGTCTTTCCGTCTAACCGCAGTTATCCCGCATCTTCACGGGAAATTCAATTTCACTGAGTCTATGTTGGAGACAGCGGGGAAGTCGTTACGCCATTCGTGCAGGTCGGAACTTACCCGACAAGGAATTTCGCTACCTTAGGACCGTTATAGTTACGGCCGCCGTTTACTGGGGCTTCAATTCAGAGCTTGCACTCCTCCTCTTAACCTTCCAGCACCGGGCAGGCGTCAGACCCTATACGTCGCCTTGCGGCTTCGCAGAGTCCTGTGTTTTTAGTAAACAGTCGCCACCCCCAATTTTGTGCCCCCGACCAAAAGTTGCCTTAAGACCGGGCCTCCTTCTCCCGAAGTTACGGAGGTATTTTGCCGAGTTCCTTCAACATAGTTCTCTCAAGCGCCTTAGTATTCTCTACTCGTCCACCTGTGTCGGTTTGGGGTACGGTCAGTAATGTGGGAGCTATTTCCTGGAACTTGTTCGCTGCATTTTCAATCCAATAAGAAAATACAGGTTACCAAATCCGTCACTACCCACTGGCTGAGGAATATTAACCTCATTCCCATCCACTACGGCTTTCGCCCTCGCGTTAGGAGCCGGCTAACCCTGCTCAGATTAACTTTAAGCAGGAACCCTTGGACTTTCGGCGAGAGGGTTTCTCACCCTCTTTATCGTTACTCATGTCAGCATTCTCACTTCCGATACCTCCAAATAACCTCACGGTTATCCTTCACAGGCTTACGGAACGCTCCGCTACCGCGCTATAAATAGCACCCGCAGTTTCGGTACATTGCTTGATCCCCGTTACATTTTCGGCACAGAACATCTTAATTAGACCAGTGAGCTGTTACGCTTTCTTTAAAGGATGGCTGCTTCTAAGCCAACCTCCTGGCTGTTTTGGACGTTCTACATCCTTTTCAACTTAGCAATGATTTCGGGACCTTAACTGGCGGTTAGGGCTGTTTCCCTTTCCACTATGGACCTTAGCACCCATAGTGTGTCTGCCATGCATTACTCATCGGTATTCGGAGTTTGGTTAGGTTTGGTAAGACGGTGAGTCCCCCTAGCCCATCCAGTGCTCTACCCCCGATGGTATTCACATGACGCTCTACCTAAATAGATTTCGCGGAGAACCAGATATCTCCGAGTTTGATTGGCCTTTCACCCCTAGCCACAAGTCATCCCCTCATTTTTCAACATAAGTGGGTTCGGTCCTCCAGTGCATGTTACTGCACCTTCAACCTGCTCATAGCTAGATCACTCGGTTTCGGGTCTAATCCACCAAACTAAACGCCCTATTAAGACTCGCTTTCGCTACGCCTACACCTATCGGCTTAAGCTTGCTTGATAAATTAAGTCGCTGACCCATTATACAAAAGGTACGCCGTCACCCTTGCGGGCTCCGACTGATTGTAAGCATACAGTTTCAGATCTATTTCACTCCCCTCATCGGGGTTCTTTTCACCTTTCCCTCACGGTACTTGTTCACTATCGGTCGCTAAAGAGTACTTAGGCTTGGAGGGTGGTCCCCCCACGTTCAGACAAGATTTCACGTGTCCCGTCCTACTCGAAGCTTTAAGATAATCATTAATATACAGGGCTATCACCTACTATGGCCCAACTTTCCAGATGGTTCTACTTTGATTATCAAAAAACATTGGCCTGGTCCGCGTTC
>QCGZ01000010.1:17500-35587 GCA_003279705.1 OCS116 cluster bacterium AG-390-I16
TATCCTCTAAGACTCCAAGTTCTTCTAAGGCTAATTCTTTCATATCACTATCACTTGATTCATCTTCAATAATATTTTTTAGATCGGCTATTTCTTTTGAAGACTCTTTCCACTCAATGGAGGCATTATATAGAGGTTGAATTTCTGAATATTCTTTTGATAATTCGACAAATTTTTCTGATGAATTTTCTTGACCAAGTTGACCTTCTAATTCCTTACCTTTCGAAATAATACCATCAAGTTTATCTTCTGGAATGGTGGTCATAGTTTTTTCTCATTAGCAATTTCAATAGCTTTTTCTTCAACATGTTCGACAATCTTTTCAATCATATCTTTATTGTCTATTTTTGATAATTGTTTTCCATTTAAATAAATCATTCCATTATTATTACCGCCACCTGTAAATCCAACATCAGTATATAATGCCTCTCCTGGTCCATTAACGACACAACCTATCACCGAAAGTGTTATAGATTCTGTAATATGAGATAATTTGTCTTCAAGAGTTTTAACTGTATCAATAACTTCAAAGCCCTGACGAGCACAAGAGGGACAAGAAATTATAGTCACGCCTCTATAACGAAGACCTAAACTCTTAAGAATATTAAAACCAACCCTTACCTCTTCGACAGGGTCTGCTGAAAGAGATACTCTAATTGTATCACCTATTCCCATCATTAATAATTGTCCTATACCTATGGATGATTTAATAGACCCAGTCATCAATCCACCAGCCTCAGTTACACCAAGATGCAACGGAGCTTTTGTAGCTTTCGACAATTGTTTATAGGCTTCAACTGTTAATAAAACATCGGAAGCTTTAACAGATATTTTATATTCATTAAAATCAAGATCCTTTAAAATTTTCTCGTGCATCAAAGCACTTTCAACCATTGCTTCTGGACAAGGGCTACCATATTTTTCTAAAATTTCTTTTTCCAATGAACCAGCATTTACCCCTATTCTAATAGAGCATCCAAAATCCTTTGCGGCCTTAACAACTTCCTTAACCCTATCAATACTTCCTATGTTACCTGGATTTATTCTTAGACATGAAGCCCCAGCTTCTGCAGCCTCTATTGCTCTTTTATAATGAAAATGAATATCAGCAATAATTGGAACATTTATATTTTTTATTATTTCTTTAAGAGATACAGTTGAGTCTTTATCTGGGCAGGATATTCTTACTAAGTCTGCACCTGCATCCTCAAGTTCTTTTACTTGACTTATTGTTTTCTCGGCATCTGATGTTTTTGTATTGGTCATTGATTGAACAGATATTGGAGAATTACCACCTACAGTTAGAGACCCAACCTTGATGCTATTGCTCTCTCTTCTTTCAATATTTCGCCAATAATATTTTTCCATCAATAACTCTTACTATAATTAAGAAAAATTAATTAGTATTTCCCAACTCAAAATGTTCATGCAATGTATTGAGTGCTTTTTCAGTTAAATCTTTATTGATTAAAACTGAAATTTTAATCTCTGATGTTGAGATTACATCAATATTAATATTATTCTTTGATAATACATCAAACATCTGGCTTGCTACACCAGCATTACTCCTCATGCCAACACCAACTATAGAAATTTTTGCAATATTAGAATCTACGATTAAACTCTCGTAAGATAAATTATTTGAAAGTTTATCCATTAATTCTTTTGCATTATCAACTTCATCATTTGGAACTGTATATGTAAGATCAGTTGTTTTTCTATCATTGGAAATATTTTGTACAATCATATCAACATTAATATTATTTTCAGCAAGAGTACCTAAAATCTCCGCAGCAACACCGGGCTTATCTTTAATGCCTGTAAGCGTTAATTTGGCGTCATTGGTTGATGCGGCAACACCAGTTACTATCTTTTTGTCAGAAATGCTATCCTCAGAGCATACTAATGTACCTTTTTTCTTTTTACCAACATCTGAAAAACTTGATAGAACTCTCAATACAACATCATTGTTCATAGCTGTTTCAACAGACCGTGTTTGTAGAACTTTAGCACCAAGAGATGCCATTTCTAACATTTCTTCATAAGATATCTTATCAAGTCTTTTAGCATTTGGGACTTTATTTGGATCAGTCGTGTAGACACCATCAACATCAGTATAGATATCGCAAAAATCGGCATCTATTGCTGCTGCTATTGCAACAGCAGAAGTATCGGATCCGCCGCGACCTAAAGTAGTAATTCTTCCGTCCGCACTTATTCCTTGAAATCCTGGAATTATAACAACATTATTTTCATCAAAAAGTTTTAGTATAACCTCTGAAGATATGGCCTCGATACGAGCTGACTTATGATCTGAACTTGTTACAATTGGAACTTGCCAACCAAGCAATGACTGAGACTTAATACCGGAAGAATTTAATAAGCCCGATAGTGCGCCGATACTTACTTGTTCACCACTAGAAATAACAACGTCATATTCTGAGGTTGGAAAATCTTTTGAAAGATCCTTTGTAAGATTTACCAATCTGTCGGTTTCTCCAGCCATTGCAGATAAAACTACAACAACTTGATTTTTTGCTTCAACTTCAGAGCGAACAATTTCAGCAACGTGATTTATTCGTTCAACGCTTCCGACGGATGTTCCACCAAATTTCATCACTATTCTAGACATTTATCACTCCAAGATATTTAAATACCTGAAAATCCATAAAAAATATAATAAATTTAAAATTTCTTATTGGGCGTGGGACATAGATAGTGTATAGGCGAGTAAGGAGCAAGTAATAGTGACCAAAGATATAAAAAATAAAAAAACAACAATTGATCCATTAGAGCATGAGAAATTCTCTAAATTAGCTGAGGAGTGGTGGGATCCAAATGGTAAATTTAAAACATTGCATAAATTTAATCCTACAAGAATAGCCTTCATACGTGAGAAAATAATCAATCATTTTAATATTTCAGCTGATGAGAAAAAACCCTTTAAAAATATCAAACTTTTAGATATTGGCTGCGGTGGAGGATTATTGTCTGAACCAATGGCTAAATTAGGAGCAAAAGTTACAGGTTTAGATGTTGTTGAAAAAAATATTAAAACAGCTTCCACACATGCTGAATCACAAGGACTAAATATTAATTATGTTCACTCAACCGTAGAAGATATCTCTGAAAAAAAAGATAAGTTTGATGTTATTTTAAATATGGAGGTAATAGAACACGTCTCCGATGTGAATCTATTTATTAACTCATGTAGTAAAGTTTTATCCTCAAATGGAATTATGGTCTTTGCTAGCTTAAACAGAACACTCATTTCTTATGGACTAGCCATAATAGGTGTTGAATATATTTTAGGTTGGCTACCCAAAGGAACCCATGACTGGTCAAAATTTATAACTCCAGATGAACTAAAAATATTTTTCTCAAGCAACGGATTAAAGATCGATGAAATTATAGGTATGAAGTATAATCCACTTTTTGATAGCTGGAGCAGATCTAAAGATTTATCTGTAAATTATTTAGGCGTTTCATCTAAAATTAATTCTTAATTTTTGGATCAATACCAGGTATAGGTGTAACGTTTACACCTTCTTCAATTAAATCAACGGCTTCTTCAACAGAAGTTTCACCGTAAATTTCTCTTTCCTCTTTTTCTCCGTAATGAATGGCTCTTGCTTCATCAGCAAATTTATTTCCAACATACTCATAATTTTTTTCAACATGCTTGCGAACATTTTTAATGATTTTTTCAATATTTTTTTCAGTTTTTAAAGCATTTGTATAACTTTGTTTTTTTGAGCCAATGTTAGGGGCCATAATATTTTTTTCAATTTTCGTTGAACTACACTTTGGACAAAGAATAAGATTCTTTTTGTTCTGCTTCTCAAAATTAGAGGAGTCAGAAAACCAGGCATCAAAATTATGATCATTATCGCATTTTAAATTATATTTTATCATTTTAATTTCTTAAGATTTTATATTTTTTATTCACGTTTATAGAGGGGATTTTTGATCTTGCAATTTTGACTCTTTTTAAATCAATATCAAAATCCATTACACCTATACCGTTATTTTTTTCAGCAATAATCTTGCCCCAAGGATCTATCACTAGGGAGTGGCCATAAGTTTTTCTCTTATTTTCATGGGTACCTTTTTGTGCTGCAGCTATTACATATGATCCAGTCTCAATAGCTCTTGCTTTTAATAATGAGTGCCAGTGAACCTTTCCAGTATCATATGTAAAAGCAGATGGCACAAAAATGATTTCAGCACCGCTCATGGCAAGATCTCTATAAAGATAAGGAAATCTTAAATCATAACAAATTGTAAGACCTAAGGATCCAAACGGCGTGTTGGTTACTACAGCCTTATTTCCAGAATTATACGTTTTGCTTTCTAGGTATTTTTCTTTTTTAGAGATCTCAACATCAAATAAATGGATTTTATCATAACGAGCATGAATCAATCCGTCAGGGTTAATCAAAATAGTTCTATTAACAGCTTTATTATTCTTATCTTTTAGTATCCAAGATCCTAAGTTTAACCAAATATTAAGATCTTTAGTAAGTTTTAAAATTTTTTCTAAATAAATATCTTCTTTTTCTGAATAAATCTTTTTAAAAAGTAAAGAATTCCTTACTTCCATAATATTGGTTGTTTCCGGAGTACATATAAATTTGCTTCCGCCAGATGCAGCTTTAACTATAAATTTCTTTAGGACTTCAAATGATTTTTTAGGGTCGCAACCAGTATTTAATTGAATTAATGAGAACTTTGTCAATTTTTTAACTTTCTAATAATTTATCAAGTTCTCCACTGCGGTCAATTGCATAAAGGTCGTCATACCCACCAACATGAAAATCATTGATAAAAATTTGAGGTACAGTTCTTTTGCCACCAGATCTATCAAGCATTTCTTCCATAATCTTAAAATCATCGCCAATATATAATTCATTAAACGAAAGATTTTTTTGCTCAAGAAGCTCTTTAGCTTTAGTGCAGTATGGGCACATAGGGCCAGTATAAATATCTATCTTCAAATTCAATCTCCAATAATGTTTATATGGTATATAATAGATTAAATTCAATAAACTAATATAAAAAAGATTTATATAAATATATTAATAATTTTGAGCATCAAGAATGATTCATAATCAAAAAATAAAACAATTCAGAAGAAAAAGATCAGATAATGTGCAATCAAAATCAAAACTTTTTTTTGAAGAGTATTCCTATGAAATATTTGATAGGATTAGTCTTATAAAAAATGAATTTAAAAATGGAATGACTTTTGGATTTCGAAATATCAAAATACCCAAATCAAAAAATATTATAAATCTATTTCATGCAGATATTTACAAGTCAGAAACAGTAAACATTATTTCAGATGAAGAATTCCTACCCATAAAAGGAAACAGCCTTGATCTAATAGTTAGTTTTTTTAATATCCATTTTGTTAATGATATTCCTGGGACATTATTCCAAATTAATCAATCACTCCGAGCAAATGGTCTATTTATTGCATGTCTTTTTGCTGGAGAAACATTGAAAGAATTAAGGTATTCCCTTATGAGTGCTGAGGAAGAAATCCTTGGTGGTGCAAGCCCAAAAATTAGCCCCTTCGCAGATTTAAATGATCTTTCAAATCTCCTTCAAAGGGCAAATTTCACCCTTCCGGTTGCTGATATTGATAGACATAAGATTGTTTATAATAATCCAGAAAAATTATTCTCAGACATTCGAGAAATGGGAGAAACTAATATATTAACAGAAAGACAAAAAAATTTTTCAAGAAGAGATGTAATTGAAAGAGCCATACAAATTTACAAAAAAAAATTTTCTAACAAAGATGGTAAAATATACTCAACATTTGAAATTGCTTGGTTGTTGGGATGGAAATATGATGAAAATCAACCTAAACCGTTAACTCCTGGATCTGGTGAGAAAAATCTTGAAGAAGCAGTAAATGAACTAAGCTAAATTTTTTGATTTAGCATTCTTAATAAGAGAACATGTCTTATCAATACCATAAAGTTTAGTAAACGAGCCCAATCTTGGACCTTGGTCTTGACCCAAAAGAATTTGATAAAGCACTAAGAACCATTCTCTCAGATTTTCATAATTTGCTTCCTTACCAATATCGTAAAAAATAGTTTGTATTGTTTCCGCCTCAACATCATCCTCCAGAGCCCTTAAACGAATTAAAAGTTCTTCTAGCAACTCACACTCTTTATCATCAGGAATCTTATATTTTTTTGTAGGAAGGATAAAATCATTAAAATAGAAAATTGCATATCCTAAAAGTCTATCAATATATACTCTTGTGTCTTCAGAAACGTCACCAATATAACCTTTAATAAAGCCCCAAAGTGTCTCTTTATTGTCTGCTTGCGAGGCATTAACTAAGTTGAGTATTAAAGAAAATGTTATTGGTGTATCAAAAATTAAAGGATCTCCATTATGTATGTGAAAAACGGGATTATTTAATCTTTCGGTATCAGTCTGATCATTATATTTAGTTAAAAATGTTTGGTACTCGTCGACTGCTTTTGGAATAACATCAAAAGAGAGTTTTTTTGCTCTCTTGGGTTTTTGAAACATATACAATGATAAACTTTCAGGGCTAGCATATCTTAACCACTCATCAATTGTGATACCGTTCCCTTTTGACTTGGATATTTTTTCACCTTTCTCATCCAAAAATAGCTCATAATTAAAACCCTCGGGTGGTTTTTTATCTAATGCTTTGCAAATCCTTCCGGATAAATTAACAGAATCAATTAAATCCTTCCCAGCCATCTCATAGTCAACTCCAAGTGCCATCCAACGCATAGCCCAATCAACCTTCCACTGAAGTTTACAGTTTCCAGAAAGAACGGATGTTTCAACCTCTTTATTACGAACCTCATCAAGATAAAGTATAGAATTATTTTTTTTGTCAATTTCTATGACACTTGCCATGAGAACTTTTCCAGTTTCTTTGCATATTGGTAAAAATGGAGAGTAGGTTTTCTTTCTCTCTTCACCAAGAGTAGGTAAGATTATATTTTGAATAGAGTCATAATTATTCAAAATATCTATTAATGTTTCATCAAATCTTCCGGATAAATACTGTTCAGATGCGCTCATAAACTCATAATCAAAATTAAATCTATCTAAAAAATTTCGTAATAAATTATTATTGTGATCAGCATAACTTTTAAACTCCCCATAAGGATCTGGAATACTTGATAGAGGTTTTTCGAGATTATTTTCTAAAATTTCTTTATTAGGTATATTGTCTGGAACCTTTCTTAAACCATCCATATCGTCAGAAAAACATATAATTTTTGACTTTAAATCTGGATTTAAGACATTAAGAGCAAATCTTACCATTGAGGTTCTAGCAACTTCACCAAAAGTTCCAATATGCGGTAATCCTGAAGGACCATAGCCTGTTTCAAAAATAATATTTCTCTTATTATCCCCAATGCGCTTTATAATTTTTTTTGCTTCTTCAAAAGGCCACGACTTGCTTTCTAATGCATCAGCTATTAAAGATTTATTCATGAATAATCTCGATCCTATTGATAGTCTTATTTATACCATGACTCTATCTGCTGCGATATCTGGTGATATCACTGATAAAGAATTAAAGGTAATCAATTATCTTTTTACCACTTTGCCAGTATTTGAAAACAGTAATAACGATCATTTGTCAAAAAAAATTATTGAAAGTATGGAAGTTATTAAATCTGAGCCTAATGTTGAAAACATTGTTGACCTTATAGGAGATAGCCTAGAAGAAAACTCAAACCTAAAAAAAACAGCCTATATTTTAGCTATTGAAATTATGATGGCAGATCTTGAAGTAAGTGAAGAAAGTTATAGGTTGCTTGAATTATTTGAAAACTCATTTGAATTAGATGCTCTCGAAACAACATCTATCAAACATTCAATAAAATTTAAATATCAAGATATATAAAATTAATCATCACAATCTTCTGTATTGCAACGGTTAATAAATACACCATTAAAAATTCCAGTTCTCTCTTTTTTTATATTTTTTAAATTACTATTATTTGGAAAAGCGTTTATTAGTGCTTCACTAACAAATTTCTGAAAGTCATTTCTATCCCCTAAGTTACGTTTATTCAAATATGATTTAACAATCGATAATAACTGCTGATCTATAACTTCATAAGTTGGATTTATTTCTTCATTTAAAACCAAAATATCAAATGCACCCCTCAAATAACCGGAGCAATAAGAGTCAGGACTTTCAAAATTATTACATATTTTTGAGAGATAATTATTTTCATCTGCGAACGAAATAATAGGTATAAATATAGTAATGAGAATAAAAGCTAATTTCTTAAAATTTATCATTTATTAAACCTAAGCCTCTTAAAAATCTTTTACTCAAAATATCAGAACTTCCATATGGAATTTCTCCTTCAATCTTATTAAAATAAATAGGAACTAAATTTTTAGCAAATTTTTTTGAACAATTTTCCCAAGTAAAATCTTTTGCAAATTCAACCGCATCGTCTTTTTTTAATTTATAGGCATATTCAATTGATTGTTTTAAATCACCAGATAAAAACCCTACTTTTTCACTAGTCAAAATATCTTTTGGTCCAGTTACTGGGTATGCTGCAACAGGTAATCCACTTGCTAAAGCCTCTAAAATAACAAGTCCAAATGTATCTGATTTTGAAGGGAAAACAAATATATCGGAAGCTGCATAATATTCAGCCAATTCTTCTCCAAATTTGTATCCAAGAAAATAAACATTTGGAAATTTATTTTTTAATTTTTTTAAATCTGGACCATCACCAATTACTACCTTTGATCCTATTAAACCAAGACTTAGAAAATCTTCTAAATTTTTCTCTATACTTACTCTTCCAACATATAAATGAATTGGTTTCTTTAGGTCTGTCATTACATTGGTAGGCCGTGGATAAAAATAACTTGTGTCAACACCTCTATTCCATAATTTTAGATTCTTAAATTTTCTAGCATGTAGCTCTTTCTCTAAAGTTTTGTTAGACACCATGACAGCAGATGAATATTTATGGAACCAACGAAGAAGATAATAGCCAAAATCCAGAGGAATAGGAAATCTAGCTGAAATATACTCAGGAAATTTCGTATGATAACTTGTTGTGAAATTAAAATTACTTTTTTTAGCAAAATTTCTTGCTGCAAGCCCAAGTGGGCCCTCTGTAGCAATATGCATATAATCTGGATCAAATGAGCTAAATATTTTTTTTATTTTCGATTTAGGAAGGATAGGTAACCTAATTTCAGGATAAGTGGGACAAGGAATTGTTTTGAATTGAGATGGCTCAATTATTTTTACCTCATAACCATAGGACCTCAAATAATCAATCGTTTTTATTAATGTAACGACAACTCCATTTACTTGGGGATCCCAAGCATCAGTAATAATTAATATTTTTTTCACGCAAGCTGACCTGAGGTTGGTTTTGATAAACTTTCATGAGCAATTATATTTGATGACTCAGAAATTAATGATTTATCTCTTATACAATCTAGTAACTCTAATCTTCCTCCTTTATGCTCTACAAGAGCTGTACATGACTCAACCCAATCGCCTGTATTTATGTATAAAATATTATCATATTTTTTTATTTCTGCATGATGGACATGTCCGCATATTACTCCATCAACATTTCTGTTTACTCCATCTTGGGCAACTTTTTTTTCAAAATCAGAAATAAATTGAACCGCACGTTTTACTTTTAGTTTTAACCAGGCAGAAATTGACCAATAATCATATCCAAAATATGATCTCCACCTATTGATTTGATTATTAATCCTTAGCGCAAAAGTATATAAAATATCTCCAATAAATGCTATCCAAGGTGCTTTTATGCATACATCATCATAGGCGTCACCATGAATAAGAAAGAATTTTCTTCCGTCTTCAGTTTCATGGATAGCTTCCTTAACAATTTCTATATTTGCAAATTTTTGCTGATCAAATGATCTAAAATCTTCATCATGATTGCCAGGAATATAAACAACTTTAGTACCATTTTTAGCTTTTTCTAATATGATATCTACCGCTTGAGAGTGCTTTTTTGGCCAAAACCAAGATTTTTTTAATCGCCAGCCATCAAAAATATCTCCTAATAAATAGATATTTTCAGCTTCGTTAGTTTCCAAAAAATCTAATAGATAATCAATTTTACATCCTCTGGTTCCCAAATGAACGTCCGATATAAAAATAGATTTATATTGTTTTTTACTTTCTTTTAGTAAAGACATAATACTATTTCACCTTAAGATGTTTAACATCTAAACTACTAAGAAGATTCTGTGACATCAAAGTGACAGCTTTTTTAAGAGTTTATGAAAAAATATTTTTTAAAACTAAATTAAATATTTATGATTGAATAAAATGTTTTGATAATCGAAGGTTTTGTTTTTGATAATTTGAACCAATTGATGATCCATAAAATTTCTCAGGAAATTCTGTAAGCTTTTCGTACATCAATCTTCCAACTATTTGATTATGTTCCAAAATAAAAGGAACATCATATCCACGAACCTCTAAAACAGCTTTTGAACCTTCACCATCAGAGGAGCCATGTCCAAAACCAGGGTCAAAAAAACCAGCATAATGAACTCTGAATTCCCCAATTGACGGATTAAATGGAACCATCTCAGCAGCATGACTTGGTGGTACCGCAATAGACTCATGAGATGCTAGAATATAAAACTCTCCTGGATCTAAAATTATTCTACTTTCATCATTCATAAAAACAGGATCCCAAAATTTAGCAATTTTATATTTATTTGGTTTATCCAAATCAATTAAACCTGCGTGTCTTTTTGCTTTGTAGCCAATTATGCTGTCTTCATTTGCAGCCTTTAAATTAACAGAAATAGCTAATCCTTCAGCAATATCAGCCTTTCCATTAAAAACAATATTATCCTCGATATGTAGTTTTTTTAATTCTTTATCTGAGCTTTTAGTATTACCCCTTCTAAATCTCATTTGATTTAGTCGTGTACCTTGTCTAACGATCACTGGAAAAGTTCTTGGTGATATCTCCAACCAAAGATGGCCTTTATATCCACCTGGGATCTTATCAAATTCATGGCTACCATCACAAATCAACCTAGTAAAAACATCAACTCTTCCGGTAGAACTTTTTGGATTTGAGATGGCTTTAATTCTCTCAGGAAGAGATAGTGCCTCCATTAAAGGGACCAAATATACACATCCAGTTTCCAAAACAGCTCCATCTGAAATATCAATTTTATGAAGAGCCAGTTCTGTCAACTTTTCCTGAACAGAGCCTTCGGAAGGAAGAAAACTTGCCCTAATTCTGTAAGCTATATCACTCAATCTTAAATCAAGACTGGCAGGCTGGATTTGTTCTTCCGAAATATTTCCTTGAGACCATATCTCACCATTTTCAATCATATTTCGTATTATTTGACCGGGAAGAATTCCTGAAAGAGAAATCTTTTGACCAGGAGCACCTTTAAATTCAGCTTCATCAGAATTACTATCTAAAAATAAGTCGGGTGATTTTTTTTTGCTCATAGTTTTAAATATCTCAAAGTAAAAAAATATCCAAAAAGAATATATTATCTAATCTAATATAAGATCATAAGTTCGTATATAATGATATTAAATAGGTATATAATAAAAAAATGAAAACAGCATCTATTATTATACAGCCAATAGTATCAGTAATTGGAATTTTCCTTTTATGGCTATCTTTTGCTATGCTTATACCAGGTCTATTAGATTTCTTCGAAGGAAATCAAAATTGGACTGGTTTTTTTGTAAGCAGTGTTTTTACTTTCTTTATGGGCATGTCTTTTATTTTAATGAATAGAGGGAATAGTATTAAGATTGAGGTAAAAAGTGCTTTTATGTTGGTAGTATTAAGTTGGTTTTCTTTATCAATCTTTGCATCACTACCCTTCATAACATCAACTCAAAATTTTAGTATTACAGATGCTTTTTTTGAGTCAGTTTCTGGACTAACAACAACTGGTTCAACAATAATTAATGATATCGAGAATTCATCAAGAGGAATAATTCTTTGGAGAGCGATTCTTCAATGGCTGGGAGGAATAGGAATTATTGTAAGTGCTATATCAATTCTTCCAAGACTTGGGGTTGGTGGAATGCAATTATTCAGATTAGAAAGTTCTGATACATCAGAGAAAATATTACCCAAAGCTGCAAGAATAGCAGCAGAAATATCTGTTCTATATATTACCCTATCAGTTATCTGTGCTATTGCATTTATTTTTTCAGGACTTACTTTCTTTGATTCTGTGGTTCACGCGATGTCTACTATTGCAACAGGTGGCTTTTCATCAAAATCAGGATCTATTGGAAGCTATAACAATGTTAATCTTGAAGCTTTAACTATTTTATTTATGATTTTAGCAAGCCTTCCATTTGTTTTGTATCTAAAGGCAATAAGAGGTAAGCCAAAAGATTTAATAAGAGATCAACAAGTTCAAGGATTTTTTAAGATATTAGTAATTTCCATTCTAATTGTTGTTTTTTACCTTTTTCTCACAAGCAATTTTACCTTTTCAGAGATTTTGAGATACTCGTTATTCAATGTTACCTCAATCTTAACAGGGACTGGATTTACAAGTACTAATTATAATGACTGGGGAACACCAATAATTCTTCTTTTTCTCTTTATTACCTTTATCGGTGGGTGTGCAGGATCAACAACCTGTGGTGTAAAAATTTTTAGACTACAAATAGTATTTAACAACTCGAAAGAGATGATTTCAAAACTTATTAGCCCCAACAGAGTAGTCAATAAGAGATATAACGGTGAGCATTTAAGTCCTGAAATCACTCAATCTGTCATAACTTTTCTTTTCATTTTTATACTTACTTTTATAGTTCTATCTATTCTTTTAAGTTTTACAGGGCTAGATCTTTTGACTGCGTTTTCTGCAGCTGCAACATCAATATCAAATGTTGGGCCTGGTCTTGGTCAAGTAATCGGTCCAGCTTATAGTTTTAGTCAAATTCCTGAAATAGCAAAATGGTTACTCTCTTTTGGAATGCTTGCTGGTAGGCTTGAGTTCCTTACATTAATTGTGATTTTTAATAAGTCTTTTTGGAGATAGATTAATTACTCTTTAAGCACCAATCAATTATGCCCTTTTGAGCATGTAATCTGTTTTCAGCCTCATCCCACACATATGAATGTGGTCCATCAATTACTTCAGAATCAACCTCCTCACCTCGATGCGCTGGAAGGCAGTGAAGAAAAATTACTTTGTCATCAGCCAATGAAATTAATTTATTTGTAACTTGAAATTCACTCAAAACTTTTCTTTTAGAACTATCTTCCTTGTCTCCCATTGAAAACCAAGTATCGGTTACAATACAATTAGAACCAATAGCTGCTTCTTTAGGATCGCCAATTTCTATAATCTTAGCGCCCTCATTTTTAGCTTTTTCAACAATACTTGAATTAGGTAAATAATCCCCTGGAGCACAGATCCTTAATTCAAAATCAAGCAATGAGGCAGCATGAATCCAGCTATGCGTCATATTGTTGCCGGGACCAAACCAGGTAACCACTTTACTCTCTATTGGACCTAAAATTTCTTCAAAAGTCATCAAATCTGCAACAACCTGACATGGGTGAGAAAGATCAGATAAACCGTTAATGACAGGCACAGATGAAGATTCAGAAAAGTCTAATATAGATGAATGCTCATTTGTTCTTAACATTACAATATCCACATATCTTGATAAAACTTTGGCAGTATCTGAAATAGTCTCTCCCCTGTTTAGTTGCATGTCATTTGAATTTACAACAATTGATTTGCCTCCTAATTGATACATAGCTGTTTCAAAAGAAAACCTAGTTCTTGTTGATGGTTTTTCAAAAATCATGGCGAGTATTTTATCTTGTGCGCAAGCATCATCATCAATCTCCGCCTTTCCATTTCTTGTTTTAGAATTTTTTCTTTGATGACAACTATTCAGGAGATTTCTAAAGTCAGTTTTAGAAAAATAATCTAGATCAATAAAATGTCGAATTTTTTCGGTCATGTTAAACCATATACTATATATCTAAATTTGATAATGTTTCGTCGAATTTTTTTACAGCTTCCATGACTTCACTTTCAGATATATTTAAAGGTGGTAAAAATCTGATAACATTATTAGCAGCATTTACAAGTAGTAAGCCGTTTTGAAAAGCTTGGTCAGTTATAACAGAATTCTTTTCAATGCACTCTACACCAATCATTAGCCCCTTACCTCTAACACCAGAAATTTTATTATGATACTTCTCAACCAACTTTTCTAACTCGCTAATAAGAATCCCTGAAAGTCTTGTTACATTGTATAAAATTTCTTCTTTTTCAATAAGTTCTATAACTTTTAGAGCAATCGAACATCCTACTGGATTACCTCCAAAAGTCGAACCATGACTTCCGTGTCGCATTCCTTTTGAGGCTTCCTCAGAAGCTAATACTGCACCAATTGGAAAACCTGCACCCAAACCTTTTGCAAGAGTAATTATATCTGGTTCAATGCCTGACCATTCATGGGAAAATAATTTACCAGTTCGACCCATCCCGCACTGAACCTGATCAAGGATCATCAAAATATTATTCTCGTCACATAATTTTCTTATAAAGACCAAAAATTCATTTGAAACAGGATTTATTCCTCCCTCACCCTGTACAGGCTCAATTAAAATTCCAGCCGTCTTATCTGAAATAGTTTTTTTTAAGATGTTTTCATCTAGGGGTATATTCACAAAACCTTCAGGTATAGGATTAAAGCCCTCTGTATGAAGTGAATTAGAAGCAGCGGCAAGTGTTGCTAATGTCCTACCATGAAAAGAGTTCTTAAAAGTAATAATTTCATTTCTCTCAATATTACCTTTAAAAGATTGGAATTTTCTTGCTATTTTAATAGCACCCTCAACTGCTTCTGCGCCAGAATTACAAAAGAAAATTTTTTCAGCAAAACTTAATTCACATAATTTTTTTGCTAGCAATTCTTGCTCGGGAATAGTGTACAAATTTGAAACATGCCAAATTTTATTTGCCTGCATTTCAAAGGTCTTATTAATCTCAGGATGATTATGACCAAGAATATTAACAGCAATACCTGAAGAAAAATCTAAAAATTTTTTATTATCCAAGGAAGTTAGCCATGCTCCATTTCCTTCCTTAAAAGAAACTGGATAACGATTATAAGTATTCATTACTGAACTATTCATGTCATTCTCAAATTTAAAAAAAATAAATAATTTTTTCCTACTACTATCTTTTAACTAAGTCTTCAACCTCCAACCTTTTTTTAATAAAAATAAGCTTAAAACCCAAAGAAAAATATTCAGAATAAGAATAAATATGACACCAAAGAAAATAGAACTATCGGATGAACCTATAAAGCCATATCGGAAGCCATCGATTATGTAAAAAAATGGATTATAGTCTATTAATATCCTTGCAAACTCAGGCATTCTATCTACTGAATAAAATGTTCCCGATAAGAATGATAGAGGTACAATAATAAAATTAGTTATAGTTCCTAAGTGATCAAATTTTTCCGACCAAATACCAGTGATTATACCAAGCAATGATAAAAATAAGGAACCCGCAACTGAATAGTATATTATCGCCCAGGTATGAAAAATGCTAAGCTCCACAAATAGAAAATGAATACAAGGTAAAGAAACTAGTGCAACTACAATACCCCTAGTTACACCTCCAAGTGAAATTGCAACATTCATTTCGCCTGCAGATATGGGTGGCATGAGAATATCAACTATATTCCCTTGAATTTTTGATATAAGCAAAGATGAAGATGTATGATTAAAAGCTTGCTGTAGGATTGACATCATTATTAAGCCAGGCGCTAAAAATTCAATAAATGGTACACCTTTAATATCTGGCCTCAAATTACCCAAAGCTAAAGTAAAAATTGCCATAAATAAGATAGTTGTTGCTATTGGCGCAGCTACTGTTTGTAAAAAAATTTTAAAGAATCTTTGGACTTCTTTCTTATATAAAGTCCACAGACCATACCAATTTACTCTACCGGGGTCTCTTGGTTGTATCCATTGAAATTTAGAATTATCAGACATGAGCTTATTCTGAACAATAATGACAATAAATAAAGTTATTTCTTAAAAATATGCAATTTTTTTATCTTTTTTAACAACTACATCTTGTATACGATGAAAAAATGTATACCATATATTTTATATTTGATGGGAGAAGATAAAATGGCATGGACTGATGACAGGGTAGAAATTCTTACAAAATTATGGGGTGAAGGTCTTAGTGCAAGTCAAATAGCAAGAGAATTAGGTGATGTAACTAGAAACGCCGTAATTGGTAAAGTGCATAGACTGGGCCTAGCTGGAAGAGCTAGTCCAACAAGACCTAAAAGTAGGGTAAGACACAGAGAACCTTCAAATTTTTCTTCAAATTTTTCTTCAAAAGATAGATATAATGAAAATTTAAAGCCACTTTCTCTGCCCGAGCCTGCTGTTAACTCAGATGGGAAACCAATTAATATTTTAATGTTAACAGAAAAAATTTGTAAGTGGCCAATTGGTGAGCCATCAGATGAAAATTTTAGGTTTTGTGGATTAAATAGAGTTCAAGGTTCTGTTTATTGTGAAGAACATACGAAAGTTGCTTATCAACCGCTTGAAACTAGAAGAAAAAAGAAAGTTAAATTTTCCGCAAAAAGAAATACTAAGACTAATGTAGGTAATTACTAAAAGTTTTGTTCAAGTGAATAACCGGCGGACCTAACAGTTCTAATAGGGTCTTTTTTTCCTTCAATTGAAAGAGCTTTTCTTAACCTTCCTATATGAACATCCACAGTTCTTATTTCAACATTAATATTATCCACACCCCATACATTGTCTAATAGCTTTTCTCTACTAAAAACCATATTTGGATGCTCAATTAAACAATTTAGTAATCTAAATTCTGTTGGACCTAAGCTTAAAGAAATACCATCCCTTAAAACACGGTACTCATCTCTGTTAATTGTAATATCACCAACCTTAATAATATTTTGCCCCTTAGACAAATTTGATCTTCTTAAAACAGCTTGAATCCTGGCTAACAATTCAGGAAATGAAAATGGTTTGGTTATATAATCATCAGCACCAGTCTCCAAGCCCCTTATTTTGTCACCTTCTTCACCCATAGCAGTAATCATAATGATTGGAACATTATTATATTTTTTTTGGGTTCTTAATCGGCGACATAATTCTATTCCTGAGATATTGGGCAACATCCAATCTAATAAAATTAAGTCTGGGTTAAAACTTTGGCACTCTGATAGAACAAGTTCACCATCTTTAACTATATTTGTTTGATAGCCATCCTTAATGAGATTATAATCAATCAACATTGCTAAACTTTCTTCATCTTCAGCTATCAAAATTTTATAATTTTTTTTAGTGTTCATCTTTTATTTCTTTTATAATAAATCTAAAAAACCGTCTCATCTTCAACTTTCATTTTTCTATCATCTCCCAGTTTCTCTCCAGTAACTATAAAGTGAGCGACTTCAGCAATATTTGTTGCTTGATCACCAATTCTTTCTAAATATCGGGCAATGAAAAAAAGTGGTACAAGGGCTTCAATTGCCTCTGGCTTTTCTTTAATATCGTTCAGGATAGCAGTCAAAATATTTGCATATGATGAGTCAATTTTTATATCAGACCTCCAAACATCTAATGCATGGTCTGCTTTACCTTGAGCATAATCCTCTAAAACAAGATCTAAACTTTGTTGAACATCTTTTGTTAAATTTACAAGTGCGTCTATAGTATTGGGCGATTTAGCATTCAATAGATCACCTTTTATGATACGCTTACAGACTCCTTTGCACATATCTCCAATTCTTTCCAAATAAAGAGAAACTTTTACTGCTGAAAAAACCAGCCTTAAGTCATTGGCCATTGGTTGTCTTTTAGCTAATATATTAAAAGTTAGATCCTCTAAAGAAACTTGCAGAGCATTTATTTGTTTATCCGCTTCAATTGTCTGTTTAGCAAGATTATGGTCATTCATTCTCAGAGATTGCTCAACATTCCTCAATGCTAACTGAGCTAAACCTCCTAA
>QCGZ01000011.1 GCA_003279705.1 OCS116 cluster bacterium AG-390-I16
ATCAACACCATCAGTAAGTAAACCACCCTGATCAAATCCAACATAACCTGGGGGAGCTCCTATTAACCGGGAAACAGCATGACGCTCCATATACTCTGACATATCAAATCTCAATAATTCGACACTTAAAACCGAAGATAACTGTCTAACCAATTCTGTTTTACCAACACCAGTTGGGCCAGCAAACAAATATGATCCTATTGGTTTTTGTAGGTCTCTTAATCCTGCTCTAGATAATCTTATTGATGCTACAATCTCATCAATTGCTTTATCTTGCCCAAAAATAAATCTTTTAAGGGACTTATCTAAATCTTTTAATTTCTGACTATCGTCTCTCGTAACATGCTTCGAGGGGATTTTTGCCATTTTAGATATTGTTGCTTCAATATCTTTTTGACTTATTAATTTTTTTCTTTTGTTAATGGGTTTTAATTTTTGTGAAGCACCTGTTTCGTCGATAACATCTATAGCTTTGTCAGGAAGTTTTTTATCATTCATGTATCTAGAAGATAATTCAACAGCGGTTTTTATAGCTTCATTTGAATATTTTAAACCATGAAAATCTTCAAATCTTGTTTTTAAACCCATCAATATTTTTATTGTATCAGCAATGCTTGGTTCATCTACATCTATCTTTTGAAATCTTCTTGATAAAGCCCTGTCTTTGTCAAAAAACTGTCTATATTCTTTATATGTAGTTGATCCAATGCATCTAAGTTGCTGACCTTGTAATGAAGGTTTTAATAAATTAGAGGCATCCATAGAACCTCCAGATGTAGAACCTGCCCCAATAACAGTATGAATTTCATCGATAAAAAGTACTGCATCTTCTTGTTCTTCAATTTCCTTTAAAACAGCCTTAATTCTTTCTTCAAAATCACCTCTATATCTTGTTCCTGCTAAAATAGCACCCATGTCTAAGGAGAAAATTTTTGTTTGAGAAATTACATCGGGAACATCCCCCTCGATAATCCTAAAAGCAAGACCCTCTACAATAGCTGTTTTTCCAACTCCTGGATCTCCAACAAGAATTGGATTATTTTTTCTTCTTCTGCTTAAAATCTGTATTAATCTATTAACTTCACTTGATCTTCCAATTAAAGGATCAATTAATTGTTTCTTAGCCTTTATGTTTAAGTCTTCACAAAATGATTCAAGTGCACTCTCTTTACTGGTTGCGGATTCTTCATTATCATAATTAGAAAAATTCTCATTTGAACTAATATTTGAATAATTTTGATTTTTCTTAATACCGTGAGCCATGTATTGAACAGCGTCATATCTACTCATTTCTTGTTTTTCTAAAAAATACACAGATTGACTTTCTTGTTGTGAAAAAATTGCAACTAAAACATTTCCCCCATTTACCTCTTGATTACCTGATTGCTGAACATGAATAGCTGCTCGAGTTATAACTGTTCTATACCCTGCTGTTGGTTCGGGAATTAAGTCTTCTTTATCCACAATTAAATAATCTTGATCATCAATAAATTCAACTAGGTCATTTTTGAGAATATTTATATCGAGATCACAAGCTAGAAAAACTTTTTGAGCATCTTTATCGTCTGTTAATGAAAGGAGAAGATGTTCAATTGTAACATGCTCATGTTTTTTTTGAGATGCATAATCTATCGATCTTTGAAGGGTTTCTTCTAATGTTTGTGAGAATGATGTCATTTTAAACTTTTTCCATAGTGCATTGTAAGGGATGATTATTTTTTCTAGACGTATCAAGAACCTGAATAACCTTTGTTTCAGCAATTTCATATGAGAAAATTCCACAGACACCTATTCCATTTTGGTGGACATGAAGCATAATTTTTGTGGCCTCTTCATTACTCTTATTGAAAAAACTTTTAAGTAAATATACAACAAATTCCATTGGAGTGTAATCATCATTTAAAATTAAAACTTTGTATAAAGAAGGTTTCTTTAATTTATTTTTAGTTTGAGTTTTAATTAATGAATCATTGTCATCAAATTTATTATTATCAACCATTTTATTCTCTTTTCTCTTTCTCAGCTAAAATAATATCTCTTGCTTCATTAACTCTTGCGCTTAAATATGAAGATCCACCTTTATCAGGATGTAGCTTTCTAATCAATTCTTTATGTGATTTGATTATAACCTCTAATGGTGCATTTTCGTCAATACCTAATAACTCATACGACTCTCTTAATGACATTTTTTGTTTATAATCATTTTGATTTATTTTCTCCTTTTTTCTAAAAAAATTTAAAAATAAATCAAAAATGATTTTTTTTCTCAGAAACCATGCTGCAATGGAAAAAAATACAGGTGAGTATAAATAAAGTCCTCCTATTAAGAGAATAATACCTATACCTAATGATATAAAAATAATAATAAGATTTATTTTTTTATTTAATTGCTTCTTATTGTTTGAAGACAGCCAATCAAGAAAAAAAATAATTAAAACTAAAAAAATAATACCAAGAAAAAAAATCATGTTCTAAACAAGCCCTAACTCATGAAGTTCTGAAATAATTTGATTTTCATCATCAAGATTATTTATGTTAAGCTTTTTTATATCTTCAGGTGTATCTTTTTTTTCAAGATATCGCCAACCTTGAAAAGGCCTTTCTTTGAAGGGAATAGTTAAAAATAATTCTTCATCAAGCTCAAATTTACATCTCTTAATATTGTTGATATCGATAAATCTTTCAATTTTTAATATTTTCTGCCTAATGCACAACTTTCCCTTTATTACCCAGTATATAGATCCTCCATCAATTAATTCTTTAGATCTTTTTGGATACATTCTAGTGATATGAATTGTTTTTTTATATTTTTCTCTAATATATTCTTGTCTAATATAAAGGTCATAGTGAGATTGAGCTCCAACGCATAATTTTTTTATATTTAAAGTCAAATTTTACACCAAAAATAAAGCTGCAAGACCTAAAAATACCAAAAATCCAACAACATCTGTGACAGTTGTTACAAAAACGCTTGAAGCTAAGGCTGGATCTATACCAACCTTATTTAGAATTAGAGGTATTATTATTCCTGCGAAACCAGCAGTTGCCATATTAAGGATCATAGCAATAGCTAAAACTAATCCAAGAGCAGGATTTGAAAACCATAGTGCACTTAGAATCCCTATTATAATTGCAAATAAAAGACCATTTAAAAAACTTACAAGAACTTCTCTATTAATAATTCTTTTGTAGTTTAAAGGTATTAAATCTCTAGTGGATAGAGATCTTACTGCTATAGTTAGGGTTTGAGTTCCGGCATTCCCTCCCATGGAGGCAACTATTGGCATTAAAATTGCTAATGCAACCATTTCTTCAATTGTTCTGTCAAAAATTCCAATTACGATAGAGGCAATTACTGCAGTAATTAAATTAACAAAAAGCCATGAAAAACGGCTCCTTGATGTCTCAATCACACTATCAGTAATATCTTCATTACCTACACCACCTAATAATCTTATATCCTCACCAGCTTCATCTTTAAAAACTTCAACAATATCATCAGCTGTAATAACACCAATTAAACTTCCTTTTTCATCTATAACTGGAGCTGAAACAAGATCAAACCTTTCAAATTGATACGCGACCAACTCCCTGTCCATTTCAGCAGAAATCTTAATTAATTCATGAGACTCTAAATCTTTTAAACTTTTATCTCTTGAGGATCTTATTATGTTTGATAAAGAAATAGCCGCAATAGGCTTGCTTGAGCCATCAACCAGATAAATTTCATAAAACTCAATTGGTAAATCATCGCTAATTCTAAAACTATCTATAGCTTCGCCAACATTCATATTTGGCGTTAGAGAGACAAAATCAACTGACATAAGTCTACCAGCACTATCCTCGGGATAATTTAATGATAGCTCAAGATCTTTTCTATCTATGTCAGGTATTTTATTAAGAATAATATTTTTATCACTTTCACCTAAATCCTCGATCACATGAACAGCGTCATCGGTCTCAAGCTCCTGAAGAAACTCAGCAACATGAGTTGGTCCCAGGTAATTTATTACCTCTTCTCTTATATGTTCCTCTAATTCTGATAAAATTTCAGGATTAAAATCATTTTCTATATATTCAATAAAATTTTTAATTTCGGTTCTTGGTAGCAAGTTAATGATGTCAGCAATATCAGCGGCTGATAAATCCTTTGTAATTTTTATAACTTTAATTCTGTCAGATGAATCAAGTGCATCCATAATTTCTGAAATAATAGAAGGATCAAAAGGTATAAAGTCCTTACTTTTATTATCTAATTTATAATCACTCATAATGATTTCTCTGCAAAAAATTGGTGCGGCCGAGAAGACTCGAACTTCCACGGGTTTTATCCCACAGCGACCTCAACGCTGCGCGTCTACCAGTTCCGCCACGGCCGCAATATTATTTATCATATAGCCTTATGCAAAAAGAGTTAATATAATAATTTACTTTAAATAGAATTTATCAAAAGAGTTTTTAAAAATAAATAATTATGAATAAAAATGTAATAGAGTTTTTCAATTCAAGTGAATTAGTCGACTATAAAAAAAGTATTGAATTAATGGAAAAAAGAGTTGAAGGCATTAATGAAGGTAATGCATCTGAATTACTTTGGTTTCTAGAACATCCATCTATTTATACTGCTGGAACAAGCTCAAATGACAAAGATTTATTAAACGAAAATTTATTTCCAGTTTTTAGAACGAATAGAGGTGGTCAGTTTACTTACCATGGTCCAGGTCAGAGAGTTGCATATGTTATGTTAAATGTTCGAGATAGAGATTATAATGTAAAATCCTTTATAAGACTTTTAGAGCAATGGATAATGAACTCTTTAATGGATATTGGTATAAAATCATTTTTAATAAAAGGCAAAGTAGGTATTTGGGTAAATAAAGAAGAGAAAATTGCATCTCTTGGACTACGAATAAGAAAAGGAATAAGTTTTCACGGGATAAGTTTAAATATTGATCCAAATTTAGAACATTTTTCAGGAATAATTCCTTGTGGTAACGAAAATAGTGGAATTACAAGTATAGAAAAAATTGGTTTAAATATTAAAAAAAAAGAAATAGATAAAATTTTAATATCAAATTTTAAAAAGACTTTTGAAGTAAAAATAATTCCTACTCAAACTCTATCATAACCTCATCTGTTGCTAGACTATCCCCCTCTTTACAATGAATTTTCTTTATCACACCGGATGTTTCAGACCTAATGATATTTTCCATTTTCATTGCTTCAACAACACATAGTTTATCTCCGTCCTCCACAGATTGACCTTCTTCGATATTAATTGAAACAATTAAACCTGGCATAGGACATTTTATAATTTTAGTATCTTTAGTTATAATTTTCTCTATCATGTAAGAGGATAGATCATTAGCAATTTTTGATCTAATTTTAACAAGTCCTGACATACCATAGCCTTGAATATGATAGCCTTTTATGGTTTTATTAATTTGAAAAGTAAAATCAACTTCGTCAATTTTGATTTTCATTACTTTATCACCAATACACCAATCAGACTCTAATGTGATCACATTCCCATCATATTCGATAACGCTATTTTTTTGAGAATTGTAGGTTTTAAATTCGAACACTTCTTTATTTATATGAGCAAAAAGAGTTCTTTCATTGAATTTAGAATTATTCATTAAATCGATATTTTTATTTCTATTTTTAATTTTTAAAAAAGCAAAAATACTTGCCAATGAAAAATTTAAAGAGTCTTCTTTGTCAACCACTTTGGAATTAAAGCCATCAGGATACTCTTCGGCAATAAAACCTGTATTAATATCTCCTGAGATAAATTTCTTATTTTTAATAATTGAAGACAGTAAATTTAAATTATTCTGAATTCCTGAAATTTCATAATTATTAAGAGCTTCTTGCATTAATTCACATGCTTTCTTTCTATTTTTGCCATAAGAACAAAGTTTAGAAATCATCGGATCATAAAACATTGAAATTTCTCCACCCTCATAAACACCGGTATCATTTCTTATATTATCAATAGAGGTTGGAGGCTTGTAAGTAATTAATCTGCCAGTTGAGGGCATAAAATTTCTTTCTGGATCTTCAGCATAAATTCTAGA
The DNA here is from genome assembly GCA_003279705.1 of OCS116 cluster bacterium AG-390-I16. Classification (GTDB taxonomy): domain Bacteria; phylum Pseudomonadota; class Alphaproteobacteria; order MED-G09; family MED-G09; genus MED-G09. The sequence goes on from QCGZ01000011.1 coordinate 6,081, forward strand.
TTCAATTGCCCAACCACTAAACTTAACTTCTTTTTGAGAAATATTTAATTTTTCACCAGCGGCAATTTTTATCATCTCTTCAACTAAGTCAAAACCTGTTACTAACTCTGTAACTGGGTGTTCAACCTGAAGTCTTGTATTCATCTCTAAAAAATAAAAATTTCTTTCTTGATCAACTATAAATTCAACTGTTCCTGCGCTTTGATAACCTACTTTTTTTGCTAATTGAACAGCTTGGGCACCCATTGCTTCTCTTAACTCATTATCAACAAATGGACTTGGGGACTCCTCAATAATTTTTTGGTTCCTTCTTTGGATTGAACACTCCCTTTCCCCTAAATGAATAACATTTCCATGATTATCAGCAAGAATTTGAATTTCAATATGTCTAGGTTTAACAATAAATTTTTCAATAAATACTCGATCATCACCAAAACTTGATTTAGCTTCATTTATTGAAGAGGTATAAGCATCAGGAATATCACCTTCATTGAAAGCAATTCTCATTCCCTTACCTCCTCCACCAGCAGATGCTTTAATCATTACTGGAAATCCGACATTTTTAGCAATTTGAATAGCCTCATCCGATGTTTTAATTATATCTTGATATCCCGGAACAGTATTAACTCCAGCTTCAATAGCAAATATTTTAGATTCTATTTTATCACCCATTACCCGAATTGGTTCAGCAGATGGTCCAATAAAGGTAATGTCCTCTTTTTCAAGTCTACTCATAAAAAGATGGTTCTCAGATAAAAAACCATATCCAGGATGTACTGCATCAGCATTAGTTTGTTTACAAGCTGAAATAATTTTATCAATTGATAAATATGACTCTGATGACGGAGCTGGTCCAATATTTACTGCCTCATCAGCAAGCTTTACATGCAATGCCCTCTCATCTGCATCAGAATAAACCGCTACTGTTGGAATAGAAAGTTTTTTACATGAGGATATTATTCTACAAGCAATTTCACCTCTATTTGCAATTAAAATTTTCTTAAACATTTAATTCTCACAAGGGTAGGTTATCGTGTTTTTTCCATGGATTTGATAATTTCTTATTTCTAAGCATTTTTAAAGCTTTTATAATTCTATTTCTAGAGTTATGAGGCATAATAACATCATCTACATAACCTCTTTCAGCAGCAACAAAAGGATTTAAGAAACGATCTTCATAGGCTTCCGTATATTCAGCAATTTTCTTAGAATCATCAAGATCACTTCTATAAATGATTTCAACAGCACCTTTAGCTCCCATAACAGCAATCTCTGCACTCGGCCATGCATAATTAATATCACCTCTTAAATGTTTTGGTGCCATGACACAATAGGCGCCACCATAAGCTTTTCTAGTTATAATAGTAACTTTAGGAACCGTTGCTTCAGCATATGCATAAAGGAGTTTTGCACCATTTTTGATTAAACCACCATACTCCTGAGATGTTCCAGGTAAAAATCCTGGTACATCAACAAATGTAACTAACGGAATTGAGAATGCATCACAAAATCTAACGAATCGTGCAGCTTTTCTACTAGCATCGGAGTCGAGAACACCCGCTAAATGCATAGGCTGGTTACCAATAATGCCTGCTGTAAAGCCATTAAATCTACCAAAACCAGTAACAATATTTTGAGCAAATTTTTCTTGTATTTCAAAAAAATCATTCTCGTCTATAACTTTTAAAATAAGCTCTTTAATATCGTAAGGAGTATTAGAATTATCTGGAACAAGAGTATCAAGACTATCCTCTACTCTATTAATAGGGTCATCGGTATTTTTAATAGGTGCTTGGCTAATATTACTTGAAGGCAGAAAATCAATTAATTCTCTAATTTGCTCCATCATTTCCAAATCATTTTCATAAGCACCATCAGCCACAGAAGAGACCGTTGTATGAATCTCTGAACCACCAAGTTGCTCAGAGGTTACTTCTTCATTTGTAACTGTTTTTACAACATCAGGTCCAGTAACAAACATATAAGAGGTATCTTTAACCATAAAGATAAAATCAGTTAAAGCTGGTGAATAGACATCTCCACCTGCACATGGTCCCATAACAATTGAAATTTGAGGAATCACACCAGATGCTAAAACATTTCTTTGAAAAACCTCTGCGTAACCACCTAAAGAGTCAATTCCTTCTTGAATTCGCGCTCCACCAGCGTCTAAAACACCAATTAAAGGAGCATTATTTTTAAGAGCCATATCTTGAATTTTGTTGATCTTTTTTGAATGAGCTAATGATAGTGAACCACCAAAAACAGTAAAGTCCTTAACATAAACAAAAACTGTTCTGCCATTAATTAAACCTGAACCAATAACAACACCATCACCAGGTATTTTTTGCTTTTGCATATCAAATTCATGAGAGTCATGCTCAACAAACATGTCATATTCTTCAAAAGAATCTTCGTCCAAAAGAAGAGAAATTCTCTCACGCGCAGTAAGCTTTCCCTTTTTATGTTGAGCGTCAATTCTTTTTTGACCCCCACCAAGTTTTGCATTTAATCTTCTTGCTTCTAATTCTTTAATAATATCGTCCATTAGATCCCTCAATCACCGATAAAAAAATCATTATCTGGCTTTAATGGCAAATTATATTTAATCCAAGTTTCCATCATATGCTCAGGAAGTGGAGCCTCAAAATGTAATATGTCGCCATTTAAGCCCTTAAAGTCAACACTATGACTATGAAGATGTAATTTATTAAATTTTATTAATTTTTGATTTTTATTTCCATATTTTTTATCGCCAACTATTGGAAAATTTGACATTGATGCATGTTTTCTTATTTGATGAGTCCTTCCAGTAACAGGTCTAAAAGCTATCCAACATAAATCATCATTAATTTTCAGTACTTTATTATATTTGGTTAACGAATTATATTTTTCATTTTTCTCATTATCTTCAATAGTTAAATTAATTTCTCCTCTTATTTTTTCTGGTGAACCTTCGGTAATAGCCCAATAAGTCTTATAGATATCCTTATTTTTAAACAAACCTGAAAGATATGATGCCATTTTTCTATTTAAAGCTATAAGCATTACTCCCGATGTTTCTTTATCTAGCCTGTGAACAAGTCTTGGGGTTATTTTTTTTGATGAGAAAGCAGATAATAATAAACCGTCTAGATGCCTTTTTATGCCAGTTCCCCCTTGAACAGCTAAATCATAGGGTTTATTAATTACTAAAAGATCATCATCAATATGGAGTGTATTTTTTTTTATAAAATCTTCTGATCCATAAATCTTTATATCTTTTCTGTTTTTAGAAAAAAAACTATTGAGAAAGTCTGAAATTCTTATTATGTCACCTTCACTTAATCTATAGCTAGATTTTATCTTTTTCTTATTAACTCTGATAAAACCTTTTCTTAAATATTTCTCCAAATCATTGTGTGAAAGACCTTTGAAGTATTGACGAAACCATCTATCGAGCCTGGTATTTGAAAAATCTTCATCAATTATATATTCAGTATAATCTTTCATTAGTAAATAAATTTAGCAAGAATAAAGCCAAGGAAAATAAAAGTTATGGATAAAATAACTGATAAAGTTATATAAATAAAAAAATTAAAATATTCACTTGCAAGAAATAAATTCATTGCATCAAGAGAAAATGCTGAAAATGTTGTAAAACTTCCTAAAAAACCAATAACAAAAAACATCTTGTAAAAATCTGATGAGTTAGTTGAAAAGAAATAAAAAAGTAATCCCATAAAGAATGACCCGATAATATTGACTAGCATAGTTGATATATTTGAATTTAATCCAATGTCGTTAATAAAAACGCCAACTAAATACCTTGATACAGCACCAGTAAAACCACCAAAACCAATTAATAATATCGACATATAAATTCTCTTTTTTTGTGTTAAAACAAAAATTTAAACTTTACTATATATTAAATTTTTAACGTTATTAATATTATTATGAAATCAAAATCTATAAATATAAAATGGCTTGAATTTTGTGGTTCAATTGAAAAAATATCCAAAAAAAATAATTATGAAATTTATCATCATAAAAATATCAACTTAGATGAATATAAAAAAATTTATAATGATGTTGGTAAAAAATATAATTGGTTAGGAAGATTAAATATAAAGGATAATGAGTTAAAAAAAATTATTCACGATTCAAAAGTAGAAATACACATAATGAAAAAAAATGAAAGAAATATAGGTTTTTTTGAATTAGATTATAGAAATGATTATTTAAAAGAAAAAGAAATTAGAATTGTTCATTTTGGTTTAATTGATGAATATATTGCGAGAGGTTTTGGCTTGGAATTAATGAATAATGCTATTACAAGAATATCCGATCTAGGTATAAATAAAATTATTTTGCAAACAAACTCCCTTGATCATGATAGAGCGCTCCCTTTTTATGAAAAATATGGTTTTAAAGTATTTGCGGAAGAAACTAAGAATATTATTTATTCAGTGAATTAAATTATGAAAAATATATTAATCACATCATTTGTAATAATTTTTTCAATAAATTTTTCAGTAAATAATGTTCATGCAGAAGATGAATTAACTATTTCGGTTGCATCAAGTCTTTATAAGGTTAGTAAAGAATTAACTAAAGAGTGGGAAAAGACTAATAATAAAAAAATAACAACTATAACGGGATCTACCTCTTTACTTGCCAGACAAATAGAAAGAGGGCAAAAATCCGATATAATTATAACAGCTAATTATTCTTGGCTAAAATGGATGATTGATAGAAATTTAATTGAAGAGAGTTCTATCAAAAAAATAGCTAAAAACTCTTTAGTCTTTATTACTGGAATTAATAAAAATATTCACCTGGATATTAATTCATTTAAATTTAAAGATGATTTAATTGAAATGATCTCATCATCAAAAATTTCTATGCCTCACCCGTCATCAGTTCCATTAGGTATGTATTCTAAACAAGCACTGAAATCTTTAGGTGTATGGTCATTAATTCAAGAAAAACTAGTTTTTACTTCATCAGCTCAATCAAATTTAAAGTTTATTTCTCAAGGTGAAGTAAATATTGGTATAACATATCTTTCTGACGCAATACTCTCATCAAAAGTAAAAATAATTTCTTATATTGATAATAAAAAATTCAATTATGATAAACCAACTTACTGGGCAGCGAAGATTAACAGGGGTAACAAAAATAATGATTATAATTTTTTACAATGGCTAGAAAGTCAAAAAAGCCAGGAGATATTCAAAAATTATGGATTTCAAACAATTTATTCAGAGGAAAATAATTGACTGATTTTGAATTAAACGCATTGCTCTTAAGTATAAAAATTGGATTAACATCAACTTTTATTATTTTAATTCCTGGAATTTTGATTGCTTGGATTTTAGCTAAGAAAAACTTTTTAGGTAAAACAATAATCGATGCATTAATCCATTTACCATTAGTTATACCTCCAATTGGTATTGGTTATATTCTTTTAATTACCTTTGGTAATGAATCTCTTTTAGGAAATTTTTTCTTTGAAAATTTTGGCATAAACTTTTCTTTTTCTTGGATTGGAGCTGCGCTTGCTTGTTCAATAATGTCCTTTCCTCTTCTTGTAAGACCAATTAGAGTTCTAATTGAGGCGCAAGATACTAAACTGGAAGCTGCTGCAAAAACACTTGGTTCGTCAGATATTAAAATATTTTTTACTATAACGCTTCCTCTTGCTTATCCAGGTATATTGGCTGGTTTTGTTTTGTCTTTTGCTAGATCGATTGGTGAATTTGGAGCAACAATAGCTTTCGTTGGAAATATTCCAGGAGAAACTCAAACTTTACCTCTAGCATTATGGCTATTAATAGAAACATCGGATAATAATAATGAAATTATAAGACTAGGGATTATATCACTTTGCTTGGCTTTGTCTGCCTTATTATTAGCAACATCTATAGAAAAGACTTTTTTAAATAAATTAAGATCTAGTAAGTAAAAAATAATTCATATTCCTTTGACAATTAGCAAAGAAAAATAATTATAAAATAAATAAGGATAAATAAATGATTAAAAATTTAAAAAGATTAATTTCTTTTGCCTTCATTATAATACTAATAATTATTTCTTCTGGTTTACATGCTGAAAATAATAAAACCTTGTTCAGAGGTAATGGAACCGAACCTGATACTCTAGACCCTCATTTAGCTACAGGGTCCTGGGAAGGAAATGTTATTAATGATCTTTTTATTGGTCTTTATACCAAAGATGAGTATGGAGAGCCAATAAATGGTTCAGCTTTAGATTATAAAAAATCTGTAGATGGTCTTGTGTATAACTTTTATCTTAGAAAAGATCATTTCTGGTCTGATGGTGAAAAAGTGACTGCGCATGACTATGCTGAGGGTCTTAAAAGAGTTATGAACCCAGAGACAGCATCTCAATATGCTTCATTATTATACTTAATTAAAAATGCAAAAGAGATTAATACAGGGAAATTAGATATTAATTCGCTAGGAGTCAGAGCAATAAATGATTTTGAATTAGAAATAATTTTAAATTACCCTGCTCCATATCTTATAGAACTTCTTACTCATTACACAACGTATCCAATTCCTAGACATGTTTTAAATAAATTTGGAAAAGATTGGATTAAACCGCAAAACATACAAACTAATGGACCATACACCTTATCTAATTGGAGACCACACGACAATATTCACCTAAAAAGAAACAATTTATTTTATGATAATGAAAATGTCTGGTTTGATGAGGTTATTTTTTATCCAATTGATGATAATGAGGCTGCTTTAAGAAAATTTAGAGCTGGCGAACTAGATACCAATAATGGCTATCCTGAAAATAAATCTCAATGGTTAAAGAAGAATATGCCTAAAAATATTAAACATGATAATATTAGGGTAATTTCATACCTAGTGTTTAATACTGAAACATCACCTTTTAATGATAGAGATGTTAGAAAAGCAGTATCATTATCAATCGATAGAGATGTTATTGTTAATAAAATAAGAAACTTCAATGAAACAATTGCATGGTCACTAGTTCCCAAAGGAATAGCTAATTATCAATTCTCAAATATTATTGAAGAACAAAATTTATCTCAAGATGAAAGATATAATGTAGCAAAAGATATTCTTTCTAAAAAAGGTTATTCAAAAAATAACCCTTTTAGATTTACTCTTAAATACAGAAGTGGCGGAGATCAAAAAAAACATATGGTTGCGATTCAATCAATGCTTAGTAAAGCTAATATTTCTGTTAACCTAGAGGCTTCTGAACCAAAAGTTTTATACAATTATCTTAGAACAGGAGATTTTCAAGTTGGAGATGCTGGCTGGATAGCTGATTTTAACGATGCATCAAATTTTTTATTTCTATTCGAGTCATCATCTGGTGGATTAAATTATGGAAGATATTCAAATAATATTTTTGATGATTTAATGTTAAAAGCAAAAAATGAAATCGATGTTTTAGAAAGATCAAAAATTTTAAAGCAAGCAGAAGTAATGCTTATGAATGATATGCCATTAGCTCCAATATTGTTTGGAATAAGTAGGCATCTTGTTCAAGAAGATATTGAAGGATGGATAGAAAATCCATCATCATTTCATGCGTCGAGATATTTAAAAAGAAGATAGCCCCTTTAGATATAACTAAAACTAAAGAGGCTAATTTAAAAACTAAAATCTTGATGAAACTCTAGCATACCAAAATTGTGATCCCCATGTTCTGTATGAAGGGTCAAAATCGTTAGCAAAACTATCTGTAAATAATGGAGGGTCCTCATCAAGTAAATTATCTACACCAAGAGTAACTCTTGTACTAAATTCATCAAAGTTATAAGAAACTTGACCATCAAGATACCAGATTGCACCTAATTTAGTAACGTCATCACCTATGGCTGCTGATCCGTCGCTTAAAGTTTTTGGATAAGCCGAGGCAATACCATCTACTTCTCCATGATATTGAGCGGATAATGAAGCGCTCCATGAATTATCTGACCATATTATTCCGAGATTACCTTTTACCTCTTTGTATTGATCTCTATCACTTCCGTTAACATATCCTGCTCTATGCTCAACTGAGCCATCAGCACGAGTAACATCATAACCATCTAAGAAAGCTATTTCAGATGAAAAAATCCAAGATCCATATTGATCATCCCATTCATAAATAACAGAAAGCTCAGCACCGGATGTTTCCGCTAATCCAATATTGTTTGACAGATCTCTGAGATCAGTAATAAATCCGGTAGAATTTCTATCAATTAAAGAACAATATCTTTGGTTATTTTCTTGATAACAACCATTTAAGATAAGTTGTGCTCCAATTGAGGAAATAGTATTTGTTATCTCAACTTCATAATAATCAGCATAAATAGATAAACCTTCGATTGGTTTAATAATAACACCAAAATTTATTCCTTCAGACTCTTCAGGCTGAATATCAGGATTTCCACCTTGTGTAATTCTTATTTGAGTATTTGGTTGCGTAAAACCAGTTGGAACTGCATCATTAGCACACTGACCAAGTTGGGATCCGTCTGCATTACCTGTAAAGTTATCAGATAGTGCATCACATGGATCTTGAAGATCTGGATAAGAGTCTAATTGTCCACCATAAAGCGTTCCGATAGATGGGGCTCTAAAACCCTCAGCAAAAGTAGCTCTAAAAGTTACTATTTCATTTGGAGACCAAGTTGCACCATACTTTGCATTAGTGGTTGTACCAAAACTTGAGTAATCAGAATGACGTACAGCAAGACTTAGGTCGAGCGTCTCTGTTACTGGAACGGCTAATTCAATATAACCCTCATCAACCTCAAATTCACCTGCAACAGGGCTTGAAGCATTACCTGAAGATAGACCTGCAGCTATAAATGCATCAGGATCATATTTGCCTTCTTCTTTTCTATGCTCAATACCAAATGCTAGTCCTAATGGACCAGATGGTAATTCCATAACTGTTCCGCTTACATCAAAACCATAATTTTTCATTTCATTCATACCGGTGTCATGAGCAACAAAAGTAATATAATCAACCATTTCTTGTGTAATTGTTCCTGAACCATCCCACAAGCCTTCACCAAGGTATGAACCATCTGAACCTTGACCACCAAAGACGTTTAATGCAACGCAATCACCTTTACAATCATCCCCACTAAGACCTTTTCTGATATTTCCTGTATTTAATAATCCGTAAGTGGTTGTTGTATTTTTATTTTGTGCCCAAATCAAATAAGCATCGACATCCCATTTACCAATACTAGACTCGATACCTAGAGCAACTCTATAAGTTTCAGTATCTTGAATGAAGTTTCTCTCGCCAGCTTCAAGCAATCTTCTACCAAACCAGCCATTTGCATATCCACCAGGATAGTTTGCATCATTACATGCCTTACCTTCAACTGACTCTCCGTTTAAATCACAAAATTCTATTCCAAAAGGATTATAAGGATTGTTCCTTGAAATACCTTCACTACCTCCAAAATCACCAAACCCATAAAATAATGGCATAGGAGCTAACAATTGATCGGAAATTCTATTTTGATAAACACCAAAAAGAGTTACATCAGTATTCTCAGTAACTGAATATCTACCTTTTGCATAAAAGTTCTTTCTTTCATTAGGAGTTTCAACATAATTATAGGGATTGTAGTTAAATCTATCATCTGGACTAGTCCAACATCTAAAATCGGATGGACTTGATCCGTTTGTACCCTCAGATGGTTGAAAATTTGAACAATCACCAACAACACCGCCATATGCTAAACGTCCTTGAGGTGTTCCAGATGATCCTCCAAAACTTGGTCTAGCTGCAGTTTGCGCTCTATCACCATTGCCAAGCGCCTTAATATCAACATAGGATGCTCCAAGTAAAATAGAACCTTTATCAGAAGTAACCCCAAGAGATAAATCATAGCTGTCAGCCATACCGCCACCATCAAAATATTCACCTCTTTGGAAGGATGCATTTAAACCCTCAAAATTATCTTTAGTAATAATATTTACAACAGCCGCTATAGCATCAGATCCATAAACAGCAGAGGCTCCATCTTTTAAAACCTCAACACGCTCAATAGATGAAGTTGGTATTGTATTTAAATCAACAGCAGCATTTGCTCCTTCACCGCCATTTACCCATCTACGTCCATCAACCAAAACAAGTGTTCTTGATGAACCAAGGTTTCTAAAGTCAACTTTTACAGATCCATCACCACCGTTATTATAGTTTCTATTTAAACCAGATCCTTGGCCTGGCAGCTCAAGAAGAATTTCGCCAATTGAAATTTTCCCTGATAAAAGAATATCTTCCTGACTAATAACACCAACAGGTGAAAAACTATCTGGATTAATACCTTTAATTCTTGAACCAGTAACTATTATCTCCTCAACTACATCAACATTTTCATTTATATCTTGAGCTTTTAAAGAAAAATCACTTAAGAGAAGAACTGAAAAAATAGCAGCAGACGTTAAAAAACATTTGTTTAAAAGTTTTGACATTTGATCCTCAGTAAATAAAATTACCAATTATGGAGATTTTTTCATAACGGCAAAGATTAATATTCATAAAATACAATAACTTAGTATATACATATTAATTTGTGTCAAAAATATGACATTTTTTTAACAAATAATATAACGACGGTTTTCCAATGAAAAAAGAAGGTGATATTGAAGATAATTTTTTAAACTTAATTAAAATTGTAGAGAAATTAAGAGATAAAGAGAATGGTTGTCTATGGTGCAACTCTCAAACATCTGAAAGTATAGCCAAATATTCAATTGAGGAAGCAAACGAGGTCATTGAGGCAATAAAAGTAGGTGATAGTTCTAATATATGTGAAGAGTTAGGCGACTTGTTATTCCAAGTAATATTTCATTCACAAATTAAAAGTGATGAAAAGGAATTTGATATTAATGATGTTATAATATCAATAAATAAAAAAATGATCAGAAGAAACCCACATGTTTTTAATAACAAAAATAACAAAAAATACACAATGAATGAAATTGAGGAAAATTGGATTAAGATTAAAAACGAAGAAAAAAATTAATCAATAAAATTTGAGGAATCCAGTGGAAGAATTGTTGAAATTGAATGTTTATAAACTAATTGAATATTATCATCTCTTTTTAACAAGAAACTATTTTTTCCCATAGCAATTATGCTGCCTTCTAATTTTATTCCATTAACAAGGAAAACTGTAAGTGCTTTTGAATTCTCAATAGCATGATTAATAAAATCAGTTTCTATATGGCATGAAGGACTTTCACCTGAGGTTTCGATTGCTTCTTTTAACATTATATATCTCACTTTGTTATGTTAAAATTTTGAAAAGACCCCTCACTTTATCAAAATCATAAAATTAAATAAATATGATTTACTTATTTATTGCAACCCTAAATATTACTAATAATAATCTGGGCTTATTCTAAAAAACTGTTCAACCATATGAATGCAATGTGGCTTGGCAAAAATTACTATATTATCACCCTCTTTGATAAGCGTTTCTCCTGTTGGCATTATAAACTTATCTTTTCTAATTATTCCTCCTATTCTTAAACCAGGATCTAATTTTAATTCTTCAATTGTTGGTCCAATCAATTCTGATGAAGATGACACCTCGCCCTCTATCACTTCTGCATCACCATTTATTAATGAGTAAAGCCTCTTAATATGACCCTTTCTAACATGTCTTAAAATTGAAGAAATTGTAATTGCCTTTGGATCAATAAATTCTCCTATTTTTAAAGAAATAATTAATGATTGAAAATCAGATGTATTTAAAAGAGCAAGAGATTTTTTGCACCCTTCACTGGATGAAAAAGCTGCTGAAAGGAAATTTACCTCATCACTATCGGTTAATGAAACTAATGTTTCAGTATTTTCTATATCTGCCTCATGTAAGATTTCTCGATCAATACCTGATCCATTTAAAACCGTTATATCATCGTATTTATCAGATAAAATTGAAGCATTATTTTCATTATTTTCAATTACAGTCAATTTGATCTTATCAGACATTGTATCAATTAATGATGCAACCTCACTACCAACAGAGCCTCCTCCAACTAAAACAACTTTTCTGGCTTCTTTTTCAGGATGACCAAAAATAGAAACAGCTCGTCTTGATAATTCTGAGGGGCAAACTAAATATGCTATATCTCCAATTATTAGTTTCTCATTTGATTTTGGAATAATCATTTCATTACCCCTTTGTAATCCAACAATTACAGTTTTTAGATCAGGAAATAAATTAGTTAAATCTGAAATTTCTGTTTCAATAATCGGGCAATTTTCATCAATTTTTATACCAAGAAATTTTAATGACCCATTTACAAAAGGAATATTCTCAATTGCTCCAGGTATTTCAAGTCTTCTTAATACATTTTTAGCTACCTCATTCTCAGGTGAAATTATAACACTTACAGGTAATTTATCACTGGTAAATAAATCTTGATGAGATGGATCGAGATAAGATTTATCCCTTATTCTGGCAATTCTTTTTGGAACTTCAAAAATTGAATGCCCTATCTGACAAGCAAGCATATTTATTTCATCAGATGATGTGATAGCTATCATCATATCTGCATCTTTAGCTCCAGCTTTTTCTAGTATATCAGGATGTGCTCCATGACCAACAACACCCCTAATATCAAATTTATTAGTTAACCTTCTTACTAGATTTGGCGAAGAGTCAATTATTGTCACCTCATTACCTAATGAAGATAACTTCTCAGCAATAGATTCTCCACTCTTTCCTGCCCCACAGATTAATATTTGCATAATTTTCTCAGAGATTAATATCCAATAATATTTCTATAACGTTCATTTGGCATAATATTCAGATCTTTCATTTTTCTATGAAGTGCAGTTCTGTCCATACCAATAAAATTAGCAGTTTTTGATATATTACCGTTAAATTTTTTAATTTGAGCAAGTATATATTTTTTTTCAAAATGCGATCTAGCTGTTCTAATATCCATATCCAAATCAATGACTAAAAATTTATCCATAAACTCCCCTTTCTTATAAATACTTATAGATATAGTTGCTTTAATACAACTTATAAATATTGATGTCACTAAATAGTTCTAATTTTTATATTCTATTTTTGGAAATATTATTACTGGCTCTTTAATAACTTCTCCAGGGGTTAGTGAAAATTCATCGCCAATAAAGCTTAAAACTCTTTTATCATCCTCAATACATAAAAGATCTAATAATCTTTTACAGGATTCGGGCATAACAGGTTGTAGCATTATTGAAATTCTTCTGATCATTTCAACCGTTACCCACAAAACAGATTGCATTCTCATTACATCATTGTTTTTAAGTTCCCAAGGTTTCTGATCGGAAAAATATTTATTTGTTAGAGAAACAATATTAAAAACTTCTTCAATATAAGAATTTATTTGGAATTTATCCATCATCTCAAAAATTTTATTAATTTTATCCTCAGGTAAATTTAAAAGTTCCTGATCAATATCATTCAAAGAATTTTTTTCAGGAACCTTACTGTTACAATACTTATTAACCATACTAAGACATCTTTGCGATAAATTTCCTAAATCATTTGATAAATCAGAATTTACTCTATTAATTAAAAGTTCATCACTATAATTACCATCATTTCCAAAAACAGCCTCTCGCATTAAAAAATATCTTAATTGATCAACCCCAAATGTATTAATTAATTCCATTGGGTCCTCAATATTACCAAGGCTTTTAGACATTTTTTCACCTTTATTAAGAATAAATCCGTGCGCAAAAATCTTTTTTGGAATTTCTATTCCGGCGGACAATAAAAAAGCCGGCCAATATACAGCATGAAAGCGAGTAATATCTTTTCCAATTAAGTGTAAATCAGCAGGCCAAAAACTTTTAAATCTATCATCATTTTCATTAGGCCAATTTAAAGCAGATATATAATTGGTTAGAGCGTCTACCCAAACATAAATAGAGTGTTCTGGGTCATTTGGAACTTTAATTCCCCACTCTAAACCTTTTCTAGAAATTGATATATCATTTAGACCATTTTTAACAAAATTCCTAATTTCATTAATTCTACTTTTTGGCTGAATAAAAAATTCATTTTTTTCATATAGATTTAATAATTTATCTTCATAATTTGATAGCTTAAAAAAATAACTATTTTCATCTACCCACTCAACAGTATTATTATTTGGGGATACATAATCATCTTTTTCATTTTTCTTAAGTTCACTTTCTTGATAAAAAGCTTCATCAACAATAGAATACCAACCAGAATACTTCCCTAAATAAATATCTCCATTTTTCTCCATTCTTTTCCAAATATCTCTTACAGCCTGTTTATGCCTTTCCTCAGATGTTCTGATAAAATCATCATTTGAGCAATTAAGTTCTTTCGACATTTTTATGAACGCTTGAGACATATCATATGCAAGTTTATCTGGGGTAATATTTAAATTTTTAGCTTTTTGCTGGACTTTAAGACCATGCTCATCAGTACCAGTTAGAAAAAAAACTTCTTTACCCCTAAGTCTATTAAATCTAGCTATAACATCTGCAGCAATTACCTCATATGCATGACCCATATGTGGTGGCCCATTTGTATATGAAATCGCTGTGCTTATAAAAAAATTTTCCATCTTAATGTTTTTGTAATTTTGTTATCTTATTTAAATTAGAAATAATACTGAGAATTGTTTGTTTTTTATTTAATTTATAAACTCTCTCTTGGCTAATTAAATCTAAAATACTATCTCTGATACTAAAAATTTTATTATTACTTGTTATAAAATTAGGATTAAAAATTGCTTTTTCTTTTATATATGAATTTAATTTGAAATTTAAAATTTCAGTAAAAACATCAAATTTATTTATACCTATTCCATCATGTAAAATAAAATCAGAAAAATCGTAAACACTCTCGTTAAACTCTCCTTTTTCAAAAATATCATTAATTACACTAGATATTTTTAATGAATCAGAGTGGAGTAAATTTTCTAACCTGCCAAAGCTTCCATTCGCGTTAGTGAGTAAGTTATCTAATTCATTTTTTAAGATGCTAGGTTTTAATAATTTAATCCTATCAATCATAATTTCATCACTTAAATTTTGAAACCTTAGCTCTAAACATCTAGATTTTATAGTATCCAAAACCATTCCAATATTATGTGAAATTATTAGAAATAAACAATTTGAAGGTGGCTCCTCTAGAATTTTTAGAATTGTATTTGTTGACGAAATATCCATAAAATCTATTGAGTCTAATATACAAATTCGCCATTTGTTCATTGAGGATGTTTGCGAAAAAAATTGAGAGCACTTTCTTATTTGTTCAACAGAAATGAAAGATTTCTTATTATTTTCTTCTGGCTCAATTATTAACAGATCAGGGTGTGAGTTGGCTTCTATAAGTTTATTCACTTTATCATTATTAAAAACATTAAAATCCTTTATTTTATCATTAGCTAATAATTTTCTCGAGAATGCATAGGCAAAAGTGGCTTTTCCAACACCTTTGTCACCTGAGAAAATATATGCATGATGAAGGGAGTTTTTTAAAAATGAATTTGTAAGAAAATTAATATTTCCTTTATGACCCTTAACTGAATAATTAAAACGAGGTTTTGGAATATATTCTATATAATTATTCATTTTAGATCTTAAATCTCTTTTCAATTTCCTCGAAAATAATATCTGATATTTTATTAATTTCTTGGCTAGCATTTATAACAACAGAATTTTCAGAGTAAGTTTCAGAAAAACCTAAAAAAGCATCCCTAAGTTTTGTGTGAAAGCTAATATCCATTTTTTCAAATCTATCTTCATTTGTATGTCTCCCCATAGTTCTCTTTATTCCATCCATAGGATCAATATCCAAAAAGAAAACTAAGTCTGGTTCAATTTCACCAATGGATATCTTTTTTAGAGCTTCCATTGCTTCAAGACCAAGTCCATGTCCTAAACCTTGATAAGCATATGTAGAATGATAAAATCGATCACAAAGAACCCACTTACCATTTTCTAGCGATGGGATTATTAAATTTTTAGTATGTTCATGCCTTGATGCAAACATTAATAAAGCTTCAGTCATTGGCTCCCATTTATTAACCTCACCAGTTGTAACTAATTCTCTTAAAATTTCTGCCGAAGGAGTTCCACCTGGTTCTCGAGTACAGACCACATCAATCCCCTTATCAATTAATTTTGATTTTAAAAGATTTATTTGTGATGACTTTCCAGAGCCTTCGCCGCCTTCAAAAGTGATAAATTGACTTGCCATAACTAATTAATTAAATACCCTATTTTTTGAATTGTCCTTCCAAAAATATTATTTCTTTCAATACTTTCACTAGAAATAAGATCAGAATTCATAATCTCTTCTTCATCATTAAATAAAATTAATTTTCCAATAACTTGGTCTTCTTTTATTGGAGCAATAATTGGCTCATTGAACAAAATTTTAGCACTTAAATTTCTTTTTGTTCTTATGTTAAGTAATAAATTTATATCCTCAGAAATTCGCATGTTAAGATTGCTTTTTTTACCTTCCCAAACTTTTACTTTTTTTACAATATCGCTATTAGCAAATAATTTATATTTCCTGAAACTCTTTTGGCCATAATTTATTAACTTTTTCATTTCAACTGTTCGACTATCTCTTGAAGATAGACCGCTAACTATACCTATAAGTCTTATAGTCTCTTTTTCAGATGATACAATCATACTGAATCCTGACTGACTTGTTTTACCTGTTTTTAATCCATCAATACCTAAACTTTCACCTAATAAATTATTTCTGTTAGGCTGAAAAATACCATTCCAGGTAAAGCTTCTTTCAGAAAAGTAATGATAAAAATCTGGAAAATCTTTTATCAATGATTTCGCAAGAATAGTTATATCTAAAGGCGTAGAATAATGATTATCATTATGAAGACCGGTAGAGTTTACAAAATTTGTATTATTCATACCAAGTTTTTTTGCATAAGAATTCATTTCATCAGAAAATATTTCTTCAGATCCTGAAATGGCTTCAGAAATAGCAATACATGCATCATTTCCAGATTGAATTACTATACCTTTAATAATGTTTTCAACAGATACATAAGACGAAACTTCTGCAAACATTGTTGAGGATTCTGAAACTGCTCCACCTTTTCTCCATGCATTTTCAGAAATAAAGATCTTTTCGTCTAATGAAATAATATTTTTTTCTAAATAATCAAATATAACATATAAAGTCATTAATTTTGACATCGATGCGGGATAAATTTTTTTTCTTGAATTCTTTTCATACAAGACTTGATTGGTCTCATATTCAATAAGAAAAGCGTATTCAGCATCGGATTTAAAAGAGTGTGCAAAATTAGGAGAAAAAATAAAAATAATAATTAATATTTTTATTTTTCTGGAAACAATTTGATTTAATAAATTAATTAATATTTTCAATAATCGCATCTTTAAAACCTTTTTCTTTAAGATTACTTAATACACGCTCTACATAACTTTTACTTGCAAATGGTCCTAGTAGCACTTTGTAACCTGATTGATTTTTATTTATTTCAATCTTACCAAAATTTATTAGCTGTGATTTAATTTTTTCTACATTATTGATTTTAGAAAATAGGCCTATTCTAATATAAAAAGATCTTTTGTCCTTTTCTTTGCCAGCTTTATTTTTCTGTTTAATAATTTTTCCTTCCTCATCATAAATTTTTGCCCTTCCATAATATTCAACGATTACATTTGCTGTGCCATCTTTTTGAAAACCGAGTATTGATGCTGCTCTTTTTGAAACATCAATAATTCTATTTTTTACAAAAGGACCTCTATCATTAACCCTTAGAATTAGAGACCTATTATTTTCAATATTTGTCACTTTTACCATTGATGGTAATTGAAGAGTTTTATGAGCGGCTGTTAATAAGTTCATATTAAAAATCTCTCCGTTAGCAGTCTTTTTTCCATCAAAATTAGGCCCATACCATGAAGCAACTCCGCTTTCTAAATAATTAAAACTCTCTTTTGGATAAAATATTTTATCTTCAATTTGATAAGGCTTTCCTATTTTATAGACTCCACCAGAAAAAGGAGATTTTTTAATTGAAAAATTATTATTTGAAGGTGCGCAAGAGGAAATAATTAACAAAAAAATTAGAGAAATATATTTTAATTTATTCATAGTTTTTATGATAACAAGATTCGCTATTCACAAAACCATCAGAATATTTAGAATGCTATCTAAAGGAGATTTTATGCATAGAAATTTCGAACTTATAGAAACAAATAATATTAAAATTAATACCCTTGTTGAAGGTGATGGTAAACCAGTGATTTTCGTTCATGGCTGGCCAGAAAGTTGGTATAGCTGGAGAAACCAAATAGAACCATTTAAAAACGCTGGCTACAAAGTGATAATTCCTGATATTCGTGGATATGGAAGATCGAGTAACCCAAAAGAAATTGAAAAATACTCAATAAAGGAAATTACAAAAGATATTATTAATATTTTAGATTTCTTAAACGAGGAAGATGCTCATATAGTTGGTCATGATTGGGGTGCTCCTATTAGCTGGTATACCTCCCTACTATTTCCAGAAAGAATAGTTTCGGTTTCAGGATTATCGGTTCCATTTAGTCCTTTTTTAGATATCCCCCCCACAGAAATATTCAAACAAATATTTAAAAATAATTTTTTTTATATTCTTTATTTTCAAAAATATGGTTTAGCTGAAAAAGAACTTGAATTTGATTTAAAAAAATCTTTAAGACAAATTTATTGCAATTCTGATTATCAAGGTATGAAAAAAAGAATAGAGTTAGCGTCAAAAGGAAAGGTAAAGAAAAAAGATAAAAATTCATCTTTTCTTGAGTATGAAGATCTTCCAAGAAATCTACCGAATTGGCTTTCCCAAGATGATCTTAACTATTTTGTAAAAGAGTTTGAAAATAGCGGAATGACAGGCCCACTAAATAGATACAGATGTATGGATTTAGACTGGAAAGAACTTAAAGATTTATCTCTTAATAAAATTGAAAAACCTGCATGTTTTATTACAGGGGACTTAGACCCAGTTAATTTTTTTGTGCCTAATGTAAATTTATTCGAATCTGTTGGTGAAAATTATAATGATTTAAGAAAAAAAGAAATTATTGAGAATGTAGGACATTGGACACAACAGGAAGCACCGGATAAAGTAAATAAAATTTTATTAGACTTTTTAGAAAAAATATAAATACATACTGTTAAGAAAACCCTGCGGAGGGGTGGCCGAGTGGTTGAAGGCACCGGTCTTGAAAACCGGCAGGCGGGCAACCGTCTCGGGGGTTCGAATCCCTCCCCCTCCGCCATTGGAAAAATGATGAAAAAAGATATTGATGAAATAATTATTGATATATGCAATCAAGATCCATCGTTCATAATCAAAAACAAATATATAAGAGATATTAAATATAAATGCTTTGATAATGATATATCAAATTTATCAAAATTGTTTTCTCTTGCTTCCAATTATCAAGGTAAGGAAATGCTAATTTTTGAAGATGAAAGATATACTTATGAAGATTCTTATGAGCTAGCTTCAGCTTTTGCAAATGCATTAATAAATGAATTTAAAATTAAAAAAGGTGATAGAGTTGCTATTGCTTCCAGAAACTACCCTGAGTGGATTAATAGTTTTATAGCTATAACGTCTATTGGAGCAATTGCGGTACCCCTTAATAGCTGGTGGACAAGTGAAGAGCTTAAGTATGGCATTGAAAATTGTGGTGCCAAGTTGATAATTGCTGATAATAAAAGGCATGAGCTAATAAGCTCTTTTTCTAAAAAATTTAATTTAAAATTAATATCAATTCGTTCAAACAAAAATCAAAAAAATAATTGGAATAGTCTGACTGATATTTACAAAGGACTCAAAATGCCAAAGGTTGATATTAAAGATGATGATGATGCAGCAATTTTTTATACCTCTGGGTCTACCGGTCATCCAAAAGGTGTTTGTTCTAGCCACAGAGCAATAATTTCAACTCTATTACAATGGTCTGTTATTGCGGGCGCCAGAGCAATAAGAGATGAAATAATTCCTGATGAAAATGTGCAGCCATCATGCATGATTACAGTTCCATTATTTCATGTCACAGGAAGTCATAGTCAATTTATGCTATCATTTTTATCAGGGAGAAAAATGGTAATGCTATATAAATGGGATCCATCAAATGCATTAAAAATTATTGAAAGTGAAAAAATTATTAGCTTAAGTGGTGTCCCCACTATGACTTTGGAAATTATGAGACACCCAGATAGAAAAAAATATAACTTATCTTCGTTAAAGGACCTATCTGGTGGAGGTGCTGCAAGGCCATCATCGCATGTATTAAGCCTAAGCAAAGAATTCCCTGATGCTAAGCCTGGTTTAGGTTATGGTTTAACAGAAACAAATGCAGCAGGAGCAGTAATTTCTGGAGAAGAATACATTAAAAAACCAGGATCAACTGGAAAACCATCTAAACCCCTAACCGAAATAATTATTTGTAGCGAGGATAATAAAGAAGTTAAAAATGGAGATGTGGGCGAGATATATATAAAATCACCCTCTAATTTTAGATGTTATTGGAATAATGAAAAAGCCACAAAAGAAGCTTTTTACAAAGGATGGTTTAAGTCAGGTGATTTAGGCTATTTAGATGATGATAACTATTTATTTATAGTTGATAGAGCAAAAGATATTGTTATAAGAGGAGGAGAAAATATATCCTGCTTAGAGGTTGAGGATAAAATTAATTCACACCCAGAAATTCTCGAGGCTAGTGTTTTTGGAATACCCGATGAACGTCTAGGAGAAATATTATGCTGTTCAATTAGTTTAGAAAAAAATTCAAAAATCAATAGTGATGATTTAAAAAATTTCTTAAAGCAATATTTAGCCTCATTTAAGATTCCCGAATGTGTGGATATTCACTATGATCAATTACCTCGAACAGCTTCTGGGAAAATATATAAGCTTAAATTAAGAGAAAAAATGATTTCTAATGGTTAAAAATTTTAAATGTAGCTGAAGCCATTGCGATTTTATTATTATCAATATCCCAGATAATTGCCTCTGAAAAACCTACACTTCTTCCAATTTTAACGACCTTTCCCTCACCAATAAATTTTCCTGCTTTTGCTGGTGATAAAAAAATTGTTTTTAACTCTAGAGTTACATGATGCTTATCATGCACAGTATGAAGAGCATGACCGCATAATCCATCTAGCATTGTAGATATAAATCCACCCATTATAAAATCGCGTCTATTTGTAAATTTTTCATCAAGTTCATAAGAATGCTTTACAAAGCCCTCTCTAATTTCTAAATGAACTCTATTTAAAATTTTACCAGCCTTAGGCATAAATTCCTTTTGATTATCAACCATCTATAAAAGTTCCTCTAAATCCTTTGGTGTAAAAATTTTAATTTTTTCAAATTCTTCATTTTTAACAAGTTTTGGCCAATCTGGATTAGAGATCAATGCTCTTCCTATTGCAACAAAATCATATTCATTGACATATAGCCTTTCAAGGAGGTTTGAAATGTCTGTTGGTTTTGATTCCTTACCCTGGAAAGTTTCAATAAAATCCTCAGTCAAACCAATACTTCCAACAGTTATAGATGGTTTATTAGTTAATTTTTTAGCCCATCCAGCTAAATTTAAATTTGAACCATCAAATTCATTATTCCAGAATCTTCTCTGAGAACAATGAAAAGCATCAATTCCAGCATTGGATAAATTATTTAAAAATGCACCAAGCTCTAATTCATTTTTGGCCATCTTATGGTCAAAATCTTGTTGTTTCCATTGAGAAAATCTAAAAATAATTGGATAATCATTTCCTACGGCTTTTCTGGCTTTCTTGATAATTGCCTCAGAAAACTCTGTTCTCTCCTCTATTGCTAAACCACCCCATTCATCATCTCTAATATTTGTGCTCTCCCAAAAGAATTGGTCTAAAAGGTAACCATGCGCTCCATGTATTTCCACTCCATCAAAATTTAATTCTCTAGCCTGATAAATAGCTTCTGCGAAAGCATCAATAGTTTGCTCAATTTCAATTAAACTCATTGGTTCAGAAACTTTTTTATTTTTAGATGCCAAGCCTGATGGACCCCATGAAGGAAAATCAGAATTCCAAGTTGTATCTGCTCTTCTTAAGGTGCCTTGATGCCATATTTGAGGAAAAATTAAACCTCCAGCATCATGAACATGGTCAACAACCATTGACCATCCTTCAAGAGAGTCATTGCCGTGAAAGGTTGGTATATTTATATCATCAGATGCGTTAGGAGTGTCTACAGTCGTACCTTCAGTAATTATTAAACCAACACCATTCTCAGCTCTTTTGGCGTAGTATAATGCTACATCTTTACCTGGTATACTGTTTGGTGATTTGGATCTAGTCATTGGAGCCATTATTATTCTATTAGGAATTTTCAGTTGATTAATAATGGATGGGCTAAATAATTTTTCCAAATATTTGTTCATTATACAACTACCTTATCAATAAATTTAAAGAATCGGATTAATCTACAATTTTATATCTCTTAATGTAAAATTTTTTAAAAAACATCTTGAAGATTGATAATTAATTATTATCTTTAACATATGGAGTATTTTAATGGAACGTGATGCAAAATTCAAAATTGGTGAGATTGTAAAACATAAATTTCTATCCTTTAGAGGCGTTATTTTTGATGTAGATCCTACTTTTAATAATACTGATGAATGGTGGCTATCAATTCCTGAAGAAATCAGACCTAAAAAAGATCAACCTTTTTATCATCTGCTTGCTGAAAATGATGTTACTGAATATGTAGCTTATGTTTCAGAGCAAAATTTATTATATGATATTAATAAAGATCCTGTAAGACATCCTCAAGTAGATGAGCTTTTTAGCGAGTATAAGGATGGCTCTTATCTTATGTCACAAGAAAGAATGCACTGATCATTTTGCAAAAAGACAATCGTCCCTTTTTTGTTCGTACATTTATTGAAAACTTTTATATTCTTTGGTCAAAATATTTTTTAATCCATCAATTTAAAAGAGTTGGAAAAAATCTAGATATCAATAAACCATGGAATATTGATGTATATGGAAAAAACATTTCATTAGGAGAAAATGTGCATATTAGGACATCAAGAAATGTAATAACTCAAATATGCGCTTGGAATAAAAATAATTGTGACGGAATAATAAAAATTGGTGATAATGCTCTAATATCTCCAGGTGTAAGGATAATTTCGGCTGAAGAAATAATAATTGATTCAAATGTTATGATTGCAAGCAATGTTTATATTTCAGACTCTGACTGGCATGGAGTTTATGATAGAATAAATACTCCAGGATCAAGTAAAAAAATACATATTGAAGAAAACGTATGGATTGGTGAAGGATCTAAAATATCAAAGGGTGTAAGGATTGGCAAAAACTCTATCATAGGTTTAGGATCAGTTGTAACATCAGATGTCCCAGATAATGAAATTTTTGGTGGAAATCCTGCAAAGAAAATTGGGGAAATAGATAAAAATAAAGAAATAAGAAAAAGAGAAGATATGTTTTTAAACAATGATTACAATAATTTAATGAAATTTCTTATAAAAGAAGATTTAAAAGAAAATAATTTATTTACATGGTTAAGAACAGTATTTTTTCCTAAAAAAGGTGATTAATTTTAATCAAATCATTAATCCCAATCTGACAAAACTTCATGAATATCAGAAATATCTAAAGGCGGCGGACCCTGTATTTGAGACGGGGTTCTAGAAAATCTTGGCGCTACATTAGGCTGAATAACACCCTCATAATTTATAAAGGTCTCTCTTTCTTTATTATGAGGATGATTTGGCGCCTCTTTCATAGTCAAAACCGGAGCAAAACAGATATCTGTCCCCTCCATTATAGAACACCACTCATCTCTTGTTTTTTGCTTAAAAGTCTCAACGAGCTTAACTTGCAAATCGTCCCATAGGTCTTTATTCATTTGATCCAATAAGTCTCCATCACTTATTTCAAGCTTTTCGAGCAATAAAGAGTAAAATTGTGGCTCAATAGAGCCTATAGATATAAATTTACTATCTTTTGTTTCATAGACATTATAGAAATGAGCGCCAGAATCTAGTAAATTTTCTCCTCTTTCTTCTCTCCAAATACCAGAACTTAAAAATCCATAAAACATTGTCATTAATGAAGCAGATCCGTCTGTCATAGCGCAATCAACTACTTGACCTTTTCCAGATTTTTGAGAATCAAATAAAGCAGCAATCATACCCATAGCGAGATATAGTGCTCCTCCACCAAAATCTCCAACAAGATTTAGAGGGGGAACGGGTTTTTCACCTTTTCTTCCAATTGAATTAAGTGCACCAGTTAATGCAATGTAATTAATATCATGTCCTGCAGCTTGAGAAAGAGAACCAATTTGACCCCAACCAGTCATTCTTCCATAAACTAAGCTTGGGTTAATTTTTAAACAATCATCAGGCCCTAATCCAAGTCTTTCCATAACTCCTGGACGAAATCCCTCTTGAATAATATTAGCTTTTTTTACTAACTCTAAACAAATCTTAATATCATTTGGATCTTTTAAATTTAATTTTATTGATCTTTTTCCTCTTGCTTCAATTACATGCCTAGAAGAGCCTTTATCATCTCTATCAATTCTAACAACATCCGCTCCCATATCTGAAAGTAACATTCCACAAAATGGTCCTGGTCCTATTCCAGCAAATTCAATAACTTTAACACCTGACAAGGGTCCTTTTTTCATAGCATAACCTCA
>QCGZ01000012.1 GCA_003279705.1 OCS116 cluster bacterium AG-390-I16
ATCAATTTAAAATTGATATAAGTAGAGAAAATAATAGAGGTGAGCTAAAGTTTGGTCTTCAATACGATGATAGAGTAGCTACAGGTGGAGGAGCCACTCTCGCTACAGTTTCAGTAGCAGGAGGATACCCCGCTGATGTATGTGATCCTAAGGAATACAGACTTGGTGATTTTGCTAGCCCAAGGGATAATAGTGTTGGTGCTTTCTATACTGATAATCCTGCATTAAATGATTGTCTAAATACAGTTCGTCCACCACGTTCAGATTTTCCAGACGATGAAAAAATTGATATCGAGGAAGTTTTATTTGCTGCTTATATTATGCAAACCTTTGAAATGGATTGGGGTAATATTGTTGCTGGTCTCAGAATTGAAGATACAGAATATGAAACTAATGGTTTCAGACTAGCAACTGTAAGTGGTGATATTGGTTATGAAAATATTGCAGTAGGTGCAAAAGAAGTTTTATCTGTTAAAAGAAGTTATACTAATTATTTACCTAGTATCCATATTAATTATGATGTGGCTGATGATAAAAAACTTCGTCTTTCTTATTCAACAGGCATAAGTAGGCCATCATATATTGAATCAAGAGCGGCAGCTTCAATTAATATTCTCTCAAATGAAATAGCTGGTGGTAATCCTTTCTTAAAACAAGAAGAATCTTGGGGAATAGATGCTGCATTTGAATGGTATTATGATGAGGCAAGCCTATTTTCTATTACATTTTTTCATCGTGAAATTGATAATGTAATTTCTGAGTCCAACGAAAAAGTAGACGGTGCTCTATACTCAGATCAAGCTGAGCCAGGTGAATTGTGGGATTTAGCTGGATTTGGGAATGGTAAGGATGGAGAGCTTCAAGGTCTTGAAATTTCTCTAAATACCAGAATGGATAATTATATAGATGGATTTTTCTCCGGCTTTGGGGCATCACTAAATGTAGCATTAATTGAATCCGAATATACCACTCCTGAGGGAAAAGTTTTTGCGCTTCCTGGGCAATCGGATACAAATTATAATGCAAGTATATTCTATGAAGATCATGGATTTTCTGCTCGATTAACCTATCGTTACAGAAGTGAATGGCTTGATGAAACTGAAACAGGAGCAGTATTTAATCTTGGAGGAGGAGTTTATTGGGCTGCTCAGAATCGTCTTGATGCGTCAGTTCGATATGATCTTGAGGCATTAACTGGTCAAAAAGCATCCATTTTTGCTGATTTTAATAATATCTCTGATGAATCAGATATGCGATATACTGCTGAAGCTTGGAACGTAAACCAAGTTGAGTCTTTCGGTAGAAGCTTCCTCGCTGGGGTTCGCTACGCATTTTAATAATTATTAAGAGAATATAAAAACCTCACAAAGTTTCATGTGAGGTTTTTATTGCATTAGAGGACTAAATAGTTAGTATTTTATTATGAAATTTATTAAATATATTTTTGTTGTTTTTGTTTTAGCTGTAATTTCTGTTTTTTGGTTTAACGATAAAGAGTCCCTCTCTTTTGAAAGACCTATTCCATTAAAATTTTCTGAAAATTTAAGAGAAGACTATAGAAAGCTTCCGTTTACAGGCGCTCATAACTTCAGAGATTTGGGAGGTTATAAAACAGAAGATGGAAAAACTGTTAAATGGGGAAAAATTTATCGATCGGATAACCTACATTCTTTAACCGATGAAGATCTAAAATATATGAAAAGATTAAATATTAAATCGGTGGTAGATTTTCGTTCTGTTGAAGAAAGAGAAAATGAGCCCGATAGATTAAACCCAGGTATGACGCAATTACTTCTTCCTATAAAATTTCAACCCAAAGAACTAGATGATGATTCAATAAAAAATCTTATGAAAGATCTAACTTTTGGAGACTTAGACTCTAGTAATTTATTAAGGGATTTTAATATTGTAATTGTTGAAGAATTTGCTGAGGAATATAAAAATTTCTTTAGACATATTATAGAAAATAATGCCGAACCTCTTGTTTTTCACTGTACCGCTGGAAAGGACAGGGCTGGTTTTGCAAGTGCTATGATACTAACTATACTTGGCGTTCCTAAAGATAAGGTTATTGAAGATTATTTGCTAACAAACACATATGTTAAAGATCATGTTGATGATAAAATGTTAGAAATTGAATTAAAAACTTTTTTTCGAGCTGATACCGATAATCTCCGTAAAATTAATTTAGTTGAGGAGAGATATATACAAGCTGCCTTTGACACGATTGATAGTAAATGGGGTGGAATGGATCGTTATATTTCTGAAGCTTTAAACTTAAACGAAGAAGATATTTTAAAACTTCAAGATTTTTATCTTGAATAAATATTAGCTTTTTATCTTTAAATTATTACTTAAATAACTATTTTATTAGTTTATAAAATTATTATTAAAGATAGGAATAGTATGCCAAGAGAAATTCCAAACGATCACCCTTCTTTGGATCTAAAAAAAAGCTTAGAATTTGTATTTTCTAACCTTGAAAAAGGTGTAACCGAACGAGGTCATCATTTTCACCTTTTGTCTCTTGGTACAATTGATAAAGATAATAGACCTCAGAATAGAAATGTTGTCTTAAGAAAAGTTGATATGGCTAACTCATTAATTCGATTTCACACTGATATAAGATCAAATAAAATCATAGATATCAAGAATAACAGTTCAATTTCATTATTGGGCTATGATAAGGCTAATAAACTTCAGATAAGATTGACGGCAAATGCAACTGTTGAAGAATCTAAAGAGGTATTATCCAATGTTTGGTCTAAAATGTATCCTATGAGTAGAGAGTGTTATCGAGTAAAAGATGCACCCGGTAAAGTTGTTGCTTCTAGAGAAGAGGTGCTTTTTGAAGATGAAGGCGACGATAAACTTAATGGACTTGAAAATTTTGTAATAATTAATTGTCATATTAGTTCTATTGAGACACTTTTTTTGCATTCAGCAGGTCATGTAAGAGCAAAATATATATATGAAAATGGAGCATTTCATGGGGAATGGTTGGTTCCTTAAATGACAATTAACTATAGCCCAGGAAATGATATTATTGTTCCAACAATTAATAATGAAACTTACAGAGGACTTGATGGTGATGATATTTATATTATTTCAAATGCCATACCTAAACATTCGTTAATAACCATAATCGACACAAATGGAAAAAATATTATCCAATTAACTAATGAATTAGAAATTTCTTCCATTAGATTTTCAAGAGATTCTAGCAGAATAGAATTATCTAATGGAGTAAGTATAACTATAAATGGTGCAGATAAATTTTTCTTTGAAGTTGGAGGAAATATAACTGCTGGAATTAATGTTGATCAAAAAAATTATGATGAATTTTTAAGTTTATTTGGTGTTCAGGAACGTCCAATTATTGGAATAGTAGATGGGGATGTAAATTTAAAAATCAAAGAAGAAAATTTAATTTCAGATAACAAAAGTTTTTCTTGGGTTTTAGCATCACCAGATAGTAAAGGACTAGACGAAATAGAAGTTAATAACTTAATGGAATTTGTTAAAAATCCTGAGTTTAATACTCAAGCAGCAATCTTAATTGTAGGAAATAGTATAATTGCTGAGTATTATAATGAGGGTTACGATGAAACAAGCTTGGCTACAAGTTGGTCAGTTGCTAAAAGTTTTACCTCAACACTTATCGGAATAGCTATTGATGATGGTTATATTGGAAGTATAGATGATCCCATAACTGATTATCTACCTGAATGGAAAGGAAAAGATCAAGATAATATTTTATTAAAGCATTTATTAGCTATGCAATCGGGCATGGCGGACCATCCTTTAGCAGGAGTTGTTTTTGTACCTAATATGGTTGAGTATTCCCTAGATAGAGAAATAATTGATCCACCAGGAAAAGTGTTTCGATATTCTAATGAAGACTCAATGCTTCTAGGTGAAATTTTAAAAAATGCTACTGGTTTATCTGTTCAAGAATATGCCAATCAAAAAATTTTTAATATTTTAGAAATTAACGACAAGTGGTGGACTGATCAAGCTGGGAATACTGTTACTTATGCAAGTCTAGATATGACGCCTAGAGATTTTGCAAAATTTGGATTAATGGTTGCCCAGGAAGGAAAATGGAAAGATAAAGAAGTTGTCTCATCAAGTTGGCTTGACATTGCTACAGTTAATTACAGTGACTTAGCTCCATATGGATTTCAATGGTGGACAAGTAATGGTTCTAATGGCAAAGAGTATGATTTCTTTTCAGCAAAAGGTTTAGATGGACAGTTAATATATGTTTGGCCAGAAATTGATTTAGTTTTTGTTAGATTTACAAAGTATCAACATGTTGGTGACAAAGATTCTACGATAGTAAATTTTCCAATAACATATCAGAGTACAGAATCTGGTAATTTACCTGCTTCCTATATAGAAGAATTACTTTATGATGTCGGCGATAATTTAATAATGGTATCAGATTTTATTTCTGTAAGTGATTTTGGATAAAGAAATGGATATTAAAAGAAGAACAGAGCATATGCGAGAACAGCCTCTCTTTCAAGGTATGGGGTTTAGTAAAATTTTAGAATTTAGTAAAGAAAATCAATCGATTAAAATTGAATATATTGCTGAGGCTCGTCATTGTCATTCTGGTAATATTGTTCAGGGTGGTTATGTAACTGGTTGGATTGACTCAGCTATGGCGCATAGCGTTATGATACCAACAGATTTCGAGTTTAGCCCTTTAACATTAGAATTAAAAATAACCTTCTTAAAATCTGCTAATCCAGGAATTGTTATAGCTGCAGCAAAGGTCATTAAGCTTGGTAAATCAATAGCTTTTGTTGAGGGTACTCTTACAAATGAAAGTGGTGATTTAATTGCTAAAGGAACATCAACAAATAAACTTGTTCCAATGCCTGAACAATAATTAGATTTCTAGAGTATCTGAAGAATTCTTATCTAAATCTTTTTCATTAATCCATGCTCTTATAGATAATGGGATCGATACAATATAACTAAGACCAACTAAACTAAGAGTAATCCATGGTGAATTAATCATACAAATTACAAATAAGAATACGCAAACTATTATTTTTAGATCTTTAAATTTTTTTAATTGAAACCTAATTTGTTTTCCTGAAAAAGTTGGAACTTTACTCACTAGAAGTGATCCAATTATAAGAAAGTATATGCTGGCAATTATTGGGGTTTCATAAGCCCAATTAAAACCCAAAAATGAATGAATAAGAGGTAATAAAATTAGACCTGCACCTGCAGGTGTAGGAATCCCTGTGAAGAAATTAGTTGATTTATTGATCTTACCATCAATATCAGCATTAAAACGTGCAAGCCTTAGACAAGAGAAAACTATAAACGATAAAACGGCTATTCTTTCAATTAATCCAGCATTTTGCATAAGTGATATATAAATAAGTATACTAGGAGCAATTCCAAAGTTTAAAAAATCCGCTAAGGAGTCTAATTCAGCACCTAGTTTAGACTCGCTTTTTAGGAATCTTGAAAGACGACCATCTAGAACATCACAAATAGAGGCCATTAGTATACAAATAACAGATAATTGAAATTGACCTGATAAAGCAAAACATATTGCTAATATACCAAAACATAATCCAATCAATGTTGTTATATTAGGAATTATTGACCTGAAAGATAATTTATTCATTTAAGTACTCTTTGCTATTTATAGGATTATAAAGATCCAATAATTGTTTCACCTGCTATAGTTTTATCACCTACTTTAACTTCAGGTTTAAAAGTTTTTGGCAAATAAACATCAACTCTTGAGCCAAATCTAATTAATCCAAATCTTTCGCCTGAATTTAACTTATCGCCATTACAAACAAAACTTAAAATACGCCTTGCTATTAATCCTGCAATTTGTACAACAACTATTTCTATACCATTTTCAGTCTTAATAATGATACTATTTCTTTCATTTTTTTCACTTGCTTTATCTAGGCTTGCGTTGAAAAAACTTCCCTCTTTGTAAATAATTTTCTTAATTTGTCCTTTAACAGGAACTCTATTTACATGAACGTTAAATACATTCATGAAAATACAAACTCTTTGCATCTCTTCAGTTCCATATTGAAGCTCTTCTGGAGGAACAGATAAATCTATTAAGCATACCTTTCCATCTGCAGGTGAAATAATTTTTCCCTCTGCTATTGGTGTATTTCTTTCTGGGTCTCTGAAGAACCAAAGAATAAAAAATGTTATTAAGAAACTAATAAAAGATAATAAAGGCCAAATAACTAATAAAATTAATGAAACAAAAAGCGAAATTGCTGAGAATTTCCAACCTTCTCTATGGATAATGCTTATAAATTTTTTGAATTTGTTCATGTTTTTAAGTTTATCAGTAATTATTAATTATAAATTATGTCATATGTACCTTAATCTTATAAAAATGGAAGTATTATTGATATTTACCTCAAAGTATAGTTAAAGGGTTTAGGAGAAAATGTTGTTAGAATTTTTTAAATCGTCAGCTTTATTTATTTTATGTTTGATTTTAAGTCGCTTTATTGGTTTACCTTCAAATTTTACACCTATCATTGCTGTAGCTTCTTTTTTACCATTTTTGACTTCTAATAAATATATTCAATTATTCTTGCCAGTTGGTGTTTTGATTATTACTGATCCATTTTTAGGTTTTTATTCTTCTATGCCAGTTGTATATTTTTGTATTTTTATAGCAAGTCTCTTTTCAGTATTATCAAAAAGTCTTTCTTACAAAAATTTAATTTTCAGAGGTGTAGCTTCAGTATTTATTTGGCACATACTTGTGAATTTTTCCGTTTGGCTTTCTGGTGGGCTAGGTTTTTCTCTATTAAACACATATATTATGGCTATCCCATTTGATTTTCAGCTTTTGCTTAGCACTTTAATATTTTCAACATTATTTTATTTTTCTAGAGAATTTTTTATTAATTTCTATAATCGATTTAATCTTAAATCAAATAGTTGAATTGATTTATAATTTTAAAAAATGAACAAACTATTTATTTTTTTCTATATTATTGTTTTTAGTTTTTCTAATATATGGGCCATGGAAAATCCTTTTTTAAAAAAATATAATACCGAATTTGAGATACCTCCTTTTTCAAAAATTGATGAAAGTGATTTCATGCCTGCTTTCACAATGGGAATAGAAGCCCATAAAAAAGAAATAGACAGTATAATTAAAAATTCTGAAAATCCTTCATTTGAAAATGTCATTATTGCACTTGAAAAGTCGGGTTCTCTTTTGGATAGAGTTGGTGCAGTTTTTTTTAATTTATCTGGATCAACTTCTAATGAAGAAATTCAAAATATTGAAAAGGATATTTCACCAATTCTATCCCAACATTATGACTCAATAAGTTTAAATCCTAAGATATTTAAAAAAATTAAATACCTATGGGATAATATTGATAGTTTAAATTTATCAATTGAAGAAAGAAAAATTCTAGAAGAAAAATATAAAAATTTTATAAGAAATGGTGCTTTACTTGAAGGAGATGATAAAGAGAAATACTCATCAATTAATCAAGAAATATCAAAACTTTCTGTTGAATTTTCTCAGAATTTATTAGCTGAAACTAATAATTTTGAAATTATTTTAAATGAAAATGATTTAGATGGTCTTACAGATGATATTATAGCTTTGGCAAAAGAAGAAGCTTATAAGAAATACAAAGAAACAAAAGACTCAATTTATAAAGATAAATATATTTTTACGCCTCACCGAAGCAGTTTGTATCCATTCCTAACTTACTCCAAGAGAAGAGATTTAAGGGAAAGATTATATAAGGGCTATATTATGAGGGGTGATAATAATAATGAGTTTGACAATAAAGAGATCACTGCAAAAATTTCTTCATTGAGAGTGGAAAGAGCAAACCTTCTTAATTTTGAAACGCATGCTCATTATGTCTTAGATAATACAATGGCTAAAACGCCCGAGGCAGTATATGGGTTGCTTGATCAATTGTGGCAACCAGCTTTATCAAGAGCCAGTAAAGAGCTGGAAGAACTGCAGTCTCTAGTTAATAAAGAAGGTGGGAATTTTAAAATTGCCTCGTGGGATTGGTGGTATTATTCAGAAAAGTTAAGAAAAGAAAAATACGATCTTAACGATGAAGAGTTAAAAGAATTTTTTACCCTTGATAATACAATTGATGGAATTTTTAAAACCGCCAATAAACTTTTTGGATTATCCTTTAGTGAAAGGTTTGACATTGAGCTTTATCATGAGGATGCAAGAGTTTGGGAGGTTAAGGATAGAGATGGTTCTCATTTAGGAATTTATATTGGTGATTTTTATACACGAGCTAGCAAAAGAGGCGGCGCATGGATGAGTACTTTCAAAGATCAGTCTAACTTCAATGGCAGAGAGAGACCAATTGTAGTAAACGTTTGTAATTTTCCACCTCCATCGAATGATAAGCCCTCACTTTTAAATCTTGAGCATGTAACAACACTTTTTCATGAATTCGGACACGCTTTGCATGGACTGGTTACAAATACTGAATATTCAAGCCTTTCAGGCACATCTGTTTCAAGAGATTTTGTTGAGTTTCCCTCTCAGGTACTTGAACACTGGGCAGTTGAACCTGAATTACTGAAATCATACGCTAAACATTATAAAACTGGGGAGTCTATTAGTGATGATTTAATATTAAAAATGCAAAATGCAAGTAAATTTAACCAAGGTTTTGCAAATGTAGAATACTTAGCTGCATCTTATTTAGATATGGACTGGCATTCACTTACTACTAATGAAATTCAAGATACTGTTGAGTTTGAAAATAATTCTCTTAAAAAAATAGGATTAATTGATGAAATAGTTTCTCGATATAGAACTACTTATTTTCAGCATATATATTCCTCTTCTTATTCGGCAGGGTATTACAGCTATATATGGGCAGCTGTTTTAGACTCTGATGCTTTTGCAAGATTTAAAAATACAGGTGAAATATTTAATAAAGATTTAGCGGAAAAATATAGAAAGTATATTCTTGAAAAAGGTGGAACAGAAGATCCTATGGAACTTTATCGATCTTTTGCAGGAAGCAATCCTGAAATTTCTGCTTTATTAAGTGATAGAGGTCTGGAATAAAAAAAAGGAACCCGCTAAGGTTCCTTTTTAACACCTAATCGCCCTCGATTAAGCATGCCACCCGCTCTTCTTTTAAAAACTTCTTCCCAATCCATCCCCGAAGGGACTTCTTGGTCTTCCGTTTCATGAGATTTCCTACCTTTCACTCCCCGAAGGGACTTCCTGATTATCTTTCTCATCAGAAGTGGCTACCTTCCGAGTATCGCTACTCTTATTCTCACCATGACCCGATGACCAATCGGTTCTCACTGCGGTTTGACACCCGCCCAACGATAGCTGGTCATCGCCACCGTTGATATTATAGAAACACATAAATTGAATCTAAACAACTGTAATTAAACAGAATTCTGTGGATAACTTTACTTTTCTGTGGATAACTTAAATTATTGTGGTACAGCCACTTAGATTTGAACTAAGGACCTCCTGGTCCACAACCAGGCGCTCTAACCAACTGAGCTATGGCTGCCCACAATTATATGTATCTATCATTATTATTAATATTTCAATAGTCTTTTAACTATTAAATTGGTTTTTTGAAAAGAAGTGTCATTCTATCACTTTCACCAATTTGACGATATTTTTCTTTATCTCCATCTTTTAAATAAAGAGAGGGTGGAAGCGTCCAAACTCCATTAGGATGATCTTTAGTATCTTTTACATTGGCATTGATTTCAGACTTTTTTGATAAAATGAAACCAGCTTCTTCTGCTAAATTAATGGTAAGCTTCTCGGTTACATAACCAGTTTTTTTCATCTCTTTAATTGAAATTTCAGGATTAGCTCTATGCTCTACTACACCTAGAATACCTCCAGGTTTAAGAGCGGCATAGGATTGTTCAAATACTTTTTTTACTCCACTTCCATCTTCACCAAGCCAATTATGAACATTTCTAAATGTAAGGACAGCATCAACAGTTTCATTTTCAGCAAGCTTACCAAATAGATCAACAATTTTTACTTTTTCATAAATACTTTTACTGTTCAGTTTAGCCTCAAAGGATTCTCTTGATCTCTTAGCATAATCACTTAATGAAGCGCTGTAAGGAGCAGTGATTAATTCACCTTCATCATACATATAAATTGCAAGAATTTCAGTATACCACCCTCCTCCAGGAGACAACTCAACAATTGTCATTTCAGGCTCAATTCCAAAGAATTTTAATGTTTCATATGGATGTCGAAATTTATCTCTTTTAATATTTTCTATTGATCTGTCTTCACTATTTACTGATTGTTCAAGATTATGTGCTTGAATTGAGAAAGAATTAAAAAGTATAAAAATAAGAATAAAAATTGAAATAAATTTTTTCATAACTAAGTCCTTTGCTAATTTTTAACTAGATTATAGATAATTAAAAATATTAAAACATTTTTAAAAATTTTCTTTTCATTAGATTTTATATATCTATTGTAAGTTCTTCTTATATTAAATCGGGGATAAAATTGTTTAAATCTTTTCATGGATGGAGAATCGTTGCCAGTTCTGGTTTTATCAATATGTTTTCAATTGGTATTCCTTTTTATGCTTATTCTATTTTTTACATACATCTTCAAAATGAATTTAATGCTGGAAGATTTCTAATATCGAGTACTTTATCAATTATGATTATTGCTGCTGGAGTATTTGCTCCAATTTGTGGTCAGTTAGTAGATAAATTTTCTCTTAAAAACCTTCTATCTATTGGAGCCATAGTTTTTGGTGTAGGACTTATTTTGCTTGGCTTCTGCCAAACTTATTATCAATTTTTAATTGTTTATGGATCAATAGTTGCTCTAGGGATGACTTTATTTGGCAATTTAGCAACTTCTAAATTAATTTCTAATTGGTTTAAAAAGAAAATTGGTTCTGCCATAGGTTATGCTACTTTAGGTATTTCCTTATCGGGAGTTTTTATTCCTCCTATTACTGTCTATTTGATCAGTTTATATGGTTGGAGATTTACTTATATAATATTTGGTATTTTTCTAATTGTTTTTTTCGTACCTTTTTGTCGTTATTTAATAGTTAATAAACCTTCCGATATTAACCAAAATATTGATAACGAGAAATCAATTGAAGAGACTAATAGTTCTGTCACTGACAAAGTGATGAATATTGTTGATATATTAAAAGTACCTACCTTTTGGGTTCTAATATTAATTTTTAGCTTACAGTTTTGTGCAAATCTTGGTGTTTATAGTCATATTTTTCCCTATGCAACGGATTTAGGTTTTGATGCAAGTAAGGCCGGTATTGCAGTTTCTGTTGGTGCGCTGGGTGCAGCTCTAGGAAAAATTGTTTTTGGTAGGCTTATAGATATGATATCTGCCAAGAAAACCTTATGGGTGTCAATATCAATTCAAGGATTTGGGATTATAATGGTTTCTCTCTTTTTAAGCTATTATCCCTTATTGATTTCTATTTTTATAATGAGCCTAGGTCTCGGAGGAACTGTACCATTAATGAATATCCTTTTTTCGAAAACTTTTTCACCCATAAATTTTGGTAAAGCTCTAGGTATAGCGGTACCATTTATGGTTCCTATACAAGTTATTGGAGGCCCTCTATCAGGATGGTTGTATGATATAAATGGAAATTACGACTTAGCTTTTTATTTAAATACTGCTGTTTGCTTTTTAGCTTTTATCTTTGTGTTCTTTTTGAATATTTCGGATAATAAACAGAGTTGAAAATTTATAAATATTAACGCAAACTAAATATAGTTAATTTAAACTAAGGGGTGAATAATGGGTAATATGCATTTAAATGATAAAGTAACTCTAATTTTAGGAGCTGCAGGAAAAGATAATATGGGCCAAGTAATGGCTCGTCGTTTCGCAAAAGAGGGAGCAAAATTAGTTCTTGCAGGAAGAAATGAAGACTCTCTTAAGGAAATTTCAGAAGAAACTGGTGGGTCTTACGTTTTGTGTGACATCACTAAGAAAGAAGAAATAGATGCTATGGTTGATGAAGTGGTCAATCGTCATGGTGTTTTGCATTCAGCAATTCAGGCAACTGGCTGGGGTTATCTATCTCCTTTTCTAGAAAGTAAAGAAGAGGATCTTATAAAAATAATGAATCTTCAGTTCAAAGGTCCGTATCAGTTTTTTCAGGCTTGTATTCCTGCAATGACTGAGGGAGGGTCAATTATTCAAATATCATCTGCAACAGCAACAATTATGTTAGATAATCATGCAGCATATATGGGTACAAAAGCTGGCATTGATCATGTTGTTAGAACAGTGGCTAATGAGTTTGGCGAACGAGGTATAAGGGCCAATTCAATTTCACCAGGATTGACTGCCTCTCCCATGACACAAGATGCAATGGCCGCGCCAGGACTAGAAGAAGCATTTCTAAGAGAATATCCTTTAGGAAGAATAGGAACATCTGAGGATATCGCAGCGATGGCAGTTTTCTTATGCAGTGATGAGTGTTTTCTTTCTGGTCAAAATCTTCAAGTAAATGGCGGTCTAACATTAAGAAGAAATCCAAGAAGCGGTGATATTGATGCATCCGTAGCTCAAGCAATGGCAAAACTTGAAAATTAAATTTTAATTATAGAAGGTAAGCAAATTGAAAAAAGGAATTAACAAGCCATCCGATGAAGTAACTGATTTACAAATTGGCCCAACTAATCGAGGTATGGTGAGGATATATGTAACTTCTAACAATATTGATCTTCCTATGGATTTTTCTCCTGAGGAAGCAAGAAGTATTGCGGATGAATTAAATGCATCAGCGCTATTGGCTGAAAAAGATCTTTAAAAGATGAAAAATAATAGAAACTTTCTTTTTTATGGAATTGGTTCAGTTGCCTTTGGAATAAAAGGAAATGCCTTTTCTTGGTTTCTATTTTTCTATTATAATATGGTTATTGGTTTGCCTGCATGGATGGCCTCTCTTGCACTAGCCATTGCAACTATATGGGATGCCATTTCTGATTTAATTATAGGTTATTCTTCAGATCACACTAAATCCCGTTTAGGAAGAAGACATCCATATATGTATGCTGCTCTAATACCTGTTCCAATCTTTTTTGTTTTACTATGGAATCCACCAACTTTTGATACAGATTTTAATCTTTTTTTATATCTTCTCATTATGGCTATTCTTGTAAGAACATTTACAACATTATTTGAAATACCAAATCAAAGCCTTGGTCCAGAGATTACAAGAGAATATCATGAGAGAACTAAAATGATGTCTTTGCGTTATTTCTTTGGCTGGATGGGCGGTACAGTAATGACAATTTTAATGTATTTCGTATTCTTAAAACCTACTGCTGAGTATCCAAATGGCCAATTAAATCCAGAGGGTTACGAAATATATGGATTTGTTGCTGCAATTATTATGTTGGTGGCTATGATTATTTCATCAAGAGGCTTAAATCATCTAATACCTAATTTATCAAAGCCAGCTGCAAATAATAATTTTAGTGAGATTAAAGATGAGCTTAAAAGTACTCTATTAAATAAGTCTTTTTTAGTATTATTTATTGGTGGAATTTTTGCAGGAATGGCGGCTGGATTTTCATCAGCCCTTAATATTTATTTTAATACATTTTTTTGGGGTTTTAGTACCTTTCAAATTGGTATTGTTTCTATTGTAGCTGTAGTACCTGGTATTATTTGCTCTATGATAATTGCGCGAATCTTATCAAAAAATATTGGTAAAAAAAGGGCCGCTATTATTTGCGGGAGTATAGCTTTAGCATTAACCCCAGTACCTTACGCTTTAAGAATTTTTGAATTGGCTCCAAGCTTTGGATCTAATGGACTATTACTAATGATGAGTTCATATTATTTTATAGAAGTTTCGACAGGAGTTGCTGTTACAATTTTAGTCTCATCTATGGTATCGGATATAGTTGAAGATTCCGAGTTAACAACCAAAAAACGTTCTGAAGGCATCTTTTTTTCGGCCCAAGGTTTTTCTGCAAAAGCTGTTTCAGGCGTTGGTATTTTTCTCGCAGGACTTGTAACTTCGCTTGCAGGATTGCCAACTAATGCAAAACCAGGCGCAATAGATGATAATATATTAATAAATGTAGCTTTGTATTTTGTGCCTATTTATATGATTTTATATTTATTTTCGATCTATTTTTTTAGTTTGTATAAAATTGATCAAGATACACATGAAAGCAATCTTGCTTCAATAAATGAAAGGTAGTTATAGGAAGAGGTTGGCTATGACAAATTCTGATAGAAAAAATGTAATTCAAGAGGTTGCTGATAGTTATGTTGATAGATCTTTATTTAGCGGTATTGAATGGGTTGCAGAAAAATCAGGAAAGATTATCTTGTCTGGTAAGTCAGGATATCAAAACTTTAAACAAAAAAAATCTATACCTGAAAATGCAATTTATAGAATTTATTCAATGACTAAACCAATCACTTCCGTAATGGCGCTAAAACTTGTGGAGAGGGGAAAGCTTAGATTGTATGACCCTATATCATCTTTCATACCGTCTTTTGAAAAATTAAAGGTTATGAATCCGGATGGTTCTCTTGAAGATCTTAATAGACCAATTATTGTTGAAGATCTTTTGACACATCGAAGTGGCTTTACATATGATTTTTTAATGGGTTGTCATGTTGCCCCATTATATAGTGAAAGGGATATATCTGATGATGGAAATAAAAGTTTAGAAGATAAATGTAATATCTTATCTGAACTACCTTTGGCCTATCAGCCAGGTTCTAGATTTAATTATTCAGTATCTCTTGACGTGTTGGCTAGGGTTATTGAGGTTGTAAATGAAAAAGACTTTGGCGACACTCTAAGAGAAGAGATTTTTAATCCTCTTAATATGAAAGATACAGGTTTTGGCGTAGATGATAAGAATTTATCAAGACTTATGTCTACTTACGGAGCATCTAATTTTAAGGAAATAATGAATATAGGCCCTCATAAACTGGAAGAAACAGATGTAAGTGCTCACAATCCTTCCAATAAAGGTGAAACTTTTAGGAGAGGGGGTACTGGTTTATTTTCAACATCTCAAGATTATCTCTCTTTTGCTAGAATGCTTTTATCAGGTAAATCTGAAAATGGTGAAACTTTATTATCAAGAAATATGGTTGAATTTATGAAAATTAATCGAATTCCTGAAACCCAGCTTCCTCTCATGTTAGGTCCTTTACCATTGGCAGGGTACGGTTGGAATTTAATAGGAAGAACTATGTTGGATAGAGGACAAGTAATGTCCCAAACTGGAGAGAATGAATTTGGCTGGGCTGGAGCTGCTTCAACATATTTCTGGGTTGATCCTGATGAAGAACTCGTGGGTATTATTATGACTCAATATTTAGGATCAATGTGGCCTATAAACGATGATTTAAGAGTGGCTATGTACCAGGCTATTGATTAGATTATATTTTAGATTTGATAAAAAAGATAAGTGCCATAACGTACTCAATACCGGCATAAACAACTCTTTTATTTTCGAGACCTTCAAAATAGGGTAAAAAGCCCACCGATCTTCCTACAGCTAGCCCTAACATTAACAGGCTAAAAACACTAAACCAGCTTCTTCGTGAATTAGGCTGATGAGTTGCAAGAAGTATTCCAAGACCCATAAATGAAAACATTCCAGCAAGAGCTCTTATTTCACTAGTACCAGCCTCGCTTTGTATAACAACATTTAGGCTTACAATATCGTTCTTTGCAAAAATATTTGGGTCGTATACACCCACCAAACCAAGAATGAGCCACATGACACCAAGACCATAACAGAGTATGTTAATAACAAATTTCATAATTATAAAATAAACTAATTTATCTTAAATAAAAAGATTATTAGAAAATATTTAATCCTCTATTTGAATTCTCTCAGGGAGAAGAGGCTCTGATTCTAGAATTTTTTTGTCTATTTCTTTATTAACAGCTTCTATATTAACCCATCTTTCTGATGAGGAGGGGTGCGTTGATGCATAGGAAATTGATCTAGGGTTTTCCACAGACATTCTCCTCCAGAAATTTGCTACACCCTCTCTTTCAATTCCTGAATTAGCAAGAATGTACATTCCGACATAATCAGCCTCTCGTTCAAAATCTTGACTATACATTTGCGCTCCTAGACTGCCAAATGTGCCTCTTGTATTTACACCTGCACCTGCAGCTGCAAGATCTACAATTGTTCCTAATAAATAATTATTTGTCTTTTTTTCAATATGACCTTCAATATTATGAGCTAATTCATGAGCTATAACCATTTGTAATTCTTTATCTTCATCAATGAATCTAAGCATTCCTTGAGTTATGTATATATTTTTACCATCGGCAAAAGCGTTTAGTGAATTATCCTGTCTTAAAATAATTCTATGATTACAGATTTTAACTGGATTAACTTCAAATACTTGAATTTCATTATCTCTTTTTACTCTAACTTTAACTTTTTTTTCACCAAAAATTCTTTTTCTGGAATTATCTACAATATCTTCACCTTCCCAACTATACTCAGAGGAGCTTATGTCTATAATTTTATCCTTTTTCTTTAGACCAGATACATCTGCTGGGGATGACTTTATCACATACAATATCTGTGGTTCACTTGTTAAACCTATTTTTTCTGAAGCAGCATTTTTATATTTTTTATCAATTTCATTAAGGGATATGACTTCAATTCCAATAGAGTTAGTTATATCCTTTTTACAAAAATCTAATGATGATGAAAGTATTGGCCAAGCAATATTATTCAATTTTTCAACACGCTTGTAATATGTCTCAAGAGCTATACCTTGCATGATAGCTTTTTCTTTTTCGTTATCTGAATCGAGGCCTCTGCTTGTAATGGTGGTTGGCGACTCACAAGATACGCAAATTATTAAAATTGTTAGAAGTAAGAATATTTTCTTCAACATTAGTCTTTCTCTAATGGTGCCCAGGGGCGGATTTGAACCACCGACACGCGGATTTTCAGTCCGCTGCTCTACCAACTGAGCTACCTGGGCAAATAAATAAATATTACCGTATAATAGTGGTAATATAACCGTCCGTTACTAAGAGACAAGCTTAAATATACTATATTTAAATATCAATTTTTTTCTGATTGTTATCAATATGATAGCTTTCACCTAACCATCTATTTAGGTCTACTTGCGAACATCTCTTTGAGCAAAAAGGGAAGAAATCTTTATTTGCGATTTTCTTACAATTTGGACATTTAGATTTAGTCATTAATAAGTACTAAATTATTTATGTCTGTATGTTATTCGCCCTTTTGTAAGATCGTATGGTGTCATTTCAACCGTTACTTGATCTCCAGCTAGAACACGAATTCTATTCTTTCTCATCTTACCAGCTGTATGGGCAATTATTTCATGATCGTTATCAAGTTTTACCTTGAAAGTTGCATTAGGTAAAAGCTCTAATACTATACCAGGAAATTCTAATAGTTCTTCTTTAGCCACAAAGTCTCCATTTAATAAAAATCTGTTATAGCAAACATAAATAACTAATAAAAGTAATGAATTTTTTTAGTAAATTTAAATATACAGTGAATACATTAACGTGAACAATCTTCGAGAGGTATTTTCATCAATAATAAAATCCTTATTTAATATAGATGATAAATCTTTAGCACCGTCATCATGGATTTTTCTTCTAACTTTTTCTATACCTTCAATTTTTTCAACTGAACCATTTTTTATAGATTCGTAATAGTTTGAACAGGCGTTATGATAATCTTTAAATATTTTCTTTAACTTGCTAATGGAACTATTGAATTGATAAACACTCTCATTATCCTTGTTTTTTAATTTTATTGTAAGTATCCCCTCCTCAAGAGAGATATTCATAATAAATGGTCCACTAATTTTATTATTTATTATTTCAAATGAGTTTTCAGCAATTAGATCATATATAGCTGCTTCTCTCTCATAGCTAACAAATTCATTTAATTTATTTTTATTAGTATCGCCAATCTCTATCTTAGAAATTTTATTATTTTCCATTCAATCTTACCTGTATAGATTTAGCATGAGCATCTAAACCCTCACACTCAGCAATTATTCTTGCAGAAGGCCCAAGTATTTTGATGGTTTTTTGACTATTTTTTATTGAAGATATTTTTTTAATAAAATTATAAACAGATAAACCAGATGAATTTTTAGATGCACCATTTGTTGGCAGGACATGACTTGGTCCCATAATATAATCACCCATTGCTTCAGGTGTCCATTTTCCCATAAAGATAACACCTGCATTTGTTATATTTTCTTCAATTTTTTGAGCATCTTTAAACATTAGGGAGAGATGTTCAGGAGCAATTTTATTAATTAAATCATAGGATTTTTTAAGGTCCTTGATAATTATAATTAATCCATTTTCATTAATGCTTTTTTTTATTATGTCTGATCTATTAGATGTTTTTATAATTGATTTAATATTATTACTGACTTCTTTAGCAAATAAATCATCATCGGTTATTAAAATTGATTGAGCAGATTCATCATGTTCAGATTGCGCTAACATGTCATAAGCTACCCATTCAGGATTATTTGATTTATCAGCAACAAT
Source organism: OCS116 cluster bacterium AG-390-I16 (assembly GCA_003279705.1). Classification (GTDB taxonomy): domain Bacteria; phylum Pseudomonadota; class Alphaproteobacteria; order MED-G09; family MED-G09; genus MED-G09. The sequence goes on from QCGZ01000012.1 coordinate 18,600, forward strand.
TAGAATTTCACTTGGTCCTGCAAACATATCAATATTAACATCTCTGACAACTTGCTTTTTTGCTTCTGCAACCCATTGATTTCCAGGACCAACTATAACATCAACTGGATCTATAGATTCTGTTCCATATGTTAATGCCCCTATTGCCTGAGCTCCACCAACCCGAAAAATTTTTTTAATTCCACAGAGTTCAGCAGCAACCAATGTAAGTGGATTGATCTCTCCAGAAGACGAGGGAACTGTCATTATTATCTCATTAACACCAGCTATTTTTGCTGGAATCGCACTCATTAAGACAGAGCTAGGGTATGATGCTTTTCCTCCTGGAGCATAAACACCCGCTCTTTCAATTGGAAGCCAACGTGTTTTTATGCTCATTCCTTCTTTATCTTTATAAATGACATTTTTAGGCATTTGGTTTTTATGAAATTTCTCAATGCGATTGGCTGCTAGTTTTAAGGCTTTGATACTATCGCTAGTGCATAAATTCTTAGCTTTCTTAATTTCACTCGATTTTACCTTAAGATCTTTATTCGGATTTTTAATGTTATCAAATTTTTGTACATATTTAAAAAGCGCCTTGTCTTTATTTCTTTTTATATCATTGAGAATTTTTTTAACTGCTAATTCAATTTTATTTGACTGAAGTCTTTTTGAATTAATTCTTCTATCAAGATTAGAATTAAAGCTTTTTTCATTATATTTAATAATTTTAACCATATCAGCCCTCATCATGGACAGGTTTATTAGGAATTTTCCATGGCTCTCCCATATCCGTTAGAAATGCCTCAATACTTTCTACATCAAAAGTAATAGATTTATTATTGGAAAATTCTAAAAAAATTGAACCACTTGGTTTTGATTTACCCTCAAACCTTATTGCCAGAAGTACAAGAATATCATCATTAGTTTCTTTATCAATACCAACCGATTTTACTGAGTCAACATAATCGAAATGAATGGCTGTTCTAATTCTTGATGGATTTTCTTCCTCATGTCGATATCTATTCATTAATAGTGCAAATCTTTTAGTTTTTTTATCATAACCCATTTCATTAGATTTAATAATAGAGTCTTGGGCTAAAGATGAAATAATAGTAAGCTGTTCATCATCTTGAGCTATTAATTTTAAAGTATTACTCATTGTTATCTCTTTTTCTCTCTATTATTGCTCCACAGGAACTAAGTTTCTGTTCTATTTTATCAAAACCTCTATCTAAATGATATACTCGTCTTATAGTTGAAGTTCCTTCTGCTCTCAAGGCACCAATTATCAATGATGCAGAAGCCCTCAAATCGGTTGCCATTAAAGGTGCTCCATAAAGTTTTTTTACCCCATTTACAATAGCTGTATCACCATTAAGTTTAATTTTTGCTCCTAGTCTTACAAGTTCCTGGACATGCATGAATCTATTTTCAAAAATAGTTTCTTTTATTTTACTTTTACCGTTTGAATAGGCCATAAGGGCCATAAATTGCGCCTGTAAGTCTGTGGGAAAACCTGGGTATGGTTTTGTTTCAATGTCTGTCGGATGAATTACTCTATTCTTCTTTATAATTTCTATAAAGTTTTCTGATGATTTTATTTCTACATCAGTATTTTTTAGTACATCTTTTAAGATTTCAATTTCTTTTATATTTATAGACTTTAATTTTAATTTTCCACCTGTTGTAGCCACTGCCAAAGCAAAAGTCCCTGCTTCAATTCGGTCAGGTGGTATTTTTGTATCTGCACCTTTTAACTTTGAACACCCATTAATAACAATTTTATCAGTTCCATGACCTGTTATTTTAGCGCCCATTTTATTTAGCATGCTAGCAAGTGAAATAATTTCTGGTTCCATTGCTGCATTTCTAATTATTGACTCTCCTTCAACTAAGGAAGAAATCATTAGAAAAAAATGAGTAACCCCAACAGATGGAAAATCTAATTTATAATTTATAGGTTGTAAATTACTCTTAATTGATGCCTGTACATAACCATCTTTTATTTTTATTGAAGCACCCATTTTCTCTAATATTGATAAGTAAAAATTGATTGGTCTAATACCTATTGCGCAACCACCCGGGAGAGAAACTTTTGCTTCTCCATATCGTAAAATAAGAGGAGCTAAGACCCAAAAACTTGCTCTCATTTTCCTTACGAGATCATAAGAGGCTATATTATTTTTAATTTCTTTAGTTTGAACAATTAATTTATATGAAGAGTTATCTTCATTTTTTAGTTCAAACTCTGAACCTAATGATTTTATTAGTTTAAGTAGAGTAGATACATCTGAAAGATTAGGAATATTTCTAATTTTAACTTTATCTCTAGTTAATAAGGAAGCAATTATCATAGGCAGAGAGGCATTTTTTGATCCAGAAATACTTATTTCACCTTCTAAAAAATTTCCACCTTTGATTTGAATTAAATCCATACTCAATCTTCTTTATTTTTTAATTTTTGTTTTTTTATTTGTTGCTTTCTTCTTCTTAGATTCTTTCTTAATGCATCATATAATTTTTGATCTTTATTTTTATCTTTTTCTTTATCAATCATAATTTTAGAAACCTTTAGCTTTAAACAGATAATTATTTATTGACATACTTACATCTTTAGTTGATTTAATTTAGTAAGCCCACGTAGCTCAGTGGTAGAGCACTCCCTTGGTAAGGGAGAGGCCAAGAGTTCAATTCTCTTCGTGGGCACCATCTTAAATTCTCTCAAGATTAATATTATCATTATTTTGCTAAAATTTAAAAATTTGTTATTTATTCTTAATTAAAACTAACTGTTACTTTTAGAATCAATTTTTTTTAAAAAAATAAATATTGGCCTTAATTGTAAATATATAATTTTTTTTTATTATTAAAATAATGGCTAATTTAAAGCATTTATAAATATTTTTAATACAATTATGTCAAAATTATGTCAAAAAAAAGGAAAGATTTGTTGACAAATCACTATTAAAAATATCGAATTACACCATGAATTTGTTTTTTAACAAATCATTTAAACATGCAAGGGAGGATATAGCATGCTAAATACTGCAAAAAACTTTCTAAGTGAAGTTGTATCATTAGGGCTTTTATTAATAGCTGTAGGTATTGTTCTACAAGTTATTTTTGGTTCAGCTGTTCCATTTGTTGGTGGAGACATTGTTGGCAATTTAACAGGCCTTATTGGTAGCCTTGGAGACGGTGGTCTAGTAGGTTTAATTTCAATTGGAATTATTCTTTACTTAATTCAACGTGCTTAAATTAAAAAAATAGTTTTAATTGGGGTATCTTTTGATACCCCTTTTTTTATATATAAAGTTCTTATTTAATTTTGGAGATTTTCTATGTCAAAAACAGGTAGTTGTTTATGTGGTGATGTTAGTTTTACTTATAAATCAGAACCAGGAATGTTTCTAATGTGTCACTGTACAGACTGCCAAAAATCTACCGGGAGTCCTGTAGCCTCAATAATTATTGTTCCTGAAGATGATTTTAGTGTTAATGGTTCAACTAGCAGCTATGAATGTGAAGCAAAAGTTACTAGGTCTTTTTGTAAAATTTGCGGCTCTCAAATTTATAGTCGGATAGAAAGTGCGCCAGGTGTTGTGGCTATTAAAACTGGAGTTTTGGATGAGCAGCCGAATATTAAACCTAATTTAGTTTGTTGGACAAAAAGCAAACCAAATTGGTTTGAAATAAATCATCCAGAGATTGCTTTTGAAGAAAACCCAAATTAAAAATGAGACATTCAGTCACATAAATTTTACATTATTTTAATAGTATCTTTTCTAGTGTATTGTTTGAAGACTAGGAATTACAAAAATGGTTAAAAGATCACGTAGAGAATTTTTAAGAGATGCTAGCTTAGGATGTCTTTCTCTCTCTGTTGCCCCTTATTTGATTGGTGTAAATTCAGAAGTTGCTTCAGAAACTATTGGAAATTTTAATAAACATAGTTTTTTGAATCCTAATTTGATTGGTTGGAATGATATTGGTCCCCTTCAAGATCCCAATGAATTTGGTGTAATGATACCTGCAGGAATGCAGTGCAGATTAATTGCTCAGTCAGGAAAAAAATTATCTAATTCATATACATGGCATGGTTCTCCTGACGGAGCATCAGTCTTTCCAACTGATAATAGTGGTTGGGTATATGTCAGTAACTCTGAGCTTGGAGATAATGATGGTGGTGTAGGTGTAATAAAATTTAATAAGAATGGTGATATTGAGGATTCATATTCTATACTTGAGAATTCATCAAGAAATTGCTCTGGAGGAGTAACGCCATGGAATACATGGTTATCATGTGAAGAGCACTCAAAAGGAATTGTATGGGAAACATCACCCATAAAGAATGATACTAATTATCCTAAAAAAAGAGAAATGCTTGGAGCTTTCAGGCACGAAGGCGCGGCAATAGATCCAAAGTCAAATTTTATTTATATGACCCATGATGATATGGATGGTTATTTTTATAGGTTTATTTCAAATGAAATAGCTGGTTCTGAAGAATATTATTCAAAAGGTCAATTACAGGTTGCAAGAGTAAATAACGATGGTTCAGTTGGTTGGATTAAAGTCCCTGACCCGCTTGCTAAAGAAAAATCAATAATTGAGCAGTTACCTGAAGCAACTTCATTTAAACGAGGAGAAGGCATAGCTTATTTTGATAGAAAAATTTTCTTTACAACTACTCATGATCATCGGGTTTGGGTTTACGAAATAGATACCAATAAAATTTCTCTTTTTTATGATGGTTTTGAAAATACTAATAATATAAATCCACTTAATTTTTTTAAAAGATGGAGAAAAGATAACAATGGTTATGCATTAAAAAGCCCTGATCAAATGACAGTAAATGCTGATGGCTACCCCCTTGTTGCTGAAGATGGAGATAATATGGAACTTTGTTTTATTGATAAAAATGGTTTTGCAAAACCTTTAGTACGATTGGATGGCCATTGGCTTTCCGAAATTACTGGACCAGCCTTTTCCCCTGATGGTTCAAGGTTATATTTTTCCTCTCAACGAGGCAGAACAGGGTCCCGTAGAATTGGAGGCATGACCTTCGAGATAAAAAAAACAATTTAATTATTTTTGTAGAATTTTATTGGCGTTTTTTTCAAACTTTTTCACTTCTTCTGAATTATCATCCTTAGGTAGTTCTAACGGATGAGGAACTTCAACACCTTTTTTACAGGCAGGCCTATCTCCAACTATTTTCATCCACCTCATTAGATTTGGTAGATCATCTATTTCGACCCCAGACCATTTATGGATTCTAATCCAAGACCAATTTGCAATATCTGCTAATGAAAAATCTCCTTCTAAATATTCATTATCACCAAGATAATCATTAATGACCGTGAATAGTCTTTTACTTTCATTCTGATAACGATCAATTACAGATTGAATTTTTTCTGGGAAATACCTATAAAAAACGTTTGCTTGACCCATCATTGGTCCTATTCCACCCATTTGAAACATTAACCATTGTAGTACTTTTGCTTTTTTTTCAGGATCTTTTGGTAAAAGTTTACCTTCCTTTTCAGCAAGATAAATCATTATCGCGCCAGACTCAAAAATAGATAGATCATTATTATCTCTATCTACTATCGCAGGGATTCGTCCATTAGGATTAATTTTTAGAAAAGATTTTTCCTTTTGTTCGCCTTTAATTAAGTCTATTGGAATAACATTGTAAGGAATATTTAATTCTTCTAAGGTAATTGACACTTTCCAACCGTTTGGAGTGGATGCTGTATATAAATCTATCATTTTTTTCTCGCTATTCATTCATTAAAATTACATTTATAAAACTTTTGTTCAACATTAAAATATAAACATTGACGCAATGAAAATCGTTTGCAAGGTTTGTTTATATGAAAAAATTGACCACACCCATTTTGATAGCTTATGGCGGTCTTGCTATACCTCTTGCAGCCCTTGGCCTTCCTTTAGCAGTTTATATCCCTCCTTTTTATGCCGGACCTATTGGCTTAGGGGTTGGTGCTGTAGGAATAATTTTTATGATTGCTAGATTTTGGGATATTTTTACTGATCCTATAATGGGAATGATTGTTGATCGTTATCCGAGTAGATGGGGCAAGCGCAAACATTGGATTGCTATTGGGGTACCAGTTTTAATGCTTGCGTCTTGGTTTATTTTTTTTCCAGGAGGTAATCAATCTCCTTTTTATCTTATTATCTGGTTATTTATTTTATATCTGGCATTTACTTTTGTGGGTTTAACCCAACAAGCATGGGGAGTGGATATTTCAAAAAGCTACAACGATAGATCAAAAGTCTATGGTTGGAGAGAAATTGGATCAATTTTTGGAATGATGTCTGTTTTAGCCTTACCAGCAATTTTAGAAAATGCTGGCTCAAGTTTTTCTGAAATGGTGGGGGGCATGGGTTACTTTTTTATGATTGCCCTTCCTGTTACAGCTTTATTTGGCTTATTAATTATTCCAGATAATCAGAAATCTGAAGGAACAACTTTTCCAAAATTATCAGACTTACCTCTTATTTTAAAAGATAATAGACCGCTGGTTAGAACTTTATTGATAGAGTTTCTATGCAGTAGTGCATCTTCAATATCAGCTGTTACTTATATTTATCTAGCAAAACATGTTTTTGACTTAGAAGATATTTCAAGCAGAATACTTTTTTTATATTTTTTTGCAGGTTTGTTGGTAATGCCTATTTGGATGAAAATATCTTACTTAATAGGTAAATCAAGAACCCTACTTATCTCAACAATTTTATGTTCACTTACTTTGGCTACTTATTTATTTATTGATACAAATGATGCTCTTTCAACCTTAATTACTTTAACAGTTCTTTATGGAATAGGTTATGGAGCACCATTTACATTAACAAGAGCTATGATGGCTGACATAGTTGATGCAGATGAGTTACGAAGTGAAAAAAAACGACCTGGTTTATTCTATTCAATTTTAACAACCTTTTCAAAGGTTGGGGCGGCTATCGCAGTTGGCTTAGTTTATACATATTTAGAATTTAGCGGATTTAAGCCTGATCAAATTGCATCAGATAAAATTAAAGAAATTCTATTATTTGTTTTTGCGTTTATTCCAATGATTTTATATTTTTGTGCTGCTTTATTTTGTATCGGCTATGAGCTAACATCAGAAAAACATAATGAAATACAAAAACAGCTTGAATTTAGAAATGGGACTTAATTAAATAAATTAATTTTAGGGAGAATAAAATGAATGGACCTCTAGATGGTATAAAAGTTATTGACCTTTCAACAATTGTATCAGGACCTTTAGCTGGTTCTTTACTTGGTGATCAAGGAGCAGATGTTATAAAAATTGAATCTCCGCTTAGGCCAGATAATGCAAGATTTATGGGTCCTATAAGAGGTGAGAGCGGTGCATTATTTGCCGCTGCTAACAGATCAAAGCGAAGCCTTGCCTTAGATTTAAAAAAAGATGGGTCAAAAGAAATTATTTATCAATTAATTAAAAACTCTGATGTAATAATTGATAACTTTCGTCCAGGTATTTTAAAGAAACTTGGTCTGGAATACGAAGATGTAAAAAAGCATAATTCTAAAATAATACAATTATCAATAACGGGCTATGGTGTTGATGGACCTTATTCAAAAAGACGAGTTTATGATCCTTTAATACAAGCCACCGCAGGTATAGCAAACGCTCAATCAATAGATGGAAATCCTAAATTTGTTAAAACATTAATGTGTGATAAAATTACTTCCTTAACAGCAGCTCAATCTGTAACTGCAGCTCTTTATGCTAGAGAAAAAACAAATGAGGGACAAAAAATTAACTTATCGATGTTAGATACAGCTTTGTATTTCATGTGGTCAGATAATATGTATAATTTTACATGGTTAGGAGACGGATGGGAGCCTATTCCAAATATAGCTGACTTTTATGAACCAGTTAAAACAAAGGATGGCTATATAGCTTTAGTTGCAATAAATGATAGTGAGTTTGAGGGAGTATGTAGAGCTATCGATCGAGAGGATTTATTAACAGATGAAAGATTCTCTACGATGCAGAATAGAATGATGAATGTTATGGAAATGCAAAAAATACTATTACATTCATATACTTTATTTACTTCTGAAGAATTAGTTAATCGAATGGATAAAAATGATGTTCCTTCTGCTATAATTAATAAACTTAGTGATGTAATTGATGACCCTCAGGTGCAAAAGAATGACTCAATTAGGAAACTTTCAAAAGATGATGATAACTCAATGCAAAGTCCAAGATCACCGGCTCAATACAGCTCAACTCCTTGTTCTGATAACCCAAAATTTATGCCAGATCTAGGAGAACATTCAAAAGAAATTTTATTAGAAAATGGTTTTTCCGATGAAAAAATTAATGAACTTGCTGAAAATCATATTATAGCTGTCAGATAATGATAAGTGTTAGGGGCAAAGTTTGGTTTATATTATTGGCCATGATCAGAAGGAGAATAGGGTCCCTTCTAAAAGTAACAAAATCAAAGAAAATAAGAGCTGCTTCACAAAGGTGGAAAAATAATAATAAATTCACAATCTCAGAAAAAATTCTTAATTCAATAAAAGTTATTGAATTTGTACCTCATAATTCTGACAATGATAATATTATCTTATACCTTCATGGCGGTGGGTATGTAACATGTGGTCCAGAGACACATGCATCTCTAGTAATGCAATTATCAGAGTTTACAAAATCAAAAGTAATATTTCCTAACTATCGATTGGCTCCAAAGAATCCTTTTCCAGCTGCTATAGATGATTGCTTAATGGTGTATAAAGATTTGGTTAGCAATGGTGTTAATTCAAAAAACATTTCATTGGTTGGAGATTCGGCTGGAGGTGGTTTGGTTATGGCTTTGCTTCAAATTCTTCATAAAGAAAATTCCGATATGCCATCATCTGCTGTATTGATTTCTCCTTGGACAGATTTAACTTTAAGCGGAGACTCAATGGTATCAAGAGTTGACCGTGACCCAATGTTAATGCCTGGTAAGGATATGGATTATGTTGTTAGATCTTATTTAAATGGAGAGGATCCTAAAAATCCTTTAATTTCCTCAATTTTATGTGAGAATTTTAAATTACCGCCTATGCAAATTCATGTTGGCACAGAAGAGATTCTATTTGATGACTCACTAAGGCTTTTTGATAAATTATCAAGTAAAAATAATATTAAACTAGAAATATGGGATGGTATGTTTCATGTTTTTAATATTTTTTG
>QCGZ01000013.1 GCA_003279705.1 OCS116 cluster bacterium AG-390-I16
AACCCCGCTACTCTTAGTGGGGTTTTTTAATAAATAAATTATTTTTAATTTAATTATAGATTAATAATCTACTAAATTAGATTGTTAAAAAGGGGGAAAAATGAAGAATTTTTTTAAAGGATTATTTCTTTCGCTACTAATTTTTGTTGGTAATTTAAGTGCTTCACCAATTCAAGCCTACTATTGCTTCGTTACTGCTCAGCCAAGTATTATTATAGACGCATTTGATGAAAATTTTGAAAAACTAGCCTCAAAGGGAGTATCTACTCATAGACTTTATGAATTCCACTTAAGTGGTGAATATGAATTTACCCATTGTATTGTTACTGATAATTCTGACTCAGATCAATTTGAAAAAAGTTTAAAAATTATGAAAGGTTCAGAGGAAGGCCGAGCTATTTTAACTAAGCTATCAACTGTAATTACAAAAGAGGTCCTCAATGGAGCTGGGACGCCCATTGCATCTGTAGGTGATCCAGTTACTCAAACTGGTATGCTTATAGATGTTCGTGCAAAAGATGATAAAGGCTTTGTTAATGCTTTAACTTCTCTTATGAATTCATCAGGGCGTCAAGGAAGTATTACACTTTTTGAAGATACATTTACTGGAGTTAAAGGTAGGACGCACTATGTTGTTATAGGTGGCTCATCTTTAGATGAGGTTCTCTCAAATTTTAGAAATACATTAGCCAGCCCAGATGGTGAAAAGTTCTTAAAGAAAGCTCCTCGCTTAAGAAAATTAATGAATAAATCATTAATTTATTTAATTAAGAGTTGGGAAGCGAAATAACTATAGCTACTTGATGTTAATATAAAGCTGGTTATATTTTATTAGCTTTGGGGAGAAATTATGAGCGATCAAATTAATTGGCCAAGTAAGAATTATGCTTGGTTTTTTACCACTCTACTATTAATTACTTATACAGTTTCATTTATTGATAGGGCTATGATTAATCTTCTTATTGACCCAATAAGAAATGATCTAGCTCTTTCTGATATACAAATGGGTCAAATTCTTGGACCTGGATTTATGATCAGTTATATTCTTTTTAGTCTTCCAGTCGGAAGAATGGTTGATAAATTTAATAGGATTGCTGTTTTAATTGGAGGTATTCTTCTTTGGAGCTTAGCTACTGCAGCTCATGGATTTTCTAGTGATTATTATAGTTTATTTGTTTCACGTGCTGGCGTAGGGGCGGGTGAGGCTGCTGTAACCCCTGCATCATGGTCAATAATTGCTGATTTATTTCGTCCTGAAGATAGAGCCTTTCCAATGAGTTTTTACCTTATGGGTCCTTATATTGGGCAAGGATTGGCTCTTCTTTTTGGTGGATTAGTAATTCAACTTTATACTGATCCTGTAGAGTTTTTTGGTTTTGTTCTTCAACCTTGGCAAATGATTTTTATTCTTATTGCCATTCCTGGATTTATATTATCTTTGGGCCTTGCTTTTCTCACCGATCCAGTAAGAAAAGGAATAATTAATAAAGAAAATCAGCATGAAGAGTCTTTTGTTGATGTAATTAAATACATAAAGGGTAAGTTTGTAGCCTATTTTACTCTAATGATTGCCGCATCATTTATTGTGGTTCTTCTTTATACATTTCAAGCATGGGTTCCAACATATATTTCTCGTATTCATGGTTGGGATCTATCAAGGGTTGGCTATCTTTTTGGAATTGTTACATTAGTTTCTGGTTCTCTTGGTGTTTTATCTGGACCAGTTGTCGAAAAATTTTTAGAGAGAAGAAATATAAAAAATTCTACCCACACTGTTTTCCTTATTTCTTCTTTGGCAGTAGCAATAATTCCTGCTTTCACTTTTTTATTTGTTACTGAGCAGTTTGTTTTACCTGGAATGTTTATTATAAGCTTTTTTATTACACTACCTATGGCCTGTTTTGCTTCTGGGTTGCAAAAGATGACTCCTCAAAATTATAGAGGCTCTGTATCAGGTTTATATGTTTTTATAATGAACATTGTAGGCTTAAGTCTTGGCCCTACAGTCGTACCATTTTTTACAAGTGTAATATTTGAAAATGATATGTCCATTAATATAGCTCTTAGCAATACCTTTTTGATATTTGGGCCACTCTCATTTTTAATTTTCTTTTTGGGAAGAAAATCACTTAATAGAGAATTACAGTCACAACATTAAAAGATTGGTGGAGCCAGACGGGATCGAACCGACGACCTTCTGGTTGCAAACCAGACGCTCTCCCAACTGAGCTATGGCCCCACAGATAAACTCTTATAGGACAAGAGAGAAAATACCTCAACAAAAAATATTATTAAATATTTAATCTTTTATGTAACCAGCAATTTTTTTTGTTGTTGGGCTTTTACTTATTTCTTTTGATGATTTTAACGTTTTTAAAAAATAATCAGCCATAAGATTGGTTATACCCCAATTATAATTCTCATTATGAAAATGATGTTGCATATGGGCTTCTTTTAAACTCTTTCCAACTTTTGTAATTGGTTTGTAGTGCAAGGAATGATGAGCAAGATGTATCCATTCATAAAAAAGATAATATAAAAAAGTTGAAAAGATTGGGACTAATGCGGTTTTAAAGCTTAGACATAATATGGAGTAAAAAATATATGTTTGAATGAATAAAGAAATAATTGCTAAGGCAGGAGCAAACTGAAGGTCAATATCTTCAGGATCCGCATGATGACCATGATGCAATTTTATCTGAAATTTTCTAAACCAATTATTTTTCTTTGTAAGTTTTCTGTGAAGAATAAATTTATGCGCGTACCATTCATAGAATGGAGCTAAAAAAATTACCAAAATCATTAAAGGCCACTTGCTCCAAAGGTTATAGTAATTAACTAAAAAACCTGTAAAAAAAGTAAAAGCAAAAAGATACCTTATTGTATGGTGAGTAAAAAAATTCTTAAAAATTAAAAACAATTTTAAAAACTAATCCCTTAAGAAAACAGGAGAATTTTTAGAAGATTCTTCGTGTGAAAAATAATAGCCGTCTGAATTAAAATTATTCAATTCATCTTCCTTTATTTTATTTTTTAAAATCCATGCTGCCATTAATCCGCGAGCTTTTTTTGCATAAAAACTGATAATCTTATATCTACCTTTTGAGAAATCTTTAAATACTGGTGATATAACATTAGTTGTTTCTTTAATATTCTTAACTGATTCGAAATATTCATTCGAAGCTAAATTAATAATTGTATTTGATTTTATAGATTTAAGATCTTTAGCTATTTCATTAGAAATCTCTTGGCCCCAAAACTCATATAAATTTTTGCCTTTATCAGTTTCTAACTTTGTGCCCATCTCTAATCTGTAAGGCTCAATAACATCTAAAGGCTTTAGTAAACCATATAACCCAGATAATAATCGAAGATGATTTTGAGAGTATTCAAGGTCTTTTTTCTCAAAACTATTTATATCTAAACCTTGATAAACATCTCCCTTAAAAACAAAAATCGCTTGTTTTGAATTATCAGACTCTTTTTTTAGCCCTTTCCAAGATTTATATCTATCGCTATTTAATGAAGCTAATTTATCACTTATTTTCATAAGATCAGCTATCTCATCTGTTTTCTTGCTTTTAAGATCTTTAATTAGAATTTTTGATTTTGAAAGAAGACTTGGAACAGAATGACCAATATTTATAGTTGGTGACACATAATCTAATGTTTTTGCAGGTGAAAGTAAAATAATCATAATTTTTTTTATCAATCAAAAGAATTTAATTCAATAATTATTTTTTTATTTAATTAAAATTAATAAAGTTAATTAATAAAGTTAAAGAGCTATATTTCTATATTTAGTATTAAATAACTTTTATATAACTACATATAGGGAATTATATTAATTATTGAATAAAAAACCCTTGAAATTAGAATATATTTGTTTCAGTATCCCTTAATTCAATTAACTCCTGGGGAGGATATTTTATGAAATCTTTTTATAAGCTATTTATAGCTCTTGCTATATTTATGTCACCTTTAGCTTCAATTAATTCATTTGCACAGGAAGAAAGTGCAAGTAATCGTTTAAGTATTGAAGAAATTATTGTTACTGGTACAAAAAGAGAAATTGGTCAGCAGGATGCTGCAATTGCTATTTCAACATTAACTGAACAACAAGTTAACAATTTGTTTGCAAGTGATCCTCGTGCATTAGGCGCGTTGGTTCCAAATCTTACTTTAACCCAACAAACTGGTTTCCATGCTATTGGTGGTGGTATGAGAGGTAGTGGTAAAATCACTATCCTTCTTACTGATGACCCTTCTTTAGGTTTTGTGGTTGATGAGTTTGGATTGAATCATGTTCAATCACAATTCGTTGAAATGTTTGATATTGAACAAATAGAGGTTTTCCGTGGTCCTCAGGGTACTCTTTTTGGTAAAAATTCTACAGCTGGTGTGATTTCAATCACTTCAAAGAAAGCTGTAATAGATGAATATTCAGGAGAATTCTCTGCCACAGCTGGTCAATATGATTGGAACGAAGGTAGTAAGAATAAATTTAAATTAGCTGTAAATGTTCCTATTGTTGAAGGTAAATTGGCAATGAGAGTTGCAGCTATTTGGGATAAAGACCAAGGCTATTTCACTAACTCAAAACCTGCTGGTGAGTTTCCTACTAAATCAGTATTTAATCCAACAGGTGCTTGGGCTCAAGATAGAACTCCATTAACAAGTGTAGGTGATGGTGGTGATTTGGGTGGTAGAGATGTTATGGCTGCTAAAATTAAATTTAGGTATGAAAGTGAAAATTATTCTAGTGATTTAATTTTTGAATGGTTAAAAGATGACTCTGCAGCACCTGGACATGTTAATGAATCAAATTTAAATGACGATCCAACAGTACTTTTCCCTATGTTAGGCTTCCCTGGTATTGGTATGGAAGCAACAAATTGGGGTGGCAAAACCTGGGATAATCCTCTTGCTACTGGTGAACCTGGTAATCTAAATTGTAATGGAGTGATGGCAATTTGTAAGGGTCACCGAGTTGATGCTGATGGTATTTATTTTAACCAAACTTGGGATTTTGATAATTATACATTGAAATCAATTACCGGTTGGAGAAGCGAAGAGCAATCACTTGCTAGTGCTTATACTGGTGAAGCTTTTATAAGTTTATATAATGCATCAAGAAATACTAAAAAAGAAGCTTGGCAACAAGAGTTAAGGTTATCGTCAGAATTTGATGGACCTTTTAACTTTACTGCTGGCGCTGTAATAGCAGAGGAAACATTCTGGTTCACTGCTCACCAAACAATTGGTCTTCAGTGGTTCTTTGGTCTTCCAGACTGGATTCATGATGATTATGTTAATGACCAAGCCCATCAAGATAGAAAAACTACTGGTTTCTATTTTGATTTTTCATATGACATTAATGATGATATGACTTTTTCTGCTGGTATTCGTCAAACAAAAGACGAAAAATATTTCCGCAAAGAACAGGGTTCTGGTGCTCCTAATGCATTAGGAAGACCGGGTGGTCATTTAAGTACTCTTGGTATTGATTCTTCAACAGAGGAAGCTCCAAGGTTCTGGGTTGATATTCCTTGTGAAAATAGAAATATTTGTCTTTCATCAAATAATGAATGGGATGAGATGACTTACAGAGCTGCTCTTGATTACCAATGGACAGAAGAAGTAATGGTTTATTTATCTTATGCTACAGGATTTATTGGTGGTGGTACTGCTGAAACATGCTCAACACCATATTCATGTAGTAATCCATATAATCCTGAAACTAATGAAAGTTTTGAAATAGGTATGAAGGGCGATTTCCTTGATAATCGTTTAAGATTAAATATTGCATTATTTAATGTTGAGTTCGAAGATCTTCAGCGAAGTCAGGTTGTTCCGCTCCCTGTTGCTCCTTTCCAAGAAACTGTTCTTGTTAATTCTGGTACTTCAACAAATCGTGGTATCGAAATTGAGTTAAATTATCTTATTACTGAAAATCTTCGTTTAGATGCGCAGTTGGCTACTCAGGACAATAAGTATGATGAATTTGCTTGGGATGAATTACCTAATGATGGAATTGATAAGGTAACAGACTTTAGTGGTCTTACACTTCCTTTCTCTCCTGAATTAAGTTGGGGAATTGGTCTAACTTATGATCAAGATTTAGCAAATAACGGTTCAATTATTTGGAATATAAATGCTAATTATCAAGACGAAGCAGATACTTCTCCTGGTAATTTACCACGTACTCAAATGATGGATTATACTCTTATCAATGCTCATGCTACATGGATGGATGTAGAAGATAAATATTGGATAACTGTATATGGTAAGAACTTAGGTGATGAGATATATAGAACAGGTGCTAACTATGTTGGTGGTACATGGCTCTTTACATCTTATGGCGCGCCAATGGAATACGGTATTGAAGCTGGATATCGTTGGTAAGTAATTAGTTTTTACTTATAAATTATTAAAACCCCGTTTTTAAACGGGGTTTTTTTATAATTAATAAAATTTATCTTATTTTTATAATGACTATTTATTAAATTTTTTTTTATAATAATATAATTGATTTTTAACCAAGGAAGAATAATGGACCGTAAAGAAGAATATAATAAAATTGCTGAAAAGGTAGTTGGTCATGTGAAAAATGGAACTACTGATCAGGCTGAGGGTGTTATATCCATTCCAACATCAGATTACACATGTAAAGAACGATGGAATTCTGAAATGAAAAATATTTTTCAGACTTTACCTTTAATGGCGGCGATGACAATTGAGATGCCAAACCCTGGTGATTATAAATCTCTTGAGATAACAGGAGTTCCAGTACTAATAACCCGAGATAAAGATGGAGACGTAAACGCATTTAGAAATGTTTGTACTCACAGGGGAGCAATTATAGCAGAACCTGGTGTAGGGAATAAAAGTAGATTTTCTTGCCCATATCATGGTTGGACATATACAAATACTGGTACTTTAATGGGCGTTACGGATAAGGAAAAGTTTGGAGAGTTTGATACCAGTTGTTTTGGTTTAGCTAAATTACCATGTAAAGAATTAGGTGGAATGATCTTTGTTTCACTCTCTAAAAATGAAGATATTAATTTTGAAGAATTTCTCGACGGGATGCTTCCAGAAATTGAACACTTTAAATTAGAAGATTGGTACTATCACGGTTACAAAGTTATAGAGGGAGCAAATTGGAAGATAGCTTTTGATGGTTACCTAGAAGGTTATCATTTTGATACAGCCCATAAAGACACCATCGCCAATATGACAATGAATGATATTATGGATTTCAGTGCATTTGGTCCCCATTTAAGAATTGCATTTGCCTCTACGAATATTGAAGAAATTTTTGAACTACCAAAAGAAGAATGGTGGAAAAAAGAGGGCAGTGGTGTTGATTTTGTAAGAACAATTTTTCCTAATATAGCCATCTCGTTGGGATTAGGAATTGGACAAATTGCTCAAATCCTTCCTGGTAAAACACCTAATGATAATACAACAATATTACATTATCTTGCTCCACAACCACCTAAAACTGATGAAGATTTAGCGGAGCTTGATCAAAATATGGAATTTCTTAGGAATGTGGTTAATGATGAAGATTACTTACTTGGTATAGAAATTCAAAAAGGACTTAACTCACAATCAAACGATAGTGTTCTATTTGGCAGGAATGAAAAAGGAAATCAATTTTTTCATAAATATGTTGATTATTATGTCGATGATAACATTAAAGAGCCACCAAAATTATAGTCAAATTTCTTAGGGGATTTTCATGGATAAAGTTGAGAATAATAGAAAAATAATTGAAACATATTATGAATCCATAGCAAGCGGTGATTTCGAGACAGTTATATCTCTTATGCATGAGGATGTTGTTTTCAATATAGTAGGGGAAACTCCCTATGCTGGTTTGTGGGAAGGAAGGGATAATATATATGGTATTCTTGTTCCTGCAGTAGTTTCAAATTTTAAAGAAGGTAGTGTTAAATTTGCTGAAAGATGGAATGTTATGTGTGTTGATGAGAATAGGGCCACAGGTCTAATGAGTGCAATAGCAGAAACCCATAAAGGTGAAAAGTTAGATATGACTTATTGTCATATTTTAAAATTTAATGAAAACCAAATAATCGAGGTACATGAATTTTTTGATACGGCTCAAGGTGAGCGTTTATTTAGTAATGATAAGTTAAATGGGCATTCTGGAAAACTAGGCCCAATGAATTATTAATTTATTTTAAAATCACTTACTGTATTTTTCTATAAATTTATCAATAGTTTGATGAAAGTGTCTTACTCTAATCTCTTGCTCACATAAAATTCCACCTTTAAAGCTATCTGATTTAGAACCCCATTGCATGGTTTCCATGTTTGAACCATCCTGAGCCAAAACATTATTAAATACAGGAGGAAAAGTTCCTTCAAATGCTTCATCATATAGCTCAGGTCCATTACCTTTATATATTTTATGAGGTCGTCGAGGTGGTAATTCATTATTGTCTATATTATTTATGAGGATAAAGAAATCATAGTAACATTTATCGGGATCAGTTGGGTGTGGTCTATACCTAAATACGTTGCCAGCCTCAGGTTTGTTTGTAAACACTGCGCTTGGAAAGAAAAAATAATGATATTGATGGACTAACTGTTCATCATTCATATCTTTATAATAAGTTATTGTGTCTTCTTCTGCCCTTCTTTTATTTATGTAGTAAAGATGTAAATCTTTTGCAACACCCTTATAACCCTCATCAATATCTTGCATCTTACCTACTGAACGATCCCCCATCATTTCAGATCGTAAAGGTGTGAAGGTTTCTCTATCCTCTACGACTTCACTAACGGTTTCATTAAAGTTAATCATGCGCGAATGATTTCCAGAAATTTCAATTGGAACATCATGACCTTCTCCAAATTGAACCATATCCGGATGAAGTGCTGTAAAATGATAACTTTCATTAAATGCATCTACGGCATGTTTCCAATTACCGTTCCACTCAAATGTTTGATAGTCTATAAGAGCCCAGTTTTCAAAATTATAACTCTCTAAATGCTCACCATAGTCTGATAAATAATCTTTTAATGGTGTACAGTCTGGATCCATATTTATCCAGAGCCAGCCCCCCCAAGTGTCAATTTTAACTTCAGTAAGACCTAAAGCTTCTGTAGGGACTCCATTTTCGAACTGTTTGTATAACTCTGGAGCAAAAACAGAATTTAGTGTTCCGTCATTATTCCATTTCCATCCATGAAATGGGCAGGAAAAAGTATCAAGTTCTCCAGATTCAAGAGTGCATAACTGATTTCCTCGATGTTGGCATACATTATAAAATGCTCTTATTTTACTATCATTTCCTCTAACAATTAAAAATGATTCTTTACCAATTGAATGTGTAATAAAAGAACCATCAAATTCTAATTCTGACTCTCTATGAACCACTTGCCAAGTTTTAGTCCAAATGGAATCCCACTCTTTTTGCATAAAATCTCTAGAATAAAATCTTTCACCATCTAGTTTTTCGTGGCCTAAGTCCGGTATTGGTTTTCTAGGAATAAAAGGCTCAGCTTTAAAATCTCTTTTTGTTGGATTTTCTCTCTCTAAGAAATCTTTTTCAATTTTTGCCATCTTAGTCTCATAATTATTTATTTATTTATTAATGCATATAATTTGCATATCTTAAAATTATTTATTAATATTTACATATTATTCACAATAAAAACAATAAGATAAAATTATTGTAATAATAATTATTGAAGGGGAATCAATATGCAATTTTTTAAAAATATCAATTTAGTTTTTGTATTTACTTTAATATCAATACTAACTTTTACGAATGTACTCGCTGATGAGAGCATTAATGCACAAAATGAAGAATCTTCTCAAGAAGTAGAAGAGATACTTGTTACGGCAAATAGAACTGAACAATCAATAAATGACGTATCACAGGCTGTTCAAGCTTTATCTGGGGATGATTTACAAGATCTTCAAATAACTGATTTTGAGCAAATGATCGATCTTATCCCTGGTGCTGTTCAAAACTCTTCAATCAGTCAGGGAAGTAATGTTTATTCTATAAGGGGTGTTGCCTCTGCTGAAACTGATGGTGATGCAACTATTGGCTACTATTTAGATAATTTTGCCTTTTCTTTACCTGGCCGTCCTTATGCTCCGGTAACAGATATTTATGATACTGAAAGAGTTGAGGTTCTTCGTGGTCCATCAGGAACTCTATATGGATTAGGTTCACTTGGTGGAACTATAAAAGTTATAACAAAAGATCCTGTAATAGGTGAATTTGAAGGATCTTTCAAAGCAACTTTAGCAGATATTGATGATGGTGATAGCAGTCATACTGGTGACCTTATGCTAAATATCCCTTTATCAGAAAATGCTGCTTTAAGAGGAGTCCTAAGTATTAAAGATATAGGTGGTTGGGCTGAAATTATTCCTTCTAATCAAACAAATGGTAATCCATACGATGGAATTACAGGCCGCTTGAAATTATTACTAGAGCCAAGTGAAGATTTAAGTATTAAGTTTACATATTGGCATCAAGACTCAGAACAGAAATTTGCTAATAGACTTACTTATCCAAATCCCCCTGCAATCGATAATACATTTGGTGAAACTTATTCTGATTTCACTATTTATGTAGCAGACATAGAGTATGATTTAGGGTTTGCTACATTGCAAAGTACAACTGGCTATATGGAAAATACTGTTATCTCAAACAATGGCGGTTTTATTCCAGGTATAGGAAACTTTTCCTCTTTATGGCCTTTAGAGTCTGAAAACTTTAATGAAGACTTAAGATTAGTATCAAATGGTGATGGTGCATGGAGCTGGATTGTTGGTCTTTTTTATCAAGATGGTGAAACTTTTGGTGGCCAAGATGTTCTTCTGCCAGACTTTGGATTTAATTCAATTAATGCATCAAATTTACTATCAAGTGAATCATGGGCTGTTTATGGCGAAGCAAGCAGAACCTCTGCTGATGAAAAATGGGTTGTTACAATTGGTGGAAGATTCTATGAGGAAAAAAGAAGTTTTAATGAAAACAGTGCTGTTGAGTTATTACCAGCAATCACAGGTGCGCCTGAACCAATAATAACTAATACAGTTGGTGTTGATAATGCAACTAATGATACTTTTAATCCTCGTTTAAATATAGCCTACTACCCAAATGATAATTCTATGGTTTATTTTGAAGCTGCTAAAGGTTTTAGAAGTGGTTCAATTAGTTCTACATCCATTATGACAGCGTCAAATGCAACTCTTGGTGGTACAAATTATGATAACGCATCTGAGCCTGATACATTATGGAATTATACTTTAGGTGGAAAGTGGGATTTAGGATCTGTTCAAATTGATCTTGCTGCTTTTTTCTATGATTGGGGTGATGCTCAAATAGAAATTTCACCCGCTCTTCAAACTATTGTTATTCCAATTGGGGATATAGAAGGTAGAGGTATTGATTTGACTATTGCTTGGGATACTCCAATTGATGGATTATCACTTTATTTCTCTGGAAATACTAATGAGGTTGAGCTTGATAATGTTGATGATGCAATTCAAGTTAAAAACCCATTTATGGCAAATGGAAGCCAACTCCCAGGTACAGCTAAAACGACATATTCTTTAAGATCTAACTATTCAACTGAAATGGAAAACGGAATGACATTTAATGCAAATGCATTGTTTAGTTATCGTGACAAAGTTACTAGTGTATTCGATGGTCGTGTATCTGAGGATATTGAACTGTTATCTGGAAGCTTAAGTGTTGCAAGAGATAGTTGGAAGGTAGGAATATTTGGTCGTAACTTACTTCAAGAAGAAGGCCCCTCAGGTATGGCAGGTGGTCAACATATTATACCTTTCCCAAGAACTCTAGGTGTATCATTTGATAAAAACTTTTAAAGGTTTTTAGAAAAACAAAAAAGGCCAAGAAATTATAGGATTTTTTGGCCTTTTTATTGATCATTGGGGGATTAAAATGGTAAAAATTAAGCCACATCACGTTCACTTGATTTGTAATGCTAAATATCATGATACGGATTTTGCACGTTCTGAATTGATAAATTTATTTTCTGAACACGATGATTTAGGGGTTTCAATATCTCAAGATTATAGTGATTTTCATAAATTTAAGGATTCAGATTTATTAATTACTTATACATGTGATCTTTCTCCAGCGCAGGAGGAGGTAGATACACTTAGAGATTTTCTCAATGAGGGAGGAAAATGGTTTGGTTTACATGGCACAAACGCACTTATTGAATTTGTTGGAGAAATGCAAATAGTTGATGGTCTTGAAATTCCAGGTAAAACTGACACTCCAAATAAAAATCCTGAATTAATGAAATTATTGGGTAGCCGTTTTATAGCTCATCCACCGAATATGACCATTAAAATAAAGGTCAATGATAAGTCTCACCCTATAACAAAAGATTTAGAAGATTTTGAGATTTTTGATGAGCCTTATTATTGTGAATTTTCAGATGGTATAAAAATTCTTTTAGAATCTAGATATACAGATGATGCAGATGCCTATGTTAGTTCATCGTGGAAAGAAGATATTCCAAGACCTCAGATGTATTTGCATAAAGTAGGCAAGGGAAGTGTATTATATATGATGCTCGGCCACTGTAGAGGTAAATATGATATGCGACCTTTTATGGATGAATGCCCTGTCGATAGGGGTGGTTGGGAAAGTGAAGTATTTTATGAACTATTAAGACGTGGTATAAAATGGGGCATAAACAAAATATAGGTGCGACCATGAAAATATATGATTATCCTGCTCCAAATGCTCAAAAAGTTAAAATTTTTGCTCATGAAAAAGATATTACTATTGAATATATTCAAGTTGATTTACTAAATCATGAATTAAGAACTCCTGAAATGCTAAGTAAGAATCCTATGGGAACTGTACCTTTCTTAGAATTGGAAGATGGTGAAATTATTCGTGAATCCAGGGCTATAATAGAATATTTAGAAGGAATTAAAGACTCTCCAAACATGCTTGGAAAGGATCCACTTGAGAAAGCTAGGATACATGAAATCGATCGATTAGCAGAACTTGGATTAATGATTGAGCTTGCTCATTATGTTCATAATATTTCACCATTTTTTGCAGATAAAGGGCCTCAATCTAAAGAGGCGGCTGAAATGGCATTAAATTGTTATAAAAAGAATCTACAGATTTTAGAAGATTCAATAACAGGAGAAGAGTTTTTAATTTTTGATCGTCCAACAGTTGCTGATTGTACATTATTTTCAACTTTTACTTTTGCTGAAAGTATTGGTGTAACAAGCCAAAATAGTTTTAAGAAAATAATGAGTTGGCATGAAAAATTCGGAAAAAGAAAAAGTGCGGAATCATAAAAAAAATAATAATTTTAAAAAAGCTTTTGAAAATCGTCCAAAACCTTATTTTAGTGAAATAATAAATAATGATGATATTTGTGCCCCTAATGCAATAAACGAGGTTTCAAATAGTTTTTTAGGTGATCTTGATATAAAAAGGGACCGTTATTTTTCAATTGATTTTGCCAATTTAGAAGAGAAATATATTTGGAACAAAGTTTGGCAATTTGCCTGTAGAGAAGAAGATATTCCATCTATAGGCGATTACTATGTATACGATATACTTGACTGGTCAATATTAATAGTAAGGTCTGAGGAAAATAAGATTAATGCTTTTATCAATTCTTGTCTTCATAGAGGAACGCAAATTAAACCATCAAACTCATGTGGGTATTCAAAATCTTTACGATGCCCCTTTCATGGATGGGAATGGAAATTAAATGGTGATTTGGTTGATATTCCTTGCGATTGGGATTTCCCTCATATTAATAAAGACGAAGCCAAACTTAACAGAGTTAAAGTTGATACATGGGGAGGCTTTATTTTTATAAATTTGGACAGCAATCCTATTTCATTGAAGAAATATTTATCAGTTTTACCCAATCATTTTAAAACTTGGAATATGGCCAAAAGACGAAAAGCTGCGCATGTTGCTAAAATCGTTCCATGTAATTGGAAATTTGCAGTAGAAGCTTTTCTTGAGGGATATCATGTTAAAGAAACTCACCCCCAAGCACTTCCTTATACTGGAGATGTAAATTGTCAGTATGATTATTGGGGTGATCATATAAGTAGAATGATGTCTGGTTTAGGTGCGCCAAGCCCTAATTTAGATACAGATAACATCTCTGATGAAGACACTATAGAAAGTATGAAAGATTTGGTTTCATATTTAGACGGAGATTTAAATCAAAATACAAACAAAATAAAACCAAGAGAGTTTTTAGCTAAATCAATGAGAGATATTTTAACTAAGTCCACAGGTGTTGATCATAGTAAATTCTCTACCTCTGAAATAATAGATGCTATTCAATATTTTGTTTTTCCAAACTTTATTCCTTGGGCTGGTTATGGTGTTCCAATAGTTTATAGATTTCGACCTAACGGCTATGATCCTGATAGTTCAGTTTTTGAGGTAATATTACTTTATGAAAGTTCAGATGATAGTGCAGAGAGTAATCCCTATATAAATTGGCTAGAACCTGGTGATAGTTGGACAAAGGCAGAAGAGCTTGGGGGGCTTGGAGTTCTTTTTGACCAAGATGAGGCAGCATTTAAAGCAGGCCAGAATGGACTAAAAGCATCTTCAAAAAAAGGATCAACTTTTTCTCTATATCAAGAAAGTAGAATACGCCATTTTCATAAAACAATAGATAATTATATTGCGCAAAATTAATTTGTATTTATAAATCTACGTAAATATGATATCGCAATTACAATAAAGGGGATTTACAAAAAATTTTAAGAAAATTTTTCAAAATTATATCCATTTAAAACATGTCTACTCAAAATAACAAAAAACCAATAACTATTTCAACATTACGTAAGTTAAAAAGAACTTCTGAAAAATTTAGTTGTTTAACCGCTTATGAGGCTACTTTAGCTCAAAAGATAAGCGAGTCTGGTGTGGAAGTTATTCTTGTTGGCGATAGCCTTGGAATGGTTATTCAAGGTCATGATAGCACCCTGCCAGTAACTATGGATCAGCTAATTTATCATCTTGAATGTGTCGCAAGGGGTAATGTTAACTCCCACATAATGGCTGACATGCCATTCATGAGTTACTCGACAGATGAGTTAGCTTTAGAAAATGCAACAAAGTTAATGCAAAATGGTGCTCACTCAGTCAAAATTGAAGGTGGTTCGTGGATATGTAAAATGACAAGTACTTTAGCTGAGCGAGGTATACCAGTATGTGCTCATATGGGATTAACACCACAATCAATTAATAGAATTGGTGGATACTTTGTTCAGGGAAGGGATACAAAAAAAAGGCAAAAACTTATAGAGGAAGCTCAGTCATTAGAAAATGCTGGTGCTGAAATGCTACTTCTAGAATGTGTTCCTAATGATTTATCAAAGGAAATTACAAGTTTACTTAAAATACCAGTCATTGGTATTGGTGCTGGTCCAGAAACTGATGGCCAAATTATGGTGATACATGATCTATTAGGAATTTCATGTTTAGAAAAACCACCTAAATTTGTAAAAGATTTCTTAAGGGGTTCCTCATCCGTTGAAGCAGCTTTGAAAAAATATGTTAAAAGCGTGAAAACAAAAAAGTTTCCTTCAAGGGCTCATACCTTTTACTAAAATGGAAATTCTTACTAGCGAAAAACAAGCAAAAGAGATTTTGAAAGATTTCAATGAAACTGCGCTTGTTCCTACAATGGGTAATTTGCATGATGGTCATTTAAGCCTTTTAAGTAAAGCAAAAGAAGTTGGAGAAAAAGTCTTGGCCTCTATTTATGTCAACCCACTTCAATTTGGTATAAATGAAGATTTTGATAATTATCCAAGAACTCTTGATGATGATTTATTGAAACTGGAAAAGGCTGGTTGTGATTTTGTTTTCTGCCCTTCAGAAGATATTTTAAAAAATATAAAAAATTATAAAGCTCCGGATATAAGTAAAAAACTTTGTGGGAAAAGCAGACCTACGCATTTTGATGGTGTTGTTACAATCGTTAGAAAACTATTTGATGTTTTAAACCCTGATTATGCAATCTTTGGGTTAAAGGATTATCAACAATTCTTGATTATTAAAAATTTTTTTAATGAAATGAATTTTCATACGAAAGTAATTGGAAGTCCTATTATAAGAGAAGGTGATGGATTGGCTATGTCTTCAAGGAATAATTTATTATCTAGCGAGAATAGAAAAATTGCTCCAAAAATTTATAAGCAACTATCCTGGATCAAGGATAATATAGAGAATCAAAGTCACGATGACTTAATTTTGAACTCTATTGAAACTTTTAAAGAAAATAATATTCATCCAGAATATTTATCTATACTTAACCCAGAAACATTAGATGATGCAAAAGAGGATGATGTTTCACTATTGATTGCTATTGCAGTAAAATTAGGTAATGTCAGGTTGATTGATAATATATTGATTAATTAAAATAAAATTTTGAGGTTAAAATGCAGAAAACTTTATTAAGATCCAAGTTACACCGCATAAATGTTACGCAGGTAGAATTGAATTATGAGGGATCTTGTGCGGTTGATACCGATATTTTAGCGAAAGGTAATTTACAAGAATATGAAAAAATTGACATTTATAATGTAACAAATGGTGAGAGGTTTTCTACATACTTAATGTCAGCTGAAGCAGGTTCTAAAACTGTATCTATTAATGGTGCTGCAGCTCATAAAGCTTCACCAAATGATATAATAATTATTTGTGCGTATGGTCTATACGAGGAATCTGAAGCAAAAATTCATAAACCGACCCTGGTTTATTTTGATAAGGACAATAATATTAAATCAATCAAACATGGTATTCCTGAACAGAAATCATAATGAAAATTTTTTATCTTTTTCTTTCCCTTATGATATTTTCATCATGTTCAATTTTTGAGGATGAAGTATTTGAAAACACTGATAATAACTTAATGTCTAAAGAAGATATCATAAAAGATAAAAAATCTCCGCCCTTTAGTTTTTTCAGGGCCTTACAATCTGTGGAAAGAGAAGAGATTGAAATATCAAATGAATATAATAATATGATTACAAAGCCTTTGGGTTATGCTGCTTGGGTTGGTCATTCATCTTTTATAATAAATAATTATGACCTTAATATTATCTCAGATCCAATGTTCTCTGATAGGGCATCACCATTTCAGTTTCTTGGGCCTAAAAGATTAATCGAACCTGCAATAGGCTATAAAAATTTACCTAAAATAGATGTGGTTGTAATTAGTCATAATCATTACGACCATTTGGATTTAAAAAGTGTAAAAAAGTTAAATAAACTTAATCCAAACACAATTTTCTTAGTACCCCTAAAGCTTAAAAATTGGTTCTTAAATAAGGGTATCAAAAATGTTTATGAATTTGATTGGTGGGAGTCAAAAATTATTAAAAACACTACTTTTACATTTGTTCCTGTTCAGCATTGGTCAAGAAGGGGTCTTTTTGATAAAAATAAAAGTTTATGGGGCGGATGGTGGATTGAGAATTCAAATCTTAAATTAGTTCATTTAGGTGATACAGGTTATTCAAAAGATTTTATCGAGATTAATAAAAGACTCGGTAGCCCTGATATAGCATTTATACCTATTGGCGCTTACTCACCAAGAAGAATTATGAAGAAAAGTCATATGAATCCAAGAGAGGCTTTGGACGCAGCCTTAGATTTGGGTGCAAAAAAATCTATTGGCATGCATTGGGGTACATTTATATTGACTACAGAGCCAATTAGAGAGCCTGAAGTTATTCTTTATGACTTAATACAGAAGAGCAATTTTCAAGAGGATTTTTTTGTAACAATGAAGCCAGGTTCAATAATCAAATTTAATGAATGATTAAAAAATTATTGATAGAACTTTTGTGAGAATTCTGTCGATAGAAGCTAAAGAATTTATTCTGTTATTTTCTATAAGATTAAGCTCCTTAGTTAGCTTAGGGTCTTTAAAATTTACTACACTTTCTTTTACCATCTTTAATCAACACTTTCTTTTTGTGGACAATCCCTTCAAGGGAATGGGAGGGGGGAAGGAAGGGATTGTCCATTATATTACAACCATAAGGTTGAAACTAAATTATTTAAAATCAGCTTTGAATGCAGTAAATGCACCAGCCTTGCTTTGAATTGATCTTACGTCCTCATAAAGAACACAATAAGCACCGTTAGAATTTAAACTGTAAGCTTCGCAACTTGATTTGTTTTTACAAGCGTTCAAGCAATTATCAGCATTTCTATATTTTGCTGTTGTCTTATATGAAAGAATTTTACCACCGGTAACAATAACTTCATTATTTCTATTTGTTGTTTCAGCAAAGGCAGGAGAGACTGCAACAAAAACTGAAAGAAATAATCCAGCGATTAAAATATTTTTTAGTAAAGACATAATCAACTCCGTAATCTTGATTAATGTTATATGATAGTTTTATATTATTTATCAAATTAATTATATAAATGTTTACTATTTATTTAATGAATGTTAATATATTTATATTATTAATAAAAAGGTATTTATATTATGAATTTATCAAGAATAGACTTAAACCTTCTTCTCGTTTTTACATCAATTTATAATGAAAAAACAATAACTAAGGCAGCAGATAAGCTAAATTTATCACAATCCGCAGTAAGTAATGCCCTTAATAGATTGAGGTATACCTTGGATGATGATTTATTTTTTAGATCATCAGATATGATGAAGCCAACAAAAAAAGCAGAAGATTTAATTTATCCAATTCAAAATGCGCTTGATTCTATTCAGTCATCTTTGAGTGATGAAGAATTTAATCCTGCAAAATCAAATAGACTCTTTAAATTTTGCTTACCTGACATAGCGGCAGGAAGAATTTTTCCGCAACTTGCGAAAGTATTCCAGGAGGAGGCTCCTAATATTCAAATCTCATCAGTATCAACTTCAAAAGGTGATTTAGAAAAATTAAAAAATCAGGAGTTGGATTTTATTATTTCATCTGATGAAGGTCTTCGATCCGAATTAAAATCCTATTCCGATGAAAAGTTTGATGAATATTTTAATAGTTTTCTTATTTATAAAGATCGTCCACTTTGTGTTGGAAGAAAAGGAAACCCTTTCTTTGATAAAAATGGTGAAATAAGTCTCGAAAATTATACAGCAGCAAATCACGTTCATGTCTCTTATGACGGAACAATTGATAGCCCTGTTAATGATTACCTAAGTGACATTGGAAAGAAAAGAAATATTACCATGTCTGTAAATTATGTATCAGTTGCAAAGGAAATCATCCGTGACTCTGATTATTTAATTACCTTATCAGGACATCTTGCATCATTTTTTAATAAAGCTAATAATTTTATTGTTGCTCCTATGCCCTTCGATACAAATGAATATTCCGTTCGTCTATTTTGGAATAAGCGCTCAGAAAATGATGCTGCCCATGCGTGGATGTTAGCAAATTTATACCGAATACAAGAAAAAAACTTTGGATTAGATGGCGATAATGTTGATCATTATTACACTGATCCAGATAATAGATATTCTGTTGTAGGATCGAATCCTCAAATTTAGTTAAATTGCTTTATAATTAGGTAAAAACTTTGTCACAAAAACAGCTTTATTTTTTTTGTTTACATTCCATTTTATCGAGCTCGACAAAACTTCCATAACAATATCAAAATCACCATAGATAACTGTACTGGTTGGAAAAACTTCTAGCTTAATATCATTGTAACTTTTTAAATGTTCAATAAAATTTTCTATAATAGGAAGGTATTTATCCTCTAAAGGGTACATTGTAATTTCTATCGATAGCTTCATTTGAACAACCTTTTCGAATAGTTATTTGTAATAATTCTGTAATATTTTTCAAATATAAAAATAAGAAAATTATAAAATCTTATCTTTTAATCTATAAAGAGAAAATAAATGAAACCAATTAGAGCTCTTATGTTATGCACAGGAAATTCAGCAAGATCTATAATGGCTGAGGCAATTGGCAATAATTATTTGTTTGACTATATTCAATTTAAATCTGCTGGCAGTAATCCAATAGGCGAAATAAACCCTTATTGTCTTTTAACTCTTGAAAAAATGTCAGTGTGTACAAGTAATCTTGAGAGTAAATCATGGAATGAATTTTCTAAAACAAATTCCTGGAAACCAGAAATTATTGTAACTTTATGCTCAAATGCTGGAAGTGAACCTTGTCCAATCTGGTTGGAGGATATACCAAAAATAAAATGGGATCTTGAAGATCCATCAATTCATAAAGATTCTCATTCACTATCAATGAAAGGTTTTTCAGATTTATTTGTCATACTTAGCCTTAGATTTAATTACATTAAAGATTATTTAAAATCATCTGAATTTGAAGCTTTTAAAATAAAGAATTCACAATTAGAAAAATTTAAGAAAAGGGAAAATAGGATTGATTTGATTTCAAATCTTTTCTTGGAGGCAGTCAATAATAATGAATAATTTAAGCAAATATTTTTCGGAATTTTTAGGAACTTTTTTTTTAGTATGCACTGTTGTTGGTTCAGGTTTTATGGCTCAGAATTTATACTCTGAATCTTTAGGAGGAATGTTACTTGCTAATACAATAGCTACAGGCGCTATTTTAGTTGTCTTAATCAATGTTTTTAATGAATTATCTGACTCCCATTTTAACCCTGTTGTATCATTTTGTTTCTTTTTAAAAAAATCAATAAGTTTTATTGAAATGCTTTTCTTATGGATTTCGCAAATTATAGGAGGATTTTTTGGAACTATAATTGCTAATATAATGTTTAAAAATAAATATATTAGTGTTTCCTCAGTTGACCGTCTTGGCTTTAACTTATTTTTGAGTGAGATCATTGCAACTTTTGGATTAATTTTAATAATTTTTATTTTATCGACTAAAAAAAATAAATTTAACACTGGTATCGCTGTAGGGCTTTATATTACTTCGGCTTATTGGTTTACATCTTCAACGTCCCTTGCTAACCCTGCGGTAACTATTGCAAGAGTTTTCACTGAGAACTTTACAGGAATTTCGCCAAATTCGGTGCTTTATTTTGTTACAGCTCAGTTTCTGGGGGGAATTTCAGCTATGGTAGTAATGAGATTTTTTAATGAAAAATAGCAAAGTTAATAACCAAGTTATTGGTGAACGAACATTTAATCTTCAAGGCTATGAAAAGTTAACTCAAAAACAATATCAAAAGGAGAAATTTAGATTACGTGTTGAGTTAATAAAATTTCAAAAATCTGTGATAAAAGAGAATAGAAAAGTTGCAGTTATCTTCGAAGGAAGAGATTCTGCAGGTAAAACAGATACTGCAAAACAGTTTTCTAAATATTTAATTCCTGAACAAGTTAAGTATATAAATCTTGGTATTCCAACAGAGTGGGAATCAAAGCACTGGTTTAAAAGGTATGAAAAATTGATGCCTAAAAATGGCGAAATGATTTTTTTTGATAGGTCCTGGTATAATCGAGCTTTAATAGAGCCCGCTTTGGGTTTTTGTACTCAGCGTCAATATAAAAATTTTATGAAAAATGTAAATGATTGGGAATTGGAATATATAAACAATGGAACAGAAATAATAAAATTTTATCTTTCTATAGATAAGACTATCCAAAGAAATAGACTTAATGCTAGAAAAAACAGTCCAATAAAACACTGGAAATTTTCTCATATTGATAAAATGATAATTGATAAATTTGATGTTTTAACTCTTTATAAAGAACAAATGTTTAAACAAACTTCAACAAAAATTTGTCCTTGGATTGTTATTGACTCATCAAATAAAAGGTTAGCAAGAATCACGGCAATGCATTATCTTTTAAATTCTACTGAGTATAAAAATAAAAAAGTTCTAAAGCCTAAAAAATGGAGTAAAGAAATTAAAAGTTATTCTTATAGTTATCAAGGTGAGGTCTTTGATGGTCTTACATATAATCAATATAAAATTTTATCTGAAAATTTAGGTTAAATTGAAAAAAATTTCTGCAATAGATATCGGAACAAACTCTGTCAAACATAGAATGTTTGAATATGATAATAAAAGTAATAATTTAAATGAAATTTCTCATTTAAGAATGCGTTACGCCCTTGGTCTTGGAAGGGATATATATTCAAAAAAACATAAAAAGATTAGACAGAAATCAATAAGGCGACTTGGAAAAATTCTGAAAAAGTTTGAGAAGACTATTAACCTTTACGATGTTGATTATGTTAGAGCATGTGCTACTGCAGCATTCAGACAAGCTTCAAATCAAGAATTGATTCTTGATCAACTTTCAGATTATTCAAGTATTCCAATTGAAATTATTGATGGTGTTGAGGAAGTAAAATTAATTTCAAACTTGGATATAAGTCAATTTAATCCAGATATGAATTATTTTATTGTTGACGTTGGCGGTGGAAGCACAGAAGTTCTGTTAAAGAAAAAAAATGAATGTATTGACTCAAAATCATTTCCTGTTGGAGCATTATCAATTCACTACTTAGGGAAAAAAGGTTTTTCAAAAGAATGGTCTAATATTGTTGATTGGTTAAATAAGTTTAAAGGTAATGATATTTCACAAATAATTGGAACCGGCGGTGGTATTAGAAGCCTATTTAAAGTTAAAAAAGAAAAATCTCTTCCCCTAAAAGAATTTGATTTGATTTTAAAAAAAATAAATGGACTGACTAAAAGTGAAATTATAAAAAAATATAATATTAGACCAGATAGAGCGAAGTTAATTTCAAAATCTGGAATGATTTATTCTAATATTGCCAATGAACTTAATATAAAAAAAATATCAGTAATACCTTGGGGTTTAGTTGAGGGTATTGCTTATTCTTTAGTTAAGAAAAAATAAAAAGTTAATATTTTATTTATTAAATTGTCATATTTAACCCTTAGATTGTTGTACAAACAATTAACCTCCCCAGTTTATTGTTAGGCCGCTGTGAGATAGAATTTTACAGCGGCCATTTCTTTATAATCAATTTAATTTTATTTATCGTTAAATAAGTTCTAATATTAAGTAATTTATATAAAGTTATGGGAGTAATAAATGCCTAAAAAAATATACAAGGTTATACAATGGTCTTCTGGTAATGTTGGTAAAGCTTCTATTAGGGGTATTAAAAATAGGAGTGATCTTGATCTTGTTGGACTTATAGTCTCAGACAAAAATAAAAATGGATTAGATGCTGGAACTATTGCTGGGATTGATCCAATAGGTGTTGAAGCCTCTACTGATATTGAGAAAGTCTTATCTACTGAAGCTGATTGTGTAAATTATACTCCGCTTGCCTCCCTAAGATTGGGTGAAGATCCTGATTTAGATAAAAAAAATATAATTATGCTTTTAAAAAACGGTTTTAATGTCGTAACCACTGTTGGTTTTTTATATCCTAAGGCTTTTGGAGAAGATTTTGCAAATGAAATAGAGGATGCTTGTATTGAGGGGGGTGTAAGCCTTCATGGTACTGGTATTGCTCCCGGTTGGCTCTCTGATTTAATGCCTTTAACTATGAGTGGAATGTCCGAGGAGGTAAATGAGGTAGTTGTAACAGAGAGTTCTGAATTTTCATACTATCCTTCTGAGGAAATTGTTTTTGATACAATGTTAATGGGAAAATCTCTTGATCAATATAATCAAGAAGCTGGTCGATATGAAAATTGGTTGGGCGGTCTTTTTAAAGAAGCGATATATTTAATTGCTGATGGTATAGGATCAAAAATTATTAACGTAGATGAAAGTATAGACTTAATTACTGCTGAAAAAGATTATAAAATTGCTGCTGGTGTAGTTGAAAAAGGAAAAATTTCCGGTCAAAGAAGAAAGTGGACAGGTAATTGTGAAGATGGAACTAAAATCATACAAGAAACAATTTGGAGAGCACACCCTGATGCAGCTCCTGAGTGGGAAGAGCCAGTTGGGATGTGTGTTGAAGTAAAAGGAAAGCCAAATATGAAAATTGATTTTTCACATGACTGGAATGATGATCCATTGGTATCAACTGCCTTGCACGGTATTCATGCAATACCCCTAGTTTGTGAAGCAAGTCCAGGATTTAAGTCTTTTTTAGATCTTCCACTAATCTCATCTAAATTTAATTAAAATAGTTTAAAAAGATTAATAAATGTTGCATTATTAATTATGGAAATTTCAAATTTTATTTTAGCATTTGGTCTAGGCTTTTTGTGGCATGGGTTGCAAATTTTTTGGGTTGCTGGATTACCAAGACAATTAAAGAAAACTAAACCAGAAAATGGTGAAGTAGATAGTCAACGATCCTTTATGCTTTTTTGGCTAGATCAATATTCTTGGATAGGTTTAATAATTATTGTAATAGGAATTCTTTCTCTGATTAGAGGTTTGATATGATAACTCTTCTTTATGCAGCTATTTTAGGTCTTCTATCGGTATTACTTGCTAATCAAGTTCTTTATGTTCGTTTAAGGGGTGGTAAAGAAGAGAAATGGAGGTCTAATGCCACGGAGAGAGTGCAGGCAAACTTTGTAGAAAATGTTCCTTTGGCTTTAATTATACTTTTTATTTTTGAATATTCTTCTTCATCTAATAACTTAATACATATTTTTGGTATCCTTCTTGTTTTATTTAGACTTCTTCATGCATGGGGTATGAGTAAAAATGAAGGTGCGAATTATCCAAGATTAATTGGTGCTCAAGGAACTTTTCTATTAATTTCAGTAATGTCTTTTGCTAGTATTATTCTTCACTTTAATAATTAGTTTTTAAATCTTTTGGTCGGATAAATCTCTCTAAAAGACATTTTTTTGTATCAAAATCATACCAATTATCATTATTAAAAGAAATAAAACTCATAGAACATGTAGAAAATTCAACCATTAAATCTGGATTATTGTTTGTTAGTAATAGTGATAATTCATGAATACCTGGATTATGACCAACGATTAAAATCGTATCTTCTTTATCTGCATTTTCAATTATTGATTGTACAATCTTTTCAGGTTCTGCGAGATATAGATTTTTATCTATATTATTTTTTTTTAGAGGGAATAGATCGCTAAATGATTCCAATGTTTCTTGAGCTCTGCGAGCAGGGGAAGATAAGATAAGGTCAGGAGATGCATTGGATAAAAGAAATTTCGACATTATTTTAGATTCTTTTATTCCCCTTTCATCGATAGCACGATTAAAATCATCGTTACCAATCTCTGCTTGAGCATGTCTCCACAATATTAGCGTTTTTTTCATTCTTCTTATTTTATCACTATAAAATTCATTTGTATTAATAATCTCATATATAATATTTATACATACAATATTGATTTACTTTTCTTTTTATTCTTATAATCAACCATGAATAAAAAAATTGAAACTACAGATTATAAAATAGGATCTGTTTTGAGTGAAATAATTCGCCCTAAAATTCCGATTATTTTTTTATTAATAGTTCTCTGTTTTGCTTTTTTCTTGTTGGGTTTCTTGACTTTTTTTACAGCAATTTTCTTTATCGTGATTTTCACAGTAGTTTTATTAGCAATGTCAAGTGACGATAGGAAGGCACTCGAATTTTATAAAAATCAAGAAGAGTCAAAATTTAAGGATATTAGTGAAGGCCTTAATAAACTTAAAACAATTATTGAAGCTATTAAAGAACCTACAATTTTGATTAATGAAAATGATGTTATATTAATTTTTAATCAAAGTGCTGATAAGACTTTTTTTTCATCAATTGCAAGAGACTCTGTTTTAAATTCTGAAAATGAAATTCCAACAGGACTAAGAATTCAAACTATTATTAGGTCAACTCTATTATTAGAAACTTTAAATCTCTATAAAAATAGTCAAAAAAATAGTATTGAAAAAATAGAAATTATTTTACCAGGTGAAATAGATAGATCTTATGAGGTTGATATTTCAAGAGTGCCTAATTTCTCAAAAGATGAATTTAATTATTTATTAATGTTTAGAGAAACTACAGAAGTAAAAAAAATATTGACATTACGTAGTGAATTTATCGCCAATGCAAGTCATGAATTAAAAACTCCAATTAGCGTAATAAAGGGAATCGCTGAAACCCTTGAAAAATATGGAGATGAAGATAAAGAGGCTTCTAAAGATTTTTTAAAAAAACTAATTGATCAATCAAATAGAGCTCAACTTTTAATTGAAGATTTGTTATCCCTAAATCAAGCGGAAATGCGCCAACATATTTTGCCTGAAAATGAAGTTAACTTGATGAAAGTACTTGATAATGTTTTTGATGGATTAAATGAATTGGCCAAAAAAAACTCTACAGGATCAGTATAAAGTTGAATTACTAATCCACCAAAAAGAAGAGCCAATCCTTGCCCAATATAAGGACCCATAAGGTAAAAACTCATTGGAAAGGCTCTATCTTCAGGACGAAATAAATCAGCAATTATTGACCATGATGCAGGGGTTACAGCAGCCTCACCCGCCCCTACGCCAGCACGTGAAACAAATAAACTATAATAATCACTAGAAAATCCATGAGCTGCAGTAGCTAAGCTCCAAAGAAGAATACCTCCAATTAAAACAGCAATCCTATTAAATTTATCAACCATTCTTCCGACTGGAAGACTAAAAAGAATATAACTGATCATAAATCCAGGTCCAAGAATTTGACCCATTTGTATATCAGAAAGAGCTAGATCATTTCTTATTGGGTCAATAAGAAGATTAATCATAGCCCTATCAATAAATGAAACTGTATAAGTAATTAATAGTAGAGTGGTAAAAAACCAAGCATAATTCTTACTTGGCCAATTAATTTGATCGCTCATAATTTCTCCCCAAAGCTAATAAAATATAACCAGCTTTATATTAACATCAAGTAGCTATAGTTATTTCGCTTCCCAACTCTTAATTAAATAAATTAATGATTTATTCATTAATTTTCTTAAGCGAGGAGCTTTCTTTAAGAACTTTTCACCATCTGGGCTGGCTAATGTATTTCTAAAATTTGAGAGAACCTCATCTAAAGATGAGCCACCTATAACAACATAGTGCGTCCTACCTTTAACTCCAGTAAATGTATCTTCAAAAAGTGTAATACTTCCTTGACGCCCTGATGAATTCATAAGAGAAGTTAAAGCATTAACAAAGCCTTTATCATCTTTTGCACGAACATCTATAAGCATACCAGTTTGAGTAACTGGATCACCTACAGATGCAATGGGCGTCCCAGCTCCATTGAGGACCTCTTTTGTAATTACAGTTGATAGCTTAGTTAAAATAGCTCGGCCTTCCTCTGAACCTTTCATAATTTTTAAACTTTTTTCAAATTGATCTGAGTCAGAATTATCAGTAACAATACAATGGGTAAATTCATATTCACCACTTAAGTGGAATTCATAAAGTCTATGAGTAGATACTCCCTTTGAGGCTAGTTTTTCAAAATTTTCATCAAATGCGTCTATAATAATACTTGGCTGAGCAGTAACGAAGCAATAGTAGGCTTGAATTGGTGAAGCACTTAAATTACCAACAAAAATTAGTAGCGAAAGAAATAATCCTTTAAAAAAATTCTTCATTTTTCCCCCTTTTTAACAATCTAATTTAGTAGATTATTAATCTATAATTAAATTAAAAATAATTTATTTATTAAAAAACCCCACTAAGAGTAGCGGGGTT
>QCGZ01000014.1 GCA_003279705.1 OCS116 cluster bacterium AG-390-I16
CAAAAGGATTTGATAGTGCTTTGCTTAGTAAAGACGAGGAGAGGTTGCAGCATTTTCATGATTGGGTTGATGACTGGATAAGCAAAGATTCTTTATGGTCAAGCTTAGGGTAGAAAATTTATGTCAGAAAAGCCTTTAACAAAAAAAACCCTATTTTTTTATGGACTCTCAGAGATGCCCCTTTCTATTGCATCTCTTCCTTTATTAGCCTTTATACCAAATTATTATGTTTCTGACTTGGGACTTGATTTTGCTGCGGTTGCTTTAGTGATGCTCTTGGCAAGGTCTTTTGATGCAGTAACCGATCCATTAATTGGCTTCTTAAGTGATAGGACTAATAGCAGGTGGGGAAGAAGGCGTATATGGATGTTTCTTTCAATACCACTTCTAATGATTGCGACATATAAAATATTTTTTCCTGGTAATTCTTGGGAATGGGTTCCTTTGAGTTTAGATTTCTTATCTTTAAATTTAGGGACTGGCGGACATTATTTATTATTTTGGTTTTTGGTCTTATGGTTTGGTTGGAGTATGCTATTTATCCCATACTATTCATGGGCTGCAGAACTATCTTCTGATTATAATGAACGATCTACAATTGTAGGGTGGAGAATGTTTATAGGAACATTTGGCAATGCAATTTCTAAATTTTTACCTGCAATTGCTCTGTTCTTATTCGCCTTTGGAGGTGCTGAAGAAACAATTATAATTATTGGTGTTTGTTTACTTCTGGTTATTCCAATTTGTATCAGTCTTTCAGTTTTTAATGTTCCTGAAAGAATGGATTATCAAGTTAAACAAGGATCAGTAAAAAAAGGTTTAATCGCTATGTGGCAGAATAGCGCTTTTCGAAAACTTATTTTTGCATATTTCTTTAATTATCTGGGTATTACTCTTTCAACCTTAACTGTTATGTTCTTTATTAGAGGTGTAACCGGTGAAGAGGAACAGGGGATTCTTTATTTTGTATTTTATTATGTTGCAAATCTTATTGGCATTCCTTTTTGGCTTTGGCTTTCTAAAAAAATCGGAAAACATAATGCTTGGAAAATCGGGTTATTAATTTTTACAATCTTGCAGCCTTGTTATTTCTTCTTGGGTGAGGGTGATTATTATTGGATGTTTCCAATTACTTTTATAGCTGGATTAGCTGGGTCAACCTTTCATCTTATACCGCATTCTATGAAGGCAGATGTTATTGACTATGATACTTACCTTACTGGTGAAGATAGAGCTGCCCAGTTTTTTGCAGCATGGTCATTTGTGACTAAAATGGCTATAGCAATAGCTCCATTCTTTGCTTTTACATATCTTGATCTAATTGGTTTTGATTCCAGTCCTGGTGCAATAAATAGTCCAGAACAAATCCTTGGTCTTAAAATTTTATTTTGCTTTGGTTTACCATTATTTTTAATAATCGCTATTTTTTGTGTTCGAGATTATCCAATCACGCAACAAAAACAGGAAGAGATTAGAGAAGAAATAAAAATTCAAAAAGAAAAATTGACTAATCAGGTTTAAAAAATTAGATGATTTAAAACTCTAATTTAGATTTAAGGCTTATACATTTTTTCCCTATGATAAACATCATCATCTTTTCTTTTTCCTCTATGACAATCTGAGTCATCAAAATACGGATCATTTGTTGGTTCAGTTCTTGACCAATCATTGACTTCTGATCTGTAGGCTATTTTCCAAATACCATCTCTTCTTTCATAACGGTCAAGGTATCTTCCAGCAATAATTACATCAGTATTGACACCATTCTCAATAGTTTTGTGATAAGCATTAAAGTATATTTCTCCATATGCTGTATTTTCATCTTTTTCATCAAATTCAATTAATGAATTTCCTATCATATGATGATTAGATATATGATCTTTTAGTGCATCCATACAAAATGTCGCAAATGTATCTGGATCAGTTTTTATGAATCCATAATCACAATATGCATCATCATGGAAAACTGATCTAAAGATAATTTTATCTAAACGATCTAATCCACGCATGTATTTACAAACAAGTTCATAAATTTCTGATTTCGAGATAACTCTTTCTAATTTTTTTTCCATAGCCTATTCCTCCTAATTTTTTTTCCATAGCCTATTCCTCAAAATATGATTCAATCATTTCATGAAAACGATGAACACGCTTTTCTTGTCCTGCAAAATATGCACCATTAAAACCTCTAGAGCGTAAACCATATTGCTGGAATATAAAAACAACAGCATCTTGATCGATAGTTTGGCCTAAACTTTTTTCACCATGATTAAATATATCTGGCTCTATAGCAAAATTACCTCTTTCGTGAATACCAACTGTACTTCTTATAGGTGATATCTCGTTTTTTGGATTGCTAGCATACCACCAATTATCAAATACACATTTTTCTGGGTCAGTAGCATGTGGTCTTGCTCTTAAGAAATGAAATCCATCAGCCCATAAGGATACTGCAAAGTTTGGAAAAAGAGTGTAATGGAATGCATCCGTAAGTTGTTCATCATGAAGGTTTTCATAATGAGTATATCCTCTTTTTGGCCCTAATTTTCTTTTTGCTTTTTGTATTGCTTCTCTTGTATCAAAGCCTCTTCCAGTAAAATTATCTGGGTCAATCTCCCAATCTCTCATTACAGTTGCTAGAGGATCTTCAATTATACCGCCTTCCTCAAAAGATCCAGCAGGACCATATCCTGCTTGCATAATCATTCTATTATGTCCTTCATCAGATAGATCAAATTGAGTGCTTTTATAGCTGGTATCAACACCGCTTGGCATTCTTTTTTTAGTCACAGCCTTTTCTGGAGCGTGAACAGTATTTAAATGATAGGACTCATTAAAGTTATCTAAAATTATCTTCCAATTACATGGCATATTTACTGTTTGTGCAACATAGCGTTTCCATTTGTGAATTTCATATGCTTGCCAATCATCCCAAATTGGCCCTAGCCACTCTTTAAGAGAACAAGCATTTTTATCCATATTGATCCATATGAATCCAGCGAATGTTTCTGTCTTAACTTCTTCTAGTCTCAAATTCTGACATGGATCTCCTTGTGGAAAGTCTTCCGAATCCTGAGCTTCAATTAATTTACCATCCTTTCTCCACTTCCAGCCGTGATAAGGGCAATTAAATGTTTCTGCAGTTCCTACATCACTAAAGGTAAGACGGGCACCCCTATGCTGGCACACATTGTAGAATGATTTAATTGAATCATCATCTTGACGTACCATCAAAAAACTCTCTTTCCCAAAGTCTTCCATTTGATAATCACCAGGGTTTGGAATTTCTTCCTCACGTCCAAGCAGTAACCATACTTTTGGCCACATAAATTCCCACTCCTTTTCCATAAAGGCATGAGAATTATATCTTTTTCCATCGACAGGAATATTTTTTAAATCAGAATTATTCCAACTTTTAAAATTTTTGCTTTGAAATTTTTTATCTATTTCGCTCATTATTTACCTTTAAATTTTGGTTTTCTTTTTTCTTCAAATGCAGCAATAGCCTCAGCATGATCTTCGCTTGTTCTAGCAAAGGCCATGTGTGAAGAAATTAAATCTAAACTTGTATTAAGATCCATATTAACATTCTGATATATTAATCTTTTAATAACTCTAACAGGAATTGGAGCTTGATTTAAAACATTTTTCAACCATTCTCTTGTTTTTTCCATTAATTCTTCTTCTGAAAAGATTTTATTTATTAGTCCAATCCTGAGGGCTTCTTCAGAATCTATTACATCAGTTGACCAAAATAATTCAAGTGCTTTTGATGTTCCTACAATACGAGGTAGAAAGTATGTACCACCGTTTCCAGGCACTAAACCAAATGCCGCATAAGAAGCTCTAAAAATTGCATTTTTGGATGCAAACCTAATATCACAATGAAGACTCATATCCATCCCTGCACCAGTTGCCATGCCATTTACTGCAGCTATTATAGGTTTTTCAATTAATGCAGTTCTTTTAGCCACTCTCTGAAAATGATCCCAGAAGTGATTTTTTGTTTCAAGTGGATCTATTTTATTATTTGCACCAAGATTTGCTTTATCGCCACCGGCACAAAAAGCTTCTCCAGCGCCAGTTAGTATAATTGCTGAGATATCTGAATTATCTTTACATTCATCAAGAATTTCTACCCAGTTATTAACCATATTTGCATTAATAGCATTTTTTCTCTCTGGCCTATTTAAAGTGATTGTCGCTATTTTATCTTGGATATCTAAAAGTATAGGTTTTTTTGACATAATTCTTTTCCTTAAAAAGTTGTATTATCTATGCCGCCGTCAATTACCAAGCTTTGACCAATGACATACGTTGCTTGTTCGCTACAAAACATTGCTACAAAATCTCCAAAATCTTGTGAAGTACCAAATTTTCTAGCTGGTATTCTCCATTTTTTTGCAAACTCAAAAACTTCTTCATCGTATGAGGTGCCATTTTCTTCAGCTAATTTCTGATATCTCTCTCCTGTCGCTGCAGTGTGATGCATTCCTGGTAGGATATTATTAATTGCAACATTATGCTTTGCAACTTTTTTAGATACTGCAACGGAATAATTTACCAAAGCAGCTCTTGGACCTCCTGATAAAATTCTTACTTCAGCAGGTGTCTTTGCAGCACCTGTCCCAATATTTACTATTCTACCCCATTTTCTTTTTACCATTCCAGGAATTAACTCTTTCATAAACGAAACTGGACTTAGAAGAGAGACTTCAAGAGTTTGTCTCCAATCTTCTGGAGAAATACTTTCATAGTCAGGAGTATGCATTGGTGGTGTACATGTTCCTACTAAAATATCTGGATCAGGGCATGCGTTTATTATTTTTTCTCTACCTTCATCTGTACTATGATCAGTAGCCACTGCTATAACATTTACACCTGTTTCATTCCTTATTTCATCACAAGTTTTTTCAAGCCTTTCCTCCCCACGTGATGATATAACTAGATCAACACCCTCTCGAGCAAGAGCTAAAGCACTGCCTTTACCCATACCAGCGCTTCCACCATTAATTATCGCTTTTTTACCTCTGATGCCTAAATCCATAAACTCACCCCAAACATTTGAAAATATAATTTTAGATTAAGTAATTTATTAAAAATTTCAAAATAAATATCTAATTTTTTTATCTAGATAAAATATAATATATTCATTAATGTCATCGAAGGAGATTTCAATGGATAAAGAATATGATGTTATAATTTTAGGTTCAGGCGCTAGTGGAATGATGTCTGCAATAACAGCGTATGAAAATGGATCCTCTGTCGGTTTATTCGAGAAGCAATCATTAGTAGGAGGAACTGCTGGTGTTTCTGGAGGTATAATATGGGCGCCAATGAATAGTCATATGAAGGCAAAAGGTATTGATGATGATAGAAATAAAGCAATTGATTATTTTATGTCCCTTTCACATGGTGACATTAATTTAAATTTATTAGAAGCTTTCATTGATAATTGTGCAGAAGCGCTTGATTTTCTTGAAAATAAAACAGATGCAAAGTTTTCAATTCTTAAGGGATATCCTGATTATTATCTTGACCGTCCAGGTGCAATTGAGGGTGGAGGAAGAGCTCTTGATAATAATTTATTTGATTACTCAATTTTAGGCGACTGGGCTACTAAAATTCGTAATAATGGTTCTCCACTTCCAATGACCCTTGGGGAAACACCCCTAGGCGGTGGTACAGGTATAGTTCCAGATGAAGTTATGTCTGAACGTTTGGCAAAAGACTCAAGAGGTTTTGGACAGGCATTAGTGGGAGCGCTTTTAAAAGGCTGTCTTGATAGGGATATCGAACCACAATTAAATACAAAAACTAAGAGATTAATTAAAGATGGTAATAGAATAACAGGAATCGAAATTGAGGTTGATAATAAGGTTCAAATAATTAGTGCACGCCGAGGTGTCATCATAGCCACCGGAGGTTTTGAATGGAATAAAGAACTTGTTAATACCTTTTTAAGGGGCCCACTAAATGCACCTGCTTCGCCTCCTGGAAATGATGGCGATGGATTGATTCTTGCCCAAGAAGCTGGAGCGGCCTTAGGCAATATGACAAGTGCTTGGTGGTCTCCAGTGCTATCAATTCCTAATGATGAATGGTCTGAGGGTGGACAAATGTCTTCGCCAATTTTAATTGAAAGAACTCTTCCTCATTCAATTATGGTAAATAAAGAAGGTAAAAGATTCTGTAATGAAGCAACTAATTATTCAGCCTTAGCCGGAGCATTTCATTTCTTTGATCCAAATCAATATGGATATCCAAATTTACCAGCATGGATAATTTTTGACTCAAATTTTAAAGACAAATATCCTTTTGCAACTATTATGCCTGGAACCGACGCACCTGATTGGATGATAAGTGCTGACTCACTTGATCAGTTGGCTGAAAAACTAGATTTAAGTGCTAATAATTTTATTGATACCGTTAGTAATTTTAATAAATATGTTGATTCAGGAAATGATAAAGATTTCTCAAGGGGTCAAAGTGAGTATGACTCTTTCTATGGCGATAGATCGCAAGATGGAGTTTTTTCGACTTTAGGTAAATTAAATAAACCCCCATATTATGCAGTTGAAATTAATATTGGCGCATTAGGAACAAATGGTGGTGCTAGCACAGATGCATCAGGGAGAGTTCTATCAGCTTCTGGGAAAATTATTGAAGGTTTATACACAGTAGGAAATGCTATGGCTGGAAGCACTGGTTCCGTTTATGCTGGCGCTGGGGGTACTTTAGGACCTGCACTCACATATGGTTTTTTAGCTGGCAAACATGCTGCAGGAAATAACTTTTTAAATTCTGAGGAAAATTAATGAATAAAATACTTGTATACGGTGCTACTGGTGATCAGGGACTGCCGCTGATTGATGAATTATTGAAAAATGGTTACAAAGTAAGAGCGGTAAGCAGAAATCCAGATGATTTTAAAGCCTATGACCCAAGTAATGTTGAGCCTGTTAAGGCCGATCTTTTTGATATTGATTCTTTAAGGATAGTTTCTAAAGATGTTGACGCTATAGCAATGAACTTACCTTTTGTTTTTGATAAAAATATTGCACAGCAATGGGGGGAGAATATTACTAAAGCGGGTGCTGATGCAGGCATTAAAAAAATTGTCTTTAATACAAGTTGCTATGTTGCTCCAAAGGATAATGGCTTAGCGGCTCACGATGGAAGGCGTGCGATAGAAAAAGCAATGGAAGAAAGTGGTATGGATTATGTTGTTATTCGTTCAATGGTTTTTATGGATAATTTAACTCGTTTTTGGTCTAAACCATCTATAACCAATAACGATACATTTGCTTATCCATGTTCTTCTGATTTAAAAATTTCTTGGGTTTGTTTAAATGATGTTGCAAAATTTATGGTTGCATCCCTTTCAAATAGTTCAGTAAAAGCTGATAAAATTTATGTTGGAGGTCCCGAAATTTTGCTGGGTGAGGAGGTTGCAGAAAGATTTTCCAGAGCCCTTAATAGAGAAATTAAATTCAAAAGCTTGGATCCAAAGAATTTTGCAGGCGCAATGAGTAAACTTGTAACTGGATCAGAAGAGTACGAAGATGTATCGATTTATGGAGGTATGGCAGCTTTTTATACTTGGTATAATGATCAAGAACCGTCACCATTAGCTATAGATATGGAGCCAGCTTATAAATTACTAAATGTTACTCCAACATATTTTG
The DNA here is from genome assembly GCA_003279705.1 of OCS116 cluster bacterium AG-390-I16. Taxonomy (GTDB): domain Bacteria; phylum Pseudomonadota; class Alphaproteobacteria; order MED-G09; family MED-G09; genus MED-G09. The sequence goes on from QCGZ01000014.1 coordinate 7,689, forward strand.
AGGACTGGATTAAGGAGCATGATTGGAGTAGAGTTTAAGGAGAGGTTTTTAAAAATGACAAATAATAATCACGAAAAATACAGTTTTTTAGATCCAATTATAAATAGTAATCCTTTTGAATTTTACAAATTGCTTCATGAAGAAAAACCTGTGTATCAGATTCCTGAAATAGGAATGTTTATGATCACAAAATATGATGACATTCGATACGCATTAAAAGATTTTGAAACATTTAGTTCTGATGTGAAGTTAGCCCAGAGAGGTCCATTTGCAGACTTGCATCAATCAATTCTTGTCGATGGTGGAGGTTGGGAGCATGTTCAAACCCTCCAAAGGACTGACCCCCCTACTCATGCACGCTACAGAAAATTAGTTGATAGGGTGTTTACAAAAAAAAGGGTTGTAGAGATGACCCCTCATATTGATGAGGTAGTTAATCAATTAATTGATCAATTTATTGATAACGGTAAATGTGATTTTAATAATGAATTCGCAATGCCTATGCCAGGAATAATTATTGCTGAGCAATTAGGACTTGATAGAAAAGATGTAGCAACTTTTAAAAAATGGGCTGATTCAATGCTTGGGTCAACACGCTCAGCAATAGCGACTGAAGAAGATGTAAGGAGAGATGCTGAAACTGAGCTCGAGGCCCAACTATTTTTGGCTGATGTATTTGAGGATAGAAGAAAGAATCCCAAAGAAGATCTTATGTCAGCATTAGTTCATGCTCATGGTGATGATGAAAAAGCTCTTAGTATGCATGAATTACAAAATTTAATGCACCAATTAATTACTGGTGGATTTGAAACCACTCAAAGTGCAATAAATCATGGAATGTGGTCATTAATAAGATTTCCTGAAGTTTTAGAAAAACTTTATGAGGATGAAAATTTAATTAAACCTTTCATAGAAGAAGTTCTAAGATGGGAAAGTCCTGTTCAATTCTTAGTAAGGCAAGCAACTAAAGATGTTGAGGTATCTGGAACATTAATACCAGAAGGATCTATTATAATGATGGGGTATGGACCAGCAAATAGAGATGAAGAAAAATTTGCGTGTCCACATAGTTTTGAATTAGAAAGAAAAGGAGTTGGAGCTCATTTAGCTTTTGGCTCAGGTGTTCACCATTGTCCTGGGGCATTATTAGGTCGGCAAGAGATGATTAGTTCCTTTAAACACTTAGTTAAAAGACTAAAAAATATAAAACTTCAAAAACCAATCTCCGAACCTGTTCACAACTTCAGTATGTTTTTTATGCCAATGTCTAGTTTAGATATTCTATTTGATAAGAGGTAAGTATTATAAATTTTCATTTAAGTATGGATTTATTTTATTTGTTAGTCCTTGATAAATAAGTCCATCTTTCATTACAGCTTTAATTTTCTTATGATCTTGAAGTACAGTAATATCTTCAAGTGGATTACCATCGATTATAACTAAATCAGCTAGTTTACCCTCCTCTAGTGTTCCCAGCAAACCATCATTACCCATTGCTTCTCCTCCAAGACTTGTTGCGGAGTGTAAGGCTTCAGCATTAGAAAAACCAAACAGATTAACATAATGCTCAAGATCTTTTGCATAGGTCCCATGCGGAGCAATATCTAAGCCATAATCTCCACCAACTAAAATCTTTATACCAGCCTCTTTCATTTTCTTATATGAGGATATAGTTTCTTCTAACTCCTTTTGGTATTCGATAACTTCACGGCTGTCACTCTTATAACCCATTTTTTCTGCATTCTTTAAAAATGCCATTTCCCAAGCAATCGCAGGACCAACGTAAACTCTATCTTTATTTTCAATTAAAAGGTCTAAAGCTTCAGAATCTATGTAGTTTGCGTGGCCAATAAAATCGATGCCGCTTCTTACTGCCTGCTTTACTGCTTCAGCTGATCTAGCATGACAAGCAACTTTCATTTTTTTTCGGTGAGCCTCATCTACCAATGCCTCAACTTCCTCGTCCTTATAACCAAGGTCACCTGGTCTCCCTTGCAGTGAAATTAACTCCCCATCTATCATGACTTTCACTACATCAACTCCATTCTTCCATAGAGATCTTACAGCTTTCCTTATTTCCCAAGGACCGTCAGTTATCATTGCCAATCCCTCAGTTTGAGGTTTTGCATGATCTGGATATGTATCTGCATTACCTCCAATAGCACAAATATCCCTGCCACCAGCAAGAAGTCGAGGACCTGCAATTTGGCCACTATTAATTGCATCTCTTAAGAAAACATCTATCCTGTGAACTGACCCAAAGCTTATTGCAGATGTAAAACCTGACCCAAGCATAATGCGTGCATTATCAACTGTTTTAATCATAGCTTCTTCAATAGGGGTTTTATCTAATTCAAGAGGACCATTATTTGTATAAGATATATGAGCGTGAGATTCGGTCATGCCAGGTATAACAGTCTTTCCACCTAAATCAACTCTTTCAATATTATGAGATGTATTTGTAAACTCTGAAGATGGTCCTGCATATTTAATAATATTTCCATCAATCCAAATTGATGCATCTTCACATATGGTATCGCTATCACCTTTAAATAAATTTAGATTTGAAAATATTTTTTGTTTATCCATTTTTATACCTTATGAAAGCCTTAAAAGTTTTTTTGCATTTTCTGTAAGATTTGGTGCAAAGTCTTCTAATTTCTTTGGAGTATCCCAGCCGCCAAAGTTTGTTCCATAAACTAGTCTTTCTTCACCAATAATATCAAATAGCATTGCTTGTGATTTTTCTCCATGAACATGAGCATCAAACCACAATTTTTTTAATTCATTCAAAAATCCATTCTCTTTAACACCTTCTGGTGCCCAATCACGAAATTCTGACATTTCGGAAAAACGTTGAATTAAATAAGGCATAGCTCCTCCACCATGAGAAATGCATATATCAAGATTAGGGTGACGGTCCATCACTCCTCCAATAATTAGAGTTGCTACTGCTAGTGTTTCCTCATAAGCATAACCAAGCATGATACTCATATCGTATCTACCCATTCTCCAATCATCGGGTCCTTTAGCACCACCTGAAGAAGCTGGATGAAGAAATAATGGTATGTTTAAATCGACTACAGTCTGATAAAATTCATCAAGTCTTGGATCGTCTAATCCAAAAGGAAGATCAGTACCTGCTGAAACTGAACTTAGGCCCAAATCTTTAATGGATCTTTCCAGCTCTTTACAAGAAAGATCTATATCTTGTAATGGAACGGTTGCTGATCCTAAAAGTCTTTCAGGATACTCATTTATTGATTCAACCATTGCATCATTATGGATTTTACAAAATTCATTAGCAACTTCACCTTCAATTTTGTGAAACATTGTTAATGGATTAGGGGACAATAACTGTAAATCAATACCAAGCTTATCCATCGCTTCGATGCGTAAATTATTTTCCATAAAAATAGTATTTTCATATTGCATAGGCTTCATTTTGTATTCACCTATTCTGAAAAAAGGTAGCCCATTTTCATCTATCCCAGTTTCGGGACCATATTTACCTGCCTTACCAAAAGCTTTACCAAGTACAACATGGGCATGAGTATCTATAATTTTTATTGTCATGAATTTTTAATCATTAGCAAATAATACTTCTCTAGGATTTCCATCCTCATCATAAACTGGTTTATGTTTATCAATTAAGTACATTTGATTTTCAGTATCTCTTATTCCGATCGAATTTAAGGCTTCAACCATTGCTGCATAAGTATGGTGTTTAAAATGCGCAACAAGAGAATCCTCATCCTTCCATAGTTCATAAACTTGAATTCTGTTATCATCACATGGATCTGCAGCAAAACAATAGCTAATGCAACCTTCTTCTTCTTCACGTGTTGCTAATTGAATATCAGCTGTGATTTCTATAGCTCTATCCCTTTGTTCTTTAGACTCAAAATTAAGTGTTGCTGATACAATTATCATTTTAATTCTCCTAAACGATACCTGTTTAATCTCTTTCATAGGCAGGATCTTTTTTATCACCTCTTCTCGGAGCTGGACCAGGACCTTCACGCCAACCTTTGTCTGTTGCTGGTTCAAATCTAACCCAATCATGAACACCTTGTCTTTTTATAATTTTCCATTCACCGTGACGTTTCTCGAATTTATCAATATATCTACCAGATATAAAAACGTCTTCATCAATGCTTGGGTCATGATCCGCTACAAATCCACCTGATTCAGAGAAATCCCTACCTTTGGCAAGACGATGAAATGCTTGCCAGTATGACTCCGACCAAGCTAAATTTCCATCAACTTCTACAAGGATATTTCCAACTAGATGTTGTGTGTGTTCCATTTTTGAAAGAATATCAAATGCAAAATCACAGAATTGAGCAGAAGGCCCTTTGTATTCACCATGGTGATGAATAGAATCTTCATGAAAAACTGACTCAAGGAGTTCTCTATCAAGCCTATCAATTGCTCTGCAGTATTTATACACTACATCCATTATAGCAATTTTATCAGCCGCTATTTCTAAATTACTCATAAAACCCCCTTTAAATTTTAATCTTATGCGTCTCCGCCACTATTCCCGAAAAGATACTTATCAATATTTTCGTGGAAATAACGAATTCTATTTTCTTGCTCAGGCATATAATCTCCAATATAACCTCTCGAACTTAAGCCTTTTTGCTGGCTCTTCCAAATAGCAACATCTTCACTAATTCCTGGTCCCACATCCACTTCTTCATGATGGCCTTGAATATGAGGAACTTTAGTATTGATATTTGTTTCCATTCCAAGTGCTGGGGAGTGATATGTTTCAACTCCTTTTGGAAAAAGTGTTAAATACCAATAATCAAAAATACATTTTGTTGGATCAGTAGGGTGAGGGCTGCCTCTCAACCATTGCATTCCGTCAGGCTTGACACTAAATGACATATTAGGAAAAATAGTATAATGGTAATGATCAGTTAATTGTGTATCTTTAAATTTACTAAAATCGTAGCCTTTTTCTTTATCTAATTTTCTTTTTTGTTTTTGCAAATCTTCTCTTATGTCAAGCAGACGTCCTTTGTAGTCATCTGGTCTCATATCCCAGTATTCAATGTGAGGACCAATCATCTCTAATACTTTATCTTCTTCTTCATATACACTTACACTAGGCATAAAACCCGGCATAAGCATTCTAGAATGCATGCTTTCATACATATCAAACTGACATGCTTGATATTTTTCTTCCGCTACATATTTTAATCCAGGATGTACATAAGGTGTATGATAAGATTCATTAAAATTGTCTTGAACACACTTCCAATTCCAATCTCCTTCAACCGTTACCCAATGAGTCCTGATCATATCTGAGATAGGATAATCTTCCATATGCTCCATAATAGGATTTAAGTAGTCTCTTAGAGGTTTACTTTTATTATCTAAATTAAAGAAAATAAAACCTTTCCAAACTTCGGTTTTAATTTCAATTAAGTTTCTTTTTCCACATGGTGAACCTTGTAAGAAATTTTCTTCATCTGGTACCCAATTTAATTTTCCATCTAAACCAAATTTCCAAGCATGATATGCGCATGTAAAACTATCAAGATTTCCTTCTTCAATTTGAACTAATTGATTACCCCTATGCTGACAAACATTATAAAAACATCTTATTTTTTGATCTTCGCCTCGGGCGCATAGGATAGATTCAGAGCCAAATTCAAATGTAAAGAAGTCACCAGGTTCTTTAATTTGCTGTTCGAGACCTGCAACTTGCCAAACTTTTGTCCATAATTTGTCCCATTCAAGGGCCATAAATTCCTTTGAGGTATAACGATCACCCAGTATTGGTTTATTTCCTAACTTTGGCTCAGGCTCTTTACCCCAATCACCACTAAATAGTTTATTAGCCAAAGGCTTAATTTCAGATTGATTTGACAATTTTTTACTTTCCTTTCTTTGTATCCAATTGTGTATAAAACAACACAGAATTACATTAATAGTCAATAATTAAATTAGTTGGACAAAAGCGATATCAACTTGTGAATGAAAATTAAGAAAATTTTTAATTCAAACCATTATTAGGTATTGGTTCATCTGATATTGAGTTTAAAAAAGCAATCATATTAGCTCTATCTTTAATTTTTCTTAATCCCGCAAAAGACATTTTATTCCCAGGAGCATATTTCTTTGGACTTTTAAGCCACATATCTAAATCCTGTACAGTCCAGTTTCCTCCAATGGATAATAAAGCCTTGGAATAAGAGTAACCATCAATATTTGCTTTTTGTGCATTTACAATATTCCATAGAGTAGGGCCGACGCCATTAGGTCCTCCACTTTTTAAACTATGACAAGCAGTACATTTCTTAGATAATTTTAATCCGGCGTCAACAGATGCAAGTACTAACTCTTCTTCAAAAGTAAGCCTTGGTTTTTCTACAACTACAACTTTTTTATCTTCAGGTTTTGTTTCTTCCACAACTGCATTTGCCAATAATATGTCATCTGAGGACGGCATAATTTTTTTAAATGAAGAAATTTCAGATTTAATTTGTTCAATTTTTTTCTTTAAGTCTTTTCTGCCCATAACAGAATGAGAAAGTTTTTCTTCCTCAGATTTTAAATTATTATTTAGTTTTTGAAGATGTTCAGATGCTGCTTCAGCGGAGCTTAAGTATGATAGCTCATCTAATATAGTTTCTTGTTTGGTTATTGTTGCTAATAATTCTTTTCTTCCAACAACTGTATGAGTAAGTATTTTTTTATTCTCATCAATAGAAGATTGTGCGTTGAAAAATTCTTCTCTGAGCTTGCTTAGTTTCGCAGCTGAAACTGATGAAAGGTTATCTATAACTTTTTCTAAAAATATAGAATTACTAATTGATGATAGTGACCCAATTATTAAAAAAGTAAAAATACTTGCAAAAATGATTTTAATTATTTGATTTAGATCCATAGTTTATTTCCAGCGGCATCTATATAGCATTTTTAAAAAATTTTGCTACAAAAAATTCTTTTTTTTAAATTTTTATCTGTAGCCTTATTAGGACATATAATATTAGAATAAGATGTGGAAAATTTAATAGTAATACCAGCTCGTTTGGAGTCATCAAGGTTACCGAATAAACCGTTAGCTCAAATTGCTGATTTGCCAATGATTGTGCATGTTATGAATAGGGCAGTTGAATCTAAATGCGGGGATGTCATTGTTGCTACTCCAAATCAAGAAATATTTGATATAATAAATACTCATAATGGAATTGCTGTTATGACAAAATTTTCCCACGAATCTGGCTCTGATAGGATTTTTGAAGCATTAGAAAAATACGATCAAGATGAAAAATATGAGAAAATAATTAATCTACAAGGTGATCTTCCGACTATTAATCCTTCTTTAATAAATCAAACCTGTAATTTGTTAGAAGAAAATTTAGATGCTGATATATCAACTCTTTGCAGTCCTATTTTTGATAATAAGGAATTTGAGAATCCAAATATTGTAAAAGCTTATATTAAAAATCCATTAAAACCAACATATGCGAATGATTTTGTAAGGATGCCAGGGTCTTATAGTTATGATAAACTTTATCATCATTTAGGGATTTATGGTTATAAAAGATCATCTTTGAAGAAATTTATAAGTACAAATCAATCCGCAAGAGAAAAGGATTGTAAGTTAGAGCAACTCAGAGCTCTTGATAATGATATGAAAATAGTTATTGATTTCATCAATGATATACCTATTGGTGTTGATACAGAAGATGATTTATATAATGTAAGAAAAGAGCTTGAGTAATTAGTATGAAAAAAACGATAGCATATCAAGGAGAACCTGGAGCTAACTCACATATAGCATGTGATCTTTATGATAAAGATCTAACTCCAGTTGCTTGTGGAACTTTTGATCAAGTTTTTAACAATGTTATAAATAAAAAAAATGATTACGCTATGATTCCTATTGAAAACTCCATAGCAGGTCGTGTTGCAGATATTCATAGATTGATGCCAACATCTGGTTTAAAGATAATAGGTGAATTTTTTCTTGAAATTCATCACGCCTTGATGGGTGTTGAAGGTTCATCATTGGAAACACTTTCTATCGTAAGAAGTCATGAGATGGCATTAAGTCAATGTCGTAATTCAATAAAAGAATTGAGATTGGATCCCAAATCTTCAGCAGATACAGCAGGTTCTGCAAGAGAAATTTCAGAAATAAATGATATATCTATTGGAGCAATAGCTTCACCGCTTGCCGCAGAGATTTATAATTTAAAAATTCTTAAAGAGAATATGGAGGATAAGGGGTTTAATATCACAAGATTTTTAATTTTAAGCCGTGAGGATATTCAATCAAAAGAATTAGATGGTCCTACGATTACAACTTTGGTCTTTAAGGTTAGGAATGTTCCATCAGCATTATATAAAGCTTTAGGTGGTTTTGCTACTAACGGTGTTAATATGCTTAAACTGGAAAGCTATCAAGTTGATGGAAGTTTTTTGGCTACTCAGTTTTATGTTGATATTGAAGGGCATTTTCAAGAGGACTCAATAAAGCTAGCGCTGGAAGAATTATCTCATTATTCTGAAGAAGTTAAAATTCTAGGAGTTTATTTATCAAAAAAGGATAGATAATTAAGGTGTGTAACTTGTGTTATTTAAGCCTCAAAGTATAAGTATTCTCTCAAAAAAAAGAATAAAAATATATACTTTTTTATTTTTAATTATGTATAGTTAAAAAATAAATATTTCATAATAAATTATTAATTAATGGGGGGATGATAATGTTAGATACAGGAAATACTGCTTGGATTTTAACTTCTACTGCTTTAGTTCTTTTTATGACTTTACCAGGATTGGCTTTATTTTATGGTGGTTTAGTTAAATCAAAAAATATCTTATCTGTCTTGATGCAGTGTATAGCTGTTGCTTGTTTAGCATCTTTAGTTTGGCTTGCTGTTGGTTATAGCTTAGCTTTTTCTGAAGGTAATCAATGGGTTGGTGGATTACAGAATTCCTTTTTTTCAGGAGTTGAAAGAAGCTCGCTTTCTGGAGATATTCCTGAGTCTGTATTTTTCATGTTTCAAATGACATTTGCAATTATAACTCCTGCTTTAATGGTTGGAGCATATGTTGAAAGAATAAAATTTAGCGCTGTATTATTATTTAGTGGTTTATGGCTGGTTGCCGTTTATGCTCCAGTAACTCACTGGATTTGGGGCGGTGGCTGGCTCGCTGAGATGGGTATATTGGATTATGCAGGAGGATTAGTTGTTCATTTAACTGCAGGAATTTCTGCTCTTGTATTAGCAGCATCTCTTGGTCCAAGAAAAGGTTTTCCTGATCAAGTTGATCCCCCTCATAACCCAGCATTAGTAATGATTGGAGCATCAATGCTATGGGTTGGTTGGTTTGGATTTAATGCTGGAAGTGCTCTAGCTGCTAATGAAGATGCTGGAATGGCAATGTTAGTTACTCATGTTTCTGCTGCAACTGCATCTTTAGTTTGGATGTTTATAGATTGGCTGAAATTTGGAAAACCTACTTTAGTGGGTTTAGTAACAGGAACAATTGCAGGCCTTGCATCAATTACACCTGCCTCTGGTTTTGTTGGTCCAATTGGCGCATTAATTATTGGTGGTTCCGCAGGTGTTATTTGTTATGTATTGGTTTCCTTTGTAAAGAATACTCTTAAAGTTGATGACTCATTAGATGTTTTTGCAGTACATGGTGCCGGGGGTGTATTAGGTATTTTATTAGTATCATTTTTAACGGATGCTAATATTGGTGGCGCTGGTTATGCAGATGGTATGAGTGCTTCGGTTCAACTTAATGTTCAGTTAATTGGTGTTGCATCTGTTTTTGTATGGTCCATTGTTGCATCATTAATTATTATTGTAATTGTAAAAGCACTAACTGGCTTAAGGGTAGAAGATTCTCATGAGGAAGAGGGTTTAGATATTTCATCACATGGTGAAACTAATTACAGACAGTAAAATAATTTACAATTAAATATATCCTATTATAATATTCTCTTAATTTAATAGGGGTGTTAAATGGGAGAAGTTGATACACATAAACTAGCAATTGATGGAAAAGAGCCTAACAATCTAAGAGGCGATCCTATTACTAGCGACAGATACTTTAGTAAAGAATTTATGGCCAGAGAATGGGAACATATGTGGTCAAAGGTCTGGCTTATTGCAGGTAGAGAAATTCAATTAAAGGAAGCTGGTGACTATATTGTTCATGACCTTGTTACTGAATCTGTAATAATAGTTAGACAAGATGATGGATCTCTAAAAGGTTTTTATAATAGTTGTGCACACAGAGGCCAAAGACTTGTTGAATGCGATAGTTTTCAAAATTCATTTAGATGCCCTTATCATGATTGGGAGTTTGGATTGGATGGTAATGTGATTAGCTGTCCCGATGAAGATGACTTTCCTCAAGGTAGTCCAGTCGGTAAAAGAAAATTAGTTGAAGTAAAGGTTGATACTTGGGATGGATTTATTTTCTATACCATGAATGAAGATGCACCTGATCTTATGGAATATTTAGACCCTTTACCTGAGATATATAAAAATCATAATTTTAAAGATCAAATCAGGGCCCAGTGGGTTAGAGTTGAACTTGACGTAAATTGGAAATTCTTTTGTGATAATTTTAATGAGTCATACCATACAAGATTTGTACATCCTCAAGTTCCTTCCGTTATAGATCAGGATCATTTTACCTCAAGGTATGAAATGTTCCCAAATGGACATGCAAGAATTATTCAAATGGGTCGTCCTTCTATTAGAGACAGGGTTCCTGAGGGAGAGGATCATCCTTTTAAAATGATTTTAGAAGATTGGGGTGTTGATGTATCTAAATATTCAGACTACGAGAATTTATCTGAGCAAGGGTGGTTAGATTTAAAAGAGGCTAAAAGAAAAAATTATAAAGAGAAGGGTTATTTTCATTATGAAAATCTTTCTGATGAAGAGTTAACAGAAAGTCCCTTTCAATTTATTTTTCCAAATATAGCGATGGGTGTTCAAGCTGATGGCTGTATTCTTTTAAATTGGTTTCCTCATCCAACAGATCCTGAGAAGTGTTTTTTTGATCTTTGGGATATGGGTTATCCAATAGGTGGTGTAGCAAAAGGTATAGGCAAAACTGGAAGAGATGATGGCCATGAGCAAGAATTTATTAGCCGCACAAAGGTGAATCCGGTAAAACTTCAAGAAGTTGAATTAGATTTCCGTGATTATGACGGTGGTAAAGGTGTCGAAGATCTATGGGATCATGTTGTTTATCAAGATTGGCAACTAACAGATGGTTTAAGAAGGGGTGTTAGATCAAGAGGTTATCAAGAACCTTATTTAGCTGCGCAAGAGTCAAGAGTTCGGTTTTTTCATGAAAAACTTCATGATTATTTAAATGATAAGAAGGTTAAGTAATCATAGTAGATTTAATAATATTTCTAAAATTTGATAGGGGAATTAGATGATTGTAGTTAATGCAAAAATGATAACAAATGAAAAAAATTTTGAAATAATAAAAAATGCTGTAGAAAAATTAGAAATTGAGACCAGAAAAGAAAAAGGCTGTGTAGATTATGGCTTTAGTGTTGAACTCCATAATAATTCAATCATAAGGATTACAGAATTGTGGGAAGATTTACAGTCATTAAAGGATCATTTAAAGACTAGTCATATAGAAGTTTTTCTTAGTGAAATAGCTTTAGGCGATCCACCAAAAACAGATGCTCATTTTTTTGAAGCTACCTCAATACCTTACCCTGATGGCGAGCTTCCAAGGGAAGTTCAAGGCTAAAATTAATTAAAAAATTATTATCTCTTATACATTGGATCTTCTTTGTTTCGCAATCCCCAAGTAAAATCCCATCCTGGAACATCACCGAATGGTTCTGAGGGATCATCAGTCCTAGTAAGATCTAAAACAACTAATCTATCTGCAATTTTCCAACAGTCATTCCTTTTTTCAAAGCGATCAATATACCTATTATAAACAGTTGCATTTTTTCCTGATTTATCAACGCTAAAAGAAATACAGTATGTTTCACAATAAGCTATATCCCCCTGAAGGTCACAGCTAAAATTACCTATTACATGTTGACCCATTTCAATATTTTCTTTTTCCCAATCAACAATCCATTGTGCAAAATCTAATCCTTTTCCTTTAAACATGCCATGATCATCTTGGGCATCTTCATGATAAACTGATTTTATTAATTCAACATCACAACGATCTACTCCTTGGCAATATCTTGTGAGGACTTCATAAATTTCTTGCCTATCAATTAATTTTTGAATCTTATTATTATTATTATTCATTCTTTTAAACCTCTTTAGTTATTGAATTATGTATAAAAAAAATTTTATATTATTTTAATTAACAATTTAATTAAATTTTAGGAAAACAAAATGGTAAAAATAACAAATATTGAAACACTATTAGCAGAACAAGCAATTAGAAAAGCTGTTACTTATTATTCAAGAGGCTGCGATCGTTGTGATCTGGATATATTTAAGCAAGCTTTTCATGACGATGCTGAAGTAAGATATGGAACATATGACGGACATTATGAAAAATTTTGTGAAGATATTGTGGCGGGTAATTTAACCTTGCAAGATACTTCTCACACCATAATTAATGAGAGCTATGATATTGATATTAATAATAATAAAGCAACTGGAGAAATTTATGTTTTGGCTTTGTGGGCCTCAGAGGGATTTAATTATACTTGTTCAGGGCGTTATATAGATAAGTATGAGTCTAGAGATGGTGATTGGAGGATATCTTTTCGACAGTATTTATTTGATTGGAGTAGGACAACTAAATATTCCGGCGATGATCCAAATGAAATTTTTAGTGGTTTAGTCTATAGAGGAAGTCAAAATAAAGAAGATCTCTCATACCAAATTTTGTAAACTTAATAATTTTATCTCTTAGAAAATTTGATTGGCAATTCTTTCATTTGATGAATATAAAGGCTTGGATTATGAGGAATGTCTAATAATGGCCTACTGAGACTTATATCCTTTATTCTTTCAAATAAAAATTTAAATGCAGTCTTCATTTCTGCTCTTGCAAGCATTGCGCCAACACAATGATGAGCCCCAGATCCAAAGGCAAGATGCTTACCAACATCTTTTCTTTCAATATCAAATTTTTCTGGATTCTCAAAAATTTCTTCATCTCTATTAAATGATGCATATCTTACAAGTAAGACACTTCCTTTTGAGATTTTAGTTTCATTAATAACAGTATCTTCTTTGACAGTTCTAAAAAGTCCTTGAACAGGAGTTTCAAATCTAATGACCTCTTCTACAAAATTCGGTATAAGACTTGGATCTTTAATTAATTTATTCATTTGATCAGGATATTGCAATAAAAGCCAAAGCCCATGTGCTATAGAGCTAGTCGTTGTTTCATTCCCCCCTGCTAGAAGCTGTGCCACTAATCCTTGAAGTTCATTATTTGTTAAATTTTTACCATTATCAAGTTTTAGGTTTACTAAATCAGATATAATATCGTTTGAAGGATTTTTTCTTTTTTCATTAAATACTTTGTCAAAATAATGCTGTGACTCAGCTTCAAGATACGCGGCCGACCTCATATCTTCTATTGAAGCAACACCAAATGAAATAATCATTGCATCAGACCATAGTTTTAATTTTTTTAACATTTTTCTTGGCACTCCAAGTTGGTCAGCTATGATTGTTGATGGAATTGGAACAGCATAATCTTTTACAAACTCGCATTCGCCCTTATCAACAAAACTATCAATTAAATCATTTACAACCTTAGAAATATAAGGTTGCATTTCCTTAACTCTACTTGCACTAAAAGCTTTGTTTAATAATTTCCTATACTTTGTATGAACTGGAGGATCAGTTCTTTGCAAAGTTTCTACAAATGATCCTACTCCATGCTCTTCCATGATCTCCGCATGTACTTTTGCGCCCTCATCCAAATTATTTTCATGTTGAGTTGGATTATTTGAAAATACTCTTGGATCAAGAAGAACTTTTCTACCATCTTTATATTTTGTGATCATATAAAAACCTAATTCTGGTAATTGATAAACTGGACAATTTTCTCTAAGAATTTTGTATGATTGATAAGGACAGCTTTGGATTTTTGGATCCATAAAGTTTATCTTTGATATTTGATCATTGTTATTATTATTGTTCATTTTTAAAAATATTTAAACTTGTTGCACTAAAATTTACTATATTATACAATTTTCTCAACAAAAATAATAATCTCGGGGGGGAAATCATGAAAAATAGTTTAATTTTGTTTATTGTTCTTTTTTTGTTAACACCTTTAACTGGAGTTTCTCAAGAAAGTTCTGATAATTATGGACTTGAGGAAATTGTTGTTACTGCTCAAAAAAGGGAAGATACCATTCAAACTGTTCCAATAGCAATAACAGCTATTTCAGGTGATGTTTTAGATAATAAAGCTGTTGTTAATCTTGAGAGTTTACAAGGACTTGTTCCTGGTGCTCAAATTGGACAATTTGCAAATACACCTCATGGTGCAGTTTTCAATGTAAGAGGAATGGGGGCTATTGAGCCTGATCCATATGCAGGAAGTGCTGTCATGGTTACTATTGATGGAGTACCTCAATATTTTAATATGACTTCTTTAGTTGATTTATTCGATGTTGAAAGAGTTGAAGTTTTAAGAGGGCCTCAAGGAACATTATTTGGTGCTAATACAACAGGTGGTGTTGTTAATATTGTAACTAAAGCTCCTTCAAATGAATATAATGGTAAGGTTCAGATCACTGCTGGTGATTGGAATCGTTTTGATGTTAAAGCTGCAGCTGATTTACCTATTAATGAAAAAATTTCTTTAAGACTTTCTGGTTTTCATCATGGGCGTGATGGTTTTATTACGAATGTATATGATGGCTCAGATATGGGTAGTATTGATATAAATTCGATAAGGGCGACTTTGAAATATGATTCTGGAAATGGCTTTGAGGCCATTTGGAGAAATGAAATTTTAAGATCTAAAAATGGAGCGCCATATATCGGTATGGGTGCATACCCAGGTGAAGCAGAATATGTTGAACCTGGAACAATAGCAGGACCTATGGGTGGTGTTCAATATGGTTCATATTGTATGCCTGTTGGTTCTCCATGCACAGCACCAGATGATTATTATTCAGCTAATAGTTCTGATCAAGATATGTCAGATATGAATATAGATTCAACAACACTAGAAATGGTTTGGAATGACACATCATTTGGAACAGTAACTTCAATTACTAGTTTTAAACAATTTGATCTGCATGAATATACTGACCAAGATGGTACAGTATTATTTCTAGCATCCACTGACAGAAGAACAGATGGTGAGCAAATTACACAAGAATTAAGAGTGAATACTCAATTATCAGATAACATAGATTTAGTTTATGGATTATACCTAAGCGAGGACTCATATTATCACTCTCAAAACTTTAGAGTACAATTTGCTTCTCCAGGATTTAGTCAGGTAACTGCTCAAGATCAGGATAGATCTTCTCAGGCGATCTTTGCCCACAGTTTTATTGATCTATCTGATAAGTTAAGACTTCAGATTGGAGGTAGATACTCTAGAGAAGAAACTGAAATGAAAGTAGATGTTACTCACTTTATAAGTCTTGATGGCATTGGTCGTTATTATGGTGATGATAGGCTAAGTGATTTTGGAATTGATTTTGGTACTCAGGCTAAAGACGATTGGACTGATTGGTCTGCAAAAGTTGGATTAGATTATCAGCTTTCTGATAATACATTAGCTTATGGTCATATCTCTCGAGGCTTTAAGTCTGGAGGTTTTGTTGGAAGAATAACTATTCCTGA
Source organism: OCS116 cluster bacterium AG-390-I16 (assembly GCA_003279705.1). Classification (GTDB taxonomy): domain Bacteria; phylum Pseudomonadota; class Alphaproteobacteria; order MED-G09; family MED-G09; genus MED-G09. The sequence goes on from QCGZ01000014.1 coordinate 23,507, forward strand.
AGATATCGGACCTTATGATCCTGAAATAGTTGAAACTATAGAAATTGGTATGAAATCAGATTTATTAGATAATAAACTAAGACTGAATGTTAATGTCTTTAAAAATGATTATCAAGATCTTCAGTTAGCGTTAATTTACTTTACTAAAAATTCTCTTGGGGTTGATGTTAATGGTAATTCGATACTTAATGCTGCTGATGCAACTACACAGGGTATTGAAGTTGAATTTTTTGCTGCACCAACAGCAAATTTAAGACTGAACGGAGCTTTTACATATTTAGAAGCTGAATATGATGATTTCCCATATACTAATGCTGACGGATCTGTAACTAATTTAGCTGGCTACAGACTACAGAATGCTCCAGAAATTACAGCAAATATAGGTTTTGATTATTCTTGGAGAACTCAATCTGGTGAAGCAACACTTTCTGCCATTTATAAATATAATGATGAGAAATTTAATACTAGTTTGTTAAATACACCTAGGGCAACAATCCAGGAAACAGATTTAATTGATGCAAATCTAATGTGGACTCCCGATAGTACAGATTGGTCGGTAAATTTCTGGGTTAAAAACCTTGCTGATGAAAGATATATTTCAAGTGTTTTTGAAGCTCCTGGAGTTTTAGCAATTGTAAACTTCTTACCACCAAGAGAATATGGTATTTCTTTTGATTTTAACTGGTAAAGATTACTAAATTAATAAATCTACCCTCATCTTATAATATATTTTTGATTATTTTTAAGATGAGGGTATTTTTATGGTAATTTTATAAACTAAGGATTTTGTTCAAAGCAGGGAATATTCTCGTTAACTGGATCCCATTTATTGGCTGAAATACTCCAAAAACTTGACTCAATGTTTATCCATGATGAGTCATCTAAGCTTCCAGCTTTAATAAATCTTAAATCCGGCTGCTCAGTAACATAACTGATGACTGGAGAACCACAGTTAGGACAAAATCCCCGATGCACATTTGTTCCATCATTTCCAATTACTGAATAAACTTTATAATTATTAGTAATTTTTAAACTTTTAGTTGGAATAAAGACTATTGTTGCTTTACCAGAACCAGTTATTTTTTGACAATCTTTGCAATGACAATGACCTGCAGAGACAACATCTTCCCTATTAAATTTGTATTTAATATTTCCGCATAAACAGCCCCCAGTTTGAATTTGATTTTCACTCATTTTCA
>QCGZ01000015.1 GCA_003279705.1 OCS116 cluster bacterium AG-390-I16
ATGTCCAATCTATCTGAACCAAAAATTCTCATTAAATCATCATCAAGGCTTAAATAAAATTTTGACTTTCCTGGATCACCCTGCCTTCCAGACCTACCTCTGAGTTGATTATCAACTCTTCGACTTTCATGTCGTTCGGTTCCAATGACAAATAAACCACCTGAATTAAGTGATTTATTTTTTTCCTCCTCATCCACACTACTTCCGCCTAATTGAATATCAGTTCCTCGGCCAGCCATATTTGTAGCGATTGTTACGCTTCCATATTTACCTGCATCAGCAATAATTTCAGATTCACTTTCATGATATTTTGCATTTAAAACATTATGCTTGATTTTTTTGTTTTTTAATAACTTTGATAAATACTCAGACTTTTCAATACTAGTTGTACCTACTAAAACTGGCTGTCCTTTTTTATTGGATTCAATTATTGATTCTAAAATAGCTTCATATTTCTCAGATGAAGTTCTATAAATTTCGTCATCTAAATCTTGTCTGGAAATATTGATATTTGGCGGTATTGTAATAACATCAAGATTATAAATATCCATAAACTCTTCAGCTTCAGTGCTAGCTGTCCCGGTCATACCAGATAGTTTTTCATATAGCCTGAAATAGTTTTGGAAAGTTATAGACGCCATAGTTCTATTTTCTGGTTGAATTGAAACTCTTTCTTTTGCTTCAAGAGCTTGATGGAGTCCATCAGAGAATCTTCTTCCCTCCATCATTCTTCCTGTAAATTCATCGATGATAATTACTTGATTATTCTTAACTAAATAATCTGTATCTTTATTGAATATTTTGTGAGCTTTTAAGGCTTGATTAATGTGATGGATTAAATTTACATTCTCCATATCATAGACACTAGAATTATTTTTCATCAAACCAAGTCCTGGAAGAATTTTATCTAAAAAATCATTTCCTTCATCAGTCAGTGTAACATTTTTTGACTTCTCATCGATTTCTATATAACTATCCTCGATTTTTGGAATTACTTTATTTATTTTGTTATAAAGTTCTGTTTTATCTTCTACTTGCCCAGATATTATTAAAGGTGTTCTAGCCTCATCTATTAAAATGGAGTCAACTTCATCAACTATTGCGAAAACATGACTTCTTTGTGATAGCTGATCAATATTATATTTCATATTATCTCTAAGATAATCAAACCCAAATTCATTATTTGTTCCGTAAGTAATATCAGCTTGATATGCAGCTTGCTTATCAATTTCATCTAAATCAGATGTGACTGTACCTACAGTCATTCCAAGGAAATTATAAATTTGCCCCATCCACTCAGCATCCCTTTTTGCAAGATAATCGTTAACTGTAATTACATGAACGCCTTTTCCTAATAGAGCATTTAGATAAACTGGAAGAGTTGCAACAAGAGTCTTTCCTTCCCCAGTTTTCATTTCGGCAATATTTCCTTTATTTAAAACAAGACCTCCTAAAATCTGAACATCATAATGTCTTTGTCCAAGCGTCCTTTTTGCAGCTTCTCTAACTACTGCAAAGGCATCGTTAGTTATGTCATCTATTTTGATCTCACCTTTTAATAATGTTTTAAATTCTATAGTTTGTTCTTTTAATTCTTGATCAGTAAATTTCTCATATTTTTTTTCGAGCTCATTTATTGCAAGAACTTGATCTTTATATTTTTTTAATTTTCTCTCATTACTTGAGCCAAAAATACTATTTAGAATTGAATTGAGGCCTGGCATAAAATTTTATTTCCATTATTTGTTTTAATACTCATATACTCATTTAGGTAGAGCCTATAGAGTTGTCAACTATAGTAAGTAAACATATTGGCATACTATAATATATAGACTATTACCTTTATTATGTTTTTATTTTAATAGGAATCAAATGATTAAGAAAATATCACCTTTAGCACCTAAGAACTTTCCTAAATTGCCTTTAGTAAAAGGCATTAGAATGGGTACTGCAAAGTCGGGAACAAAATATAAAGGCAGAAGGGATATTTTTACTGCAGTTTTTGAAAAGGGAACAACTGTAGCTGGTGCTTTTACTCAGTCAGATATTAGGGCTGAACCTGTAGAGTTTTGTAAAAAAAACATTATTGATGGATCGGCAAGAGTTTTAGCAGTTAACGCTGGTTTTGCTAATGCCTTTACCGGAAAAAAAGGTAAGAAAATTAATAAATCAATAACTTCGAATATTAAAAAAATTGTCAAATGTAGAGAGAAAGATATTTTTATTTGTTCCACAGGTGTTATTGGTGAAAATATTCCCTTAAGACCAACAAATAAAGCAATTTCCCAATCTTTAAAAATATCAGAAAATAAATGGGAAAGCGCAGCAAAATCAATTATGACAACCGACACATTTCCAAAAGCAATCGGAAGAAAAATTCTCATTGATAACAAAGAAGTTTCTCTAGTTGGAATAGCTAAGGGATCTGGAATGATATCACCTAATATGGCAACAATGTTGGCCTTTATTTTTACGGATGCTTTAATAGACAAAACAGTTCTTCAAACACTTTTAAATATTGAATTAAGAAATAGTTTTAATGCAATTACTGTTGACAGTGATACATCAACAAACGATACAGTTTTGGTATTTGCAACTGGAAAAGCTATGGATGATAAAAACGAAAGAATTATTTCTAGAACAAGTGATTCGAGATTAATCAAATTTAGAGAGGCTTTTTCTGAAGTAATGCACGATCTTGCAATTCAAATTGTTAAAGATGGTGAGGGTGCAAAAAAGCTAATTCAAATTAAAGTCTCTGGAGCAGAAAATACGTCATCAGCAAAGGAAATTGCTAGGTCTATAGCTGATTCCCCACTAGTAAAAACCGCAGTTGGAGCATCAGATCCTAATTGGGGAAGAATTATAATGGCTATTGGGAAGGCAAAAGAAAAAATTAATCCAAAGAAGATTAGCTTAAAGATAGGTAGTAATACTATTATAAAAGATGGTGAAATTTCTAGATCATATTCAGAATCAAGAACTAAAAAATATATGAAAGGTAAGGATATTTTATTAGATATAAATCTTGGTCTGGGTAATAGTTTTTCTCAAATATGGACCTGCGATTTGACAGAGGGTTACATTAAAATTAATGCAGATTATAGAAGCTAACTATCTTGAAATGAAAAAAATACCAATAAAAATGGTTTCCGCTATAGCCCTAGTTGACGTTGATAATAAAGTTCTAATTGCTCAGAGGCCAAAAAATAAGTTTATGGAGGGTTTTTGGGAATTTCCTGGAGGAAAGTTAGAAGCTAATGAATTACCTGATGATTGCATAATAAGAGAAGTAAAAGAGGAGCTAGGGGTGGATTTAAGCAATTCATGCTTTTCACCATTAACTTTTACTACATTTGATTATGAAGAATTTTCTGTAATAATTTTTTTATATTTATCTAGAGAATGGGAAGGTTTTATAAAACCAAAAGAAAACCAAAATTTGAAATGGGTTCGTCCAAATGAACTTTTTGAGATCAATATGCTTCCAGCTGATACACCACTTATTTCATTTGTAAGGGATAATGTTTCATAGGGTTCTCTGAATTGGATTAATAGTTTAAAGTAAAATTTAAAATAATTAGGAATTATTTATGTTTTTCTATCCTGCGCTAAGATCTTTACTTTTCTATTTTGATGCTGAAGTCGCTCATAGAATTACAATTAATTTTTTAAAGACTTACCAAATAAAAAATAATATTAGTCACCCCTCACTTAGCTGTAATATCTTTGGTTTAAATTTTGCAAATCCAGTTGGTCTAGCTGCTGGATTTGATAAAAATTCAGAAGTTCCAAATAATATTATTAACCTTGGCTTTGGTTTTTCGGAAGTTGGTACAGTTACTCCCCTTCCACAGTCAGGCAATTCTAAACCCAGGGTGTTTAGGTTAAAAAATGAAAATGCAATTATTAATCGATTAGGATTTAACAATGAAGGTTTTGAAGTTGTAAAAGAGAGATTATGTAAAAGAGAAAATAATATCATTGGTATAAATATTGGCGCTAATAAGAATAGCAAAGATTTTATTAATGATTATATAAAAGGAATAAAGTTTTTTTCATCTACAGCATCTTACTTGACCATAAATATCTCTTCCCCAAACACCCCTGGCTTGAGAGATCTTCAATCTATAGATAGCTTTGGTTCGCTTTTAGATAAGATTGATCAGTTAAAGAAAAATTCACCAGAAATTAGTTTACCTATTCTAATCAAAATATCACCTGATATAAATCATAATGATTTAGAGAGCTTATGTGAAAAAGTATTATCTAGCTCTATTGATGGTTTAATTATCTCTAATACGACAATCTCCAGACATTCTGTAAGTAGTGGAGAAAAAGGAGGTTTGTCAGGGGAGCCTCTTTTTGATATTTCAACTAGAAAGTTAAACAAGGTTTATAGATATACTGAAGGAAAAATACCATTAATAGGCGTTGGTGGAGTTGACTCTGCTGAAAAAGCTTATAAAAAAATAAAAAATGGAGCTAGCTTAATTCAACTTTATACTGGTTTAGTTTATAAAGGACCAAAGTTAATTAATGAAATAAATAAGGGTCTTATCGAATTTATCAAAAAAGATGGATTTAAAAATATTTCTGAAGCAGTGGGGGCGGAAGTTAATTAAATGAAAGTAAAAATATATCATAATCCTAGGTGCTCTAAGTCACGTCAAACTTTAGAGATTCTTAACAAAAAAAAATTAGATATAGATATAATAGAATATCTAAAATCACCTTTAGAATGTAGTGAAATCTCTAGTCTATTAAAAAAATTAGGATATACCGCAAGGGATTTATTGAGAAGAGGCGAAGATATTTATAAAAATAAAAAATTATCTGATAAGAGTCTTACTGATGATTTTTTGATTGATATTATGTCAAAAAATCCAATTTTGATTGAGAGACCAATTGTTGTTTGTAATGATAAAGCGGTTATCGGAAGGCCCCCTGAAAAGGTTTTAGATATTTTATGACAGCTAACAATAATTATAATGATGGTGTCAGAGAGACAAATAAAACAAAAAATCGTCGGCTAATTTTAGAGGCAGGTATTAGAGTTTTTATTGATAAGGGCGTTGCTGAAACAACTGTTAGAGATATTATACGTTCAACAGGATTAGCCTCTGGTACTTTTTATAACTATTTTAAGTCTAAAGAAGATGTGCTAGTGGCTATTTTTGATGATTTTGCAAAAGAAGCCGGTAAAAATATTAGAATTGAAGACACACAGCCTAATAATTTTGAAGATTTTCTTCGAATAAAAGTAACACGTTTTTTTAAATTTGTTTCTTCTAAGCCTGAGATATATCTGATTATGAGTAATAATCATAATTTAGTTAATAATTTTAGTATAAATACACCTCAAATTATTTTAGAAATTGATTACCTTAAAGAAGAGATTAAAGGCGGTATTAAAGAAGGTATATTTCCCAATTTCGATGTCGACTTTTTTGCTTTAGTTATTCGCCCTATTGCCGATGCAGTTGCCCAGGAAATGATTACCCAAAAAAAAATTAATATTAATAAATATACCGAAAAATGTATTAATTTTTTAATAAGAGGTATTGGAGTATAATTATGTATCGTTCTGTTGTTGTTCACAAGTTATCCGATAATTTCTCAAATATTTCTGTTGAAACTTTTGATAGAGAAGATATCCAACCTGATGAAGTGAGAATTAAAGTTAAGTCTGCATCTGTAAACTTTCCCGATCTATTAATGACTGCTGGTTTGTATCAATATAAGCCCGAAGTACCTTTTGTCTTAGGAATGGAGTCCTCAGGTGTCGTGATAGAGAAAGGGGGCGGGGTTGAGAACTTTGAAATTGATGATGAAGTTATTGTTAGTTCTTTTACTGGTTCTTTCTCTGAAGAATTATGTGTTGATAAAATTAAAGTAAGAAAAAAACCAAAAGGTCTTAGTTGGGAACAAGCATCAACTTATACAGTTGCTTATTTAACTGCTTACGTTTCTCTAGTTACAAAAGGCGATTTGAAATCTGGTGAAACATTATTAGTGCATGGTGCTGCCGGAGGGGTTGGTCTCGCTGCTGTCGATATTGGTAAGTTTATTGGCGCAAAGGTTATAGCTGTTGCCTCTTCCCAAGAAAAAAGAGATTTCCTTTTATCGTACGGAGCTGATTTTGCTATATCGCCTAAGAAAGGTTTTAAGGATCACGTTAAAGAATTAACCAATGATAAAGGTGCTGACGTAATTTATGACCCTGTAGGTGGCGATGTCTTTGATGAGTCAATAAGATGTATAGCCTGGAATGGTAGATTACTTGTAATTGGATTTGCTTCTGGGAGAATACCATCAGTTCCAGCTAATATGCCTCTAATTAAGGGTTTCTCTGTTATTGGCGTAAGAGCAGGCGAATACGGTAGAAGAAGCCCTGAGGAAGGTAAAAAGCATTTTGAAGAAATAGACAGACTTATAAGTAATGGATCCCTCAATCCTCATATTCATAAAATATATTCTCTAAATGAAACTCTTGAAGCTTTAAAGGAGTTAGATGAAAGACGCGTTATTGGTAAGGTGTGCATAAATCCATAAATTTTATTTTGAATAGTGTACATTATTCAAAAAATACTCTATTAGTATATGTAGAATTTTAAGGAGCGACATTTTATGCCAAGAGGTGGGACACGTGCTGGTGCAGGTAGACCAAGAGGTCAAGGAAAGTTTGGAGAAAAAACGAAGCCTGTAAGAATCCCATTGAGCATGGTTGATAATGTGCTTAGTTTTATAAAAAATAATGATTTATCGTTACCTATTTACAGCAATAAAGTAACAGCTGGGTTTCCCTCACCAGCTGATGACCATATTGAAGGAAAACTTGATTTAAATACCCACCTAATTAAACACCCTTCAGCTACTTTCTTTGTCAAAGCGACCGGAGATTCGATGATAGGAGCGGGTATTCATGAAGGTGATATTTTAGTTGTTGATAGAAGTTTAGAGCCCCGTAATGGTAAAATTATTATCGCAGCAGTTGATGGTAGTTTAACAGTCAAAAGATTAGTGAAGAACGGAAAAGATACAATGCTTTCTCCCGAAAATAATAAATACAAGCCCATTAAATTAACAGAAAATAACGATATAGTTATCTGGGGTGTGGTTACTAATGTAATTCATAAAGTTTAGCCGTGAGTAAATCTTTTGCTCTTGTCGATTGTAATAATTTTTATGTATCGTGCGAGCGTGTTTTTAATCCTTCTTTAATAAATAAACCAGTTGTAGTTTTATCAAACAACGATGGATGTATAATCTCTCGTTCTAATGAAGCAAAGCTACTTAATATTCCAATGGGAGCTCCTCTGCATTTATATAGGAATTTAATTGATGCAAATAAGGTAAAAGTTTATTCATCGAATTATCCATTATACGGCGATATGTCGAACAGGGTAATGACCTCTTTAATGGAATTAAATTTTGAGTTAGAGATTTATTCAATCGATGAAGCTTTTCTAAAAATAAATGAACAAGATCATAGCGATGTCGAATATGATATTTTACGAACGAGAAACAATATACTGATGTGGACAGGAATACCTGTTTCTATTGGTTTAGGGCCCACTAAAACACTAGCTAAAATTGCCAACAGTATAGCTAAAAAAAATCAGAACGGTGTTTTTAATTTAGATACAGAAGATAAGCAAAATAGGATTTTAAAAAATATTAATGTTGAGGATATATGGGGAATTTCTCGGAGATGGGGATCTAAGTTAAGGATGATAGGTATTGGTACTGCTTTAGAATTAAGAAACGCATCAGCTAATAGAATAAGACAATATCTCGGAGTTGTTGTGCAACGAATTGTTTATGAGTTAAGGGGTATATCATGTTTGGACCTTGATAAAATTTTACCCAAAAAAAATGTTATGTGTTCACGGTCATTTGGAAACCCTGTAAACAGTAAAGCTACTATAAAAGATTTTATTACAGAATATTCAATAAGAGCGGCTGAGAAAGTAAGACAGCAAAATAGTAGGGCACAAGGTATTTATATTTTTTTAAGAACCAACAGGTTTAAAAAAGAAAAACAATACAATAGCGGTATTATGATTGGTTTAAATTTTCCATGTTGTGATACATCTGTAATAATTAAATTAGCATCAAAGGCGATAGATCAAATTTATCAGCCTGGTTATTCTTACCACAAGGCAGGGATTATGATGCTTGACTTAATACCCTCAGATATTCATCAAAAAGATTTATTTCAAAATACTACTTATTCATTATCCGATGAACGTATGAAGGTGATAGATTCTTTAAATAAAAGATTTGGTTCAGGAATCATTGCGCACGGTAAGGTTAGACCAAAAGATAAAAATAAATGGAAAAGCAGGAGTTTTTATTTGTCACCGCGTTATACAACACAGTGGGACGAATTGCCTCATGCTAATTGAAAAAAAATTTATTGATTTAAGAGCAATTGTGTAATACTGAATTCTTCTTCAAAAACAGGTATTTGATAATCAGCTTGTGCACCTTAGATTTCTTAAAGCACTAAAGAGAGAAAAAAATGACAACATTAAATTTAACAGCAAATAACGACATAATAATTCCAACCAATGATGATACCACTTATAGAGGGTTGGATGGTGATGATACTTATATTTTAGTATCGCAAGAAAACTCTGCCTCAGTGTCAATTATTGACACAGGAGGTAATAATGTAATTCAACTGCCCGAATGGTCAAAGATAAAATCAATATCGGTTACGAAAGATGCACTAAGAATAACATGTGATAACATGACAGTTTTTACTATAAATGGAGCTGATAAATTTTCATATGATATAGGAGGCAATCTTACTAATAATAGTTTAGGTGAGATAAAAACATTCAGTGAGTTTGTAGAAATTTTTGAATTATCCCCCCCTTCATCAGGCACTGTTAGTACAAATACAAATAAAATTGTTTATGATGATAAATTTCGTACCCTTTATGAAGTAAAGGTTAAAAAAGAAGATAATGGTAATAAATATTACTTAAATGATGAGCTCAGCCCTGATATATCTCTAAATTCAGGAGAAAAGTATGTTTTCGACTTAAATGATGAAACTGCTTCAAATCATCCCTTATCAATTTCTGAGATAAAAAATGGAACTCATAATGATGGGGTTTCAGTTAGAGATGGTATTAATTATTATTTAAAAGGTGATAGTGTTAGTGAACAAGAATTTTCATCATCATTTTCAGCAGATACATCTCTTGAAAATGCTTTTGTTGTTTTCGAGCCTTCATCCTCTGATACACTTCTTTATTATTATTGTTTATTTCATGACGGCATGTCAAATGATGCAAAAATTCTAATTGACGGATATGTAGAGCAAGTTCCTGAAATAGTTGCCACAACAATACAAGTTGAAAATGTCGGCGCCTCAGATTATAAATTTACCGCAGAGGGTTTACAGGCTAATGATCCTACACTTACTTTAGTAAGAGGTGAAACTTATGAATTTGATGTAACAGCAGGTGGTCACCCTTTTTGGATAAAAACGGACCAAGTTACCGGATCTTCTAGTCAATATAATCAAGGTATAACCAATAATGGCATATCAAGTGGAAAATTAACTTTCACTGTACCAGATGATGCACCATCAAAACTTTATTACACCTGCCAATTTCATAGCAGTATGACCGGTATAATAAACATTGTTGATAATAATGATAACGGAAACATAATTGAGTCAACCAGTAATACAAGTTCAGGAGGATCTACACCAAGTTATGGTTATAGTTTGGATTTAGATATATCATATAATTTTGAACAAGACATTATACCTCCTATTGGGTATGATATTTAATAGGTAAAAAATGGCTGAATATTTTACATTAGCACTATTATCAATAATGATTTTCTATTCATTTGGCATCGCATTTAATGTTCACAAAACTTTAGATAAGGAAAACGCTGGCAAGCTTTTAAGAAAACTTTTTCCACTTTATTTCCTTTGGGGAATAATAATTTCAATACTTAGTGAGATTATTTTCATATACCAAGGCACTTATTTTAAAGCATTACTAATGGCAATTATTGCAATTGGTTTTCTTTATTCAAGACAAATTTTAGTACCCTTATTGAATAAGAACAGAGATCTAGTTAATGAAGGTAATGAGGAAGCCAAAAAAGTCTTTGGCTCCCTTCATTTAAGAAGTGTTTCTGTTAATTTAATACAAATGATTTTATTAGTTATTATATTAGCTACTTAAACAGATCTTTTTGCTTTATCAGAATCATTTGCTGATTTAATCATATTTCTAATACCATCCCAATCTTCGTCTGTAAGTTTATCAAGACTTTGATAGAAATTTCCTGATGATCCAAGGTGGCTTGCTCCATCAATAGCAATAGTTTGACCTGTTAAGTAATCACAGCCATCTGCCATTAAGAAAGTAGCAAGATTTCTAAGCTCTTGCATTTCGCCATTTCTTCTCATTGGAATTTTTGCGTCATTTTCATTTGAGTCAGTATCTTGTCCAGGGCTTAGTCTTTCCCATGCTCCTTTGGTTGGGAATGGACCAGGAGCAATAGCATTTAATCTTATTCCATAATGCCCCCATTCTGCAGCAAGAGATTTTGTCATTATATTAACACCTGCTTTTGACATAGCAGACGGGACTGTGAATGGTCCCCCATTCCATATCCAAGTAGTTAAAATAGATATTACCGATCCTTTTACGCCTTCATCTATCCACCTAGTTCCACAAGCGTGGGTTAAATAAAATGATCCCCTGAAGACAATATTAGATATAGCTTCAAACCCTCTAGGCGTAACATCTTTTGTAGGGGAAATAAAATTACCAGCAGCATTATTTACTAGGCCAGTAAGGGCTCCACCATCTTTCCATATTGTATCAATCATATCATTAACTGCTTCTGAAACTCTTATATCACAAGCATAGCCTTTTATTTGACCACCGGAGTCTGTAATTTCGTTTACAGTTTCGTCTAAAACAGATTGTCTTCTTCCGCAAATATAAACACTTGCACCTAATGAAGCATATTCCGCTGCCATTTCTTTTCCTAACCCAGTGCCTCCACCAGTAACTAAAATTCTTTTTCCTTTAAGGATATCTTTTTGAAACATTGTATTCCTCTATGTAAGTTTATAACGACTAAATATTAATGAAACTACCCAGCCTAAAAGTCCAGATAAAATAATAGCAATAATACCATAAAGTAGTGCAAATTTATTTGCAAAAAGCCATATTAATCTTGCAAATCCCGCTTGTTTTAAATCAATAGTACTTTCAGCATAAGATATTGCCTCGCCATTTTGAAAAAGAAAATATCTAACAAAATACTTACCCTGGAGTGAGTTTGGGGGTAGTGAGAATTCTGTTTTAAATAAACCTACTTTTCCAGGACCTGACCTGAGAATGATATTACTCTGATTTTCAAAAAATTGACCATTTTTAAACATTTCAGATCTAAGTCTTTGATCAAATTCTGATTGTTTAATTTTACTGTATTTTATATCTGCTTTACCTAATGGTAAATGTTCAATGCCGAGTCCTAATTTGTTGAGGCCTTCTTGATTAGTAATTTCTTCCAGTGGTTTTGAACTTAATAAATTATAATAACTAGGGACATTCTTATAATAAGACTTGCCTCTTCCTAACCAAAAACCAAAATAACTTCTTTTTTCTTGCATGGTTTGATTTTTAGGAGGACCAACCACTTCTATAATTATATCTCTTTTCCCTGTAGGTGTTACACCAAATAAAACTATTTTTGTTCCTGAAATACCTGGTTCAATTACAATATCTCTTTCATTTGTGTCTATTACTAAATCAAGAGGAGCTTGGGCTGTTATTATTAAGGTTATAGAAAATATTTTTAAATAATTTTTTATCAATGTGATCCTCCCCCTCTTATTAGAGTAATAGTTTCTTCTGGTCTAATTAGGAGATCTGACGCCATCACAATCCCTACACTTAAAACTAGTACTCCAAGCGCAACTCTTAAATACGGTCCCTCTAACTTACTGCTCAATTTAACACCAATTTGAGCACCTATAGCTCCACCCAATAATAAGATTAAAGCTAACACTACATCAACTGTTTGGTTGTGAAATGCGTGTAAAAGTGTAACAATTGCGGTTACAAAAATAATTTGATAAAGCGATGTGCCTATAACAACTGAAGTTGGCATTCTAATTATATAAATCATGGCTGGTATCATTATAAATCCTCCACCAACTCCCATAATAGAGGCTAAAATACCAACAACAAAGCCAACTATTAAAGGAGGTATAATTGAAATATAAAGCCCTGATTTTTTAAAACGCATTCTAAATGGAAGACCCATTATCCAACTATGGTGATAAGCTCTTTTTCTTTTTTTCTTTTTTAAATAACCTAGACTATCTAAACTTTCGTAAAGCATAAAGCTTCCAACACCAGTAAGAAAAAAGAAATAAGTCAGAGTAATTAATAGATCAACTAACCCAATCTTTATTAAAGAATTAAAGATTCCAATTCCTACAAAAGATCCAATTATTCCTCCAATAAGCAATAGGTTTCCTAATTTTATATCTACAGCTTTTCTTTTAAGGTGACCTATTGTTCCTGATAAGGAGGAACCAACTATATGGTTTGCTTCTGATGCAACTGCAACTGCTGGTGGAATACCTAAAAGTACAAGTAAAGGAGTCATAAGAAAACCTCCACCAACTCCAAACATACCGGAAAGAATTCCAACTGACATCCCTAATATAAGAAAGATAGATGGATTAATGCTTATCTCTGCAATTGGTAGATATAATTCCATTTTAAATAGTATTACCGTAATTAATTTAAAAAATATAACTACCTTTTAAAATTATTTATTATCATTTGAGACAGTAATATTTTATTGATATATATATTGCTTATCAAACATATAGAGGTAAAGAAAAAAATGACAGAAGCTTGGATAATTGATGCGTGTAGAACACCTAGAGGAATAGGTAAAGCAGGTAAAGGTGCATTAAGTGGAATGCATCCACAACATTTAGGGGCTGCAGTTTTAAAAGCAATTGCAGAGCGAAATAAAATTAATACTGCTGAGGTAGATGACATAGTTTGGGGAACAAGTTCCCAAAGGGGAACTCAAGGTGGAGATTTAGGTCGGATGGCTGCTCTTGATGCTGGATATGATGTCAAGTCAAGTGCAGTAACACTTGATAGATTTTGTGGGTCAGGAATAACAAGCGTTAACATAGCTGCATCAAGTGTAATGTCAGGTATGGAAGACATGGTCTTAGCCGGCGGAACAGAAATGATGTCGACTTATGGTCAAGATGGAAATACTCCTTCTCCATTTATGGATAACGGAAATAAAAGATTAAGAAGCGAGCACCCACAGCCACACCAAGGTGTTTGTGCTGATGCTATTGCAACTTTAGAAGGCATTGATAGAGAGGCTGTTGATGCCTTAGCGTTAGTCAGTCAACAAAATGCTGATAAAGCAATAAAAGGCGGTCATTTTGATAAATCATTAATCCCAGTTTATAATGCTGATGGTGAATTAGTTCTTGATAAAGAAGAATTTCCTAGACCAGAAACAACATTAGAGGGCTTATCACAACTTAAAGCTTCTTTTGAGTCGCTTGCTGATTACCCCCTCGATGAAGAAGGTACTACTTTTAAGAAATTAGTATTACAAAAATATCCAGACCTTGAAATCAATCATGTTCACCATGCAGGTAATAGCTCTGGTGTCGTTGATGGTGCAGCCGCTTTGTTATTGGCGTCTCCCAATTATGCGCAAGCGAATGGAATGAAGCCAAGAGCAAAAATAAAAGCGATGGCAAATATGGGAGACTCACCAACTTTAATGTTGAACGCACCTGTACCAGCTGCAAAAAAAGTTTTAGAAAAAGCTAATTTATCTATTAATGACATTGACTTATTTGAAGTAAATGAAGCTTTTTCGGTTGTTACAGAAAAATTTATTCGTGATTTAGATATTGATCGAGAAAAAATTAATGTGAATGGTGGAGCTATGGCCTTAGGTCATCCAATAGGTGCTACTGGTTCAATTCTAGTAGGTACCGTCTTAGATGAATTGGAAAGAAGAGACCTTCAGTTTGGTTTGGTAACAATGTGTGCTGCTGGGGGAATGGCACCTGCTGTAATAATTGAAAGAGTTTAGTTCCTACCGACTCATTTTTGAGTCGGTAAGAATTTTAGTTAAATAAATAGAACTTGTTTAATCTGGGGAGGAATGAAAACAAGTTCTATTATTTACCAATTAAATAAATGCTGGCGCAGCAACAAAGATGGTAATTGCTATGAGAATAATGTGGGGGAGCATTTTTAACATAATTTTTCCTTCTAAATATTAATAACAACCTTAATAAACAATATTCATGCCAACTATTATTTATTAGTAATTTTTTATTAAAAAAATAAAGATAGACTTTAATATTTATTTCTGTGACAAATTTTTACTGATTAAGGACGGATAAAAATGTCAGAACTATCTCAAGCACAAAATCTAATAACGCCTAAAAATCAAATAGGTTTAATAGGTATTCTTTTGTGTGCATTTTCAGCACCTTTAATTATGCCATTAAATATAATTGCAATTTCACAACGATTTATTGATGCAACTAATGGCCAAATTGGAACAATAGCAACATTCGAAACCTTAAGCATTTCAATTGCCTCAATAATTTTATCTAGGATAATAAACAGACTCGATAGAAGGAAAATTTTTATTACCTCTGCAATTTTAGTTATTTTAGGAAATATATTAACAATTTTATCACCTACTTTAAATTATGTAATTTTAGCAAGAGTTATTTCTGGATTAGGTTCTGGAGCAATAGTAGCTACAGTTGTTGCAACAATTGCAAGAGGTTCAAATGCTCAAATGACATTTGCTTTATTAAACTCAGGTGTCGGAGTTATGGGAGTTTTACTTCCTTTTTGTCTTCCAATAATTATTGCATCAAATGGCATGAATGGTGCTTATTCTTTCCATTTATTTATTTCTTTATTTACTTTTCTTTTTATATCTTTTTTAACTTTATCTAGTGACGCTGATGATAATCAAAATACAGTCAGCTCTTATAAAGGATATGCGGGATGGGCGTCTATGATTGGAACCTCCCTTATATTTTTAGGTCATGCTGGTATCTTTGCTTTTTCTGCAAAGATTGGTGCAACATTAGGTATTTCCGTTATTCAAGTTGGGTATGTATTTATGGCTGGCGGTCTTTTAACTATTTTTGGCCCTTTGTTAGCTGGTTTTATTGGCCAAAGGTTTGGAAGTCTTTTTCCATGCCTTATTTTAATTACTATTCTTTTAGTTACAGGTATAATTTTAGCCAATGTAACATCAGCTCTTATATTTTTTATTGTAGTTCCGCTTTGCGGAATGATACCAATGATTCTCACACCTTTCTTTCTTGGTGGAATGGCAAAACTAGATCCTAGCGGAAGCCTAGCTGCAGCTCATCCTGCATTTTCAACAATGGGTGGTGCAGCTGGACCGGTTGTAATGGGTTATACTATTGATATGGCTGGTTTTACATCTATAGGCTGGGTGTTAATTGTTATGGTAATAGTTGGAACACCTCTTATATCACTTGGTTTAATAGAAGCAGATAAAATTAAAGCATAAAAAATTTATTTAATTGAAATCCTTTCAAAAATATTGTGGAATGAATTAAGAATTGGAGGTTTTCATGTCACGTATTAAAAAATTAGAGTTAGATAATTGGGATAAAGAACTAAGAGAAATGACTGCAGCAGACAGCGGTACACCTTTAGAGCAAGGTGCAATGAGAATGTTTGCTCATACTCCTGAAATTTCAAAAGGGCTAACTGCTTTTGCAGGATCTTTAAAACAAAATAGATCACTTCCTGATAGATTAGTCGAATTAGTTAGATTAAGAGTTGCTTTCCATAATCAATGTAGAAGCTGTATGGCAATTAGATATAAAGATGGCCAAGAAGACGGAATAACAGAAGATTTAGTTTGTTCCTTAGAAAAGCCTATGGAAGCCGAAAACTTATCTGATGCAGAGAAAGCAGCGATTCACTATGGTGAACTATTTGCCACTAATCATTTGGCAATTAATGATGACACTTACGATAATTTGAGAAAATATTTCAATGAGTCTGAAATTGTTGAACTTTCAATGACAGTTGCTTTTTTTGTAGGTTTTGGAAGACTTGCAGCTAGCTATCATATGGTTGAAGAACTTCCAGATTCTTTTCAAGCTGATGAAAAGGAGACACTAACACCATGGGGAAACGACTCTATTATTGTCAGGTAATTATTTAACCAAGGAGCAAACAATGGAAAAAGAACCTGAAATAATTTCGCAAAACTCTTCTCAAAGTGTCCTTAAAGTGCATGAACATCAATATGGGCAGACACTTTTTGATTTAACATTTCTTAATATTGATGAAGGCACTATTGAGTTCACTACTGTTGTTAATGACGGAACATTATATGCCTATGGTAATGAAGAGATATATAAAAGATTTTCTGCAGATAAGGATTCATTTAAGCTCCAAGAAAATTCAGCATTTGTAGGAAGGGATCTAAGCTACATTTATGATCCAGAAGATAAAGATCCTTTTGAAGCTTCTTCTTATATTACATCTGTTACTTTCAAATATAAATCTAATGGAGTTGAAAAGGAACATGCTGTTATAATTGAAGAAATTATAGACGATATCGACCGATCCGGTTCATTTGCTAAGAATAAATATACTATCGATATCTATGGAAAGGAAATAAGTAAATTAAGTGAAGAAACAAAGACTCTTATACTTGATAACACTGAGTATGTTATCAAAGATTTATCTACCAAAATGTCCTGGAAAGGCACAATGGATTTTGGAATTAATGTAAATACAGATTCCAATAAACCTGAAGGAGTTGTTAGTGCTATTTCATTTAATATGGGAACAAATTCATCTGGAGAAAGAGTTCATTCAGCAACGCATGAACAAGAAACTGGAGAAGATTTAAATGGTATAACAATCGATTTGGGTATGAATATTTCTCTGCAAGACAGTTATGATCCTGAAATTGGGCAATTAACGGTTTATAACGCTAATCTATGGTTTGATCCAAATCCAAATCCTAATTCTTTTTCTAATAAACCTAGTAATGATGGATCTACTGATCAACACACTGATCATATAGATTTTATATCAATCGTTTATCATGAAATTTTTCACGCCATGGGAATTGCATATGGTGGATCTGATTTCTCAAATGCATTCTCAAAAAATATTTTGCCCGCTGACTCAGAAGGAAATATCTATTACTCATCAGATAGAGTAAAAGCTATACTAGAAGATGGAATACTACTTGATGATTATAATAATACTGATACCGGCGGTGATCATTTTAATTTAGGTCCACCAATAGATTATGAGCACAAAATTGAATTTAAAGATATTCTCCAAGTTGGGTTAGGTAATACAGAGCCAATAATTCTTTCTCAATCCTTATTAAATTCTAGTATTAATGTTTATGAAGGAAACAGTAGTTCGAAAAACCTTTTAGATCTTACTTTTTTAGACGCTGATAAAGGATCGTTTAATTTTAAGTATGTAACATTGAAAGATGATGAAACAATTTACTCTTATGGATCTGAAGAAGTTTATCAACGTTTTCAATTTATTAATAACACTATAAGGCTTTATGAAGCATCATACTTTGATAGAAAAGATGGTCTTATTTACACTTATGACCCTAAAGATGAAGATCCGCGCTTAGCAGCTACTAATATTGATACCGTCTCTTTCACTTACATGGTTGATGGAGCTAAAGGGGAATTATCAACTATAATGAATAGTGTTGGGTATTATGATTATAGCTGGAGAGAGCCGGCTGATATTGATTGGGCTGTAATTCAAGATATAGGTTGGGTAAAGAAAACTGAAGGAATTTTATCGAAGACTATCGATCCTAATAAAAATACTTTAGAGGCATTCTCTGAGTCATCAAAGGGAGGGACTTTAAATTTTTCTTCGGGTGATAATATTATTGTTGCTGATGGTCAAGCTAAAACATTAAGAGGTTTGGATGGCGATGATACTTATTTCATTTCAAATCTTTTACCAAAAAATAGTTCTATGACCATTATTGATACAAGCGGTATAAATATTATTCAAATACCTTCAAATACTCAAGTTGCTAAAAGTCAGTGGGCTAAAGACACAGTACGTCTAACATTTGAAGACTCTCGAGTAATAACTGTAAATAATGCAGATACCTTTACTTATAATATTGGGGGAAATGTTACTAGTGGAGCAGCTGGAACAGATTTAACTTTTTCTGAGTTTGGATTTTTGTTTGGAATAAATGATATTTCAAATATGTCAGGATCTTCTCTAGGTTCTGAAGTTGACATGTATATAATTTAAAAACTATTGTTATAATAAATAAATTTATTGGAGGGGAGATGGCTAAGGTAAAAGAAATAGAAGATGTGTTAGCTGAGCAAGCTGTTCGTAAAGCAGCAACATGTTATTCAAGGGGTGTTGATCGATCTGATCTTGATTTATTAAAGTCAGCCTTTCATGATGATGCCGAAGTAAAATACGGAAGTTATGATGGGCACCATGCAGAATTTTGTAAAATTGTTGTCGATGGACAAGCTGATATGGACTATACAACACATACTGTTGTTAATGAATATTATGATATTGATGCTTCGAGCAAAAAGGGAAAAGGTGAAATTTATGTTCTTGCTTTTTTGGCAGCAGGTGGTTCTGAATATTTAGTTGCTGGTAGATATATAGATAATTATGAATGCCGTGATGGGGATTGGAGAATATCTTCAAGACAATATATATTTGATTGGAGCAGAACAGGCGATGATGCTAATACAGATCCAAATGGATTATTTACAGCATTAACTTATAGAGGTAAACATACGATGGATGACATATCTTATGATGTTTTAGATTAATATCTATTTGGCAGTTAAACCTGCGTCAACAGTATACTCACTTCCTGTAACATAAACAGATTCATCCGAAGCTAAAAATAAAGCACAATTAGCTATATCTTCTGCCGTACCCATTCTTTTTAAAGGAATAGCGTCTGTTAGTGCATTAATATCCCTACCTCTTGCTGCAACAACCTTTGGATCATTCATATTGGTTGCCATAAATCCAGGATGTATTGAATTACAGCGAACATTAAATTCTCCATATTCAACGGCAATATTTTTAGTTAATAAACGAACCCCGCCTTTACTTGCATTGTAAGCTGAACAATTAGCAAGACCTACAAGTCCAGCTATGGAGGAAATATTAATTATAGAACCGCTTTTTTGCTCACGCATATTAGGTAGAAAGGTTTTACACCCCAAAAATATAGACTTTAAATTAACATCTATTGTTTTATCCCATTCCTCTTCTGATGTTTCTTCAAGAGGTTTAATAATTGCTATTCCAGCATTATTAACAAGAATATCAATTTTATTATATTTTTCTAAAGCCTTATTTTTAACTTCTGACCAACCTTCATTAGAGGTAACATCATGCTCAATAAAAAAAGCTTCTCCATTAGAACTTAAAATTTCGTCCTCAACTTTTTTTCCACCTTCGGTATCAATATCAGTAATAATTACTTTTGCACCTTCTCTTGCAAAGGCAATAGACATCGATCTACCTAAGCTTGGGTTAGAGGCCCCACCTGTAACAACTGCTACTTTATTATCTAATCTTCCCATTATATTTCCTTATATTAAATTTCTATGTGGACCAAAAAATTTACGTATCTCATCAATTAAAACATCTGGCGCTTCCATAGGAGCAAAATGTCCACCAGATGATTTAACATTCCAGTATTGAATATTATGTTCTTTTTCCATCCATTTTCTTGGTCGAAATATCACATCCCCTTCAAATATTGTAAACCCTGTAATACTTTCAACCATTGGATGTCTGTCATGTGATGGTTTCCAAATATTATGTATTGCTTCGTAGTAGTATCTTGCAGAAGTACCAAAGCTTTCGCTTAGCCAATAAATCATTGCTGTATTAATAAGATCATCTTTCGAGAAACGGCTTTCAATGTTTCCATTGCAATCACTCCATGCGCGTCTTTTTTCTATCAACCATGCAAGTAAACCAGCTGGCGAGTCGTTTAGTCCATAGGCTAGAGTCTGAGGCCTAGAGGCTTGAATTTGAAAATAACCATTTCCTTCAGTAACAAAATTCATATTTTTTTCATGCCATTTCTTTTCACTCTCACTATAAAAACTTATATCCGGATGAGGATTTGTAACAAAATCAATTGGCACGGCCATATGTGTATGGATTGCCGGAACTATTTCAGAATATTTATGTCCCAACTGAAGAGTTACTGCCGCTCCCCAGTCACCACCATGTGCAAAGAATTTTTCATAGCCTAATATATTCGTCATAAGTTTGACCCAAATATCTGAGGTTCTCCAAAAATTAATACCTGTTTCTTTTAGGGGTGTTGAAAAACCATACCCTGGAAGGGATGGAATAATAACATCAAATGAGTCTGATGCATTACCACCATACTTTTCAGGATGAGCAAGTGGTTCAATGATTTTCTTATAATCCCAGAAAGTCCATGGCCAGCCATGGGTAAGAATTAATGGTTTTGAATTTTCGCTAGATCCTTTTTCATATATAAAATGTATAGGGATATTATCTATTTCGATTTTATAGTGTGAGAATTTATTTATTTCTTTTTCATGTTTCTTCCAGTCATAGTTACTTGCCCAATAATTAATTAAATCTCTTAGATAAGCTTCTTCAGTACCGTATTTCCATTCTTTATTTCCCAAATCACTTATTAGCCTCGAATTTTTTACACGATTCAAAACATCATCAAGGATAAAATTTTCAATATTAAT
>QCGZ01000016.1 GCA_003279705.1 OCS116 cluster bacterium AG-390-I16
ATAAAATTTCATTCTGCCTCTGAAGATCTCAAAGAGGAGTGCTTTAATTTTTTTCGATCCCTTGAGTTACAAGGCAAAAGTAAATTAACCATAGTTGAATATTCAAGGACAATATCTAGCTTCATAACCTTCTTGGAGAATTATCTAGGGTACAAAATTAAATTAATTGATATACAAAATTTAGACAAAATATCAATTAATTCGTATTTAGCATTTTACAGAAATCCAGAAAAAAGCAACTTTATGAAAGATGCAAAATATAGTTTTCAAGATCAAAAATATTTTTTTATAAACAAAATTCCAAAAAAAATTTTAGACGAAGATAAGGCATTTTTTTCAAAAAAAGATACTTTAAAAATACTTGAAGATTTAGAGAAATTTTTTGGTGGCCAAATAAAAAAAGGGTTGGAGATTGAACAATTCTTAAAGGTTAAAAATGTTTATAATAAAATTGAAAGATTCAGAAGAAATGGTTGTATTAAATTAGATAAAATTAGAAAAGAAAAATCTCCAAGAAGCGTTGCAAGAAATATTTCTGTTTTAAGAACATTTATAGAATTTCTAAGCAAATCTAATAAATGGGAAAACCATGCAATTAAAAAAATTGAATCTTCAAAATATACTTCTAGAACAGATGATAAGGTATTTGAAGAAAGAGATATCATAGAGTTTCTAAATTTTATTGACCCAGAAATTAATTCAGAAAATATTGATAAAAAATTTTTAAGCTGGGAACACAGAAGAGATCTAGCTGTTTTATCATTCTTATACTCATCAGGATTAAGGGTGTCTGAAGTTCTTCAATTTAAAATAGAAGACTACCCTTTTAAAGAATACACAAAAATCTTAGGAAAGGGGAGGAAAGAGAGATATATAATTATTTTAGATGTTGTTAATAAAAAAATTAAAAATTATTTAGAAAATCTTTTGAAAAATCAGAAAAATATTACCTTAGAAAAAAAAGATCCTCTTTTTCTTAAGTATGTAAATGGTTTAAAAAAAAATTTAACATCAAGAGATATACAAAGAACAATGAAAAAATTAATAGATACATTTGAGGGGAATTATCCAATACACTCAACCCCCCACTCATTAAGACATAGCTTTGCATCACACATACTTAGAGGTGGAACAGATATAAGGGCAATCCAAGAATTATTAGGACACAGCAGTTTAACAAGCACACAAATCTATACAGAACTTAATGAAAAAACCTTGCTTGACGTTTACGATAAATCCCATCCTCATACGGAAAAAGATAAGTAGTTACATATGCAACGCTCTATTATCAGATGCTAATGCCGCTTCTTTAATAGCTTCAGAAAGAGTTGGATGAGCATGACATATATGTGCTAAATCTTCTGCTGTTGCCTCAAACTCCATAGCAACTGCAACCTCTGCAATCATTGTTCCTGCCTGAGAGCCAATAATATGAACACCTAAAATTTGATCTGTCTCTTCGGATGATAAAATTTTTACAAAACCATCAGTGGCTTTATTAACCTTTGCTCTACCATTGGCTAAAAACGGAAATTTACCAACTTTATAGTTAGTGCCCTTTTGAGTTAATTCCTCTTCAGTCAGGCCGACTGATGCAACTTCTGGATTTGTATAAACAACACTAGGTATAATATTATAATTAACGTGACCTGGTTTCCCTTTAATTAATTCTGCAACAGCAACACCTTCTTCTTCGGCCTTATGAGCAAGCATTGGTCCTTCAATTACATCTCCAATTGCCCAGATGCCTTCAATATCAGTACGATAATTTTTATCTGTTTTAATAAAACCTTTATCATTTAGCTGGATGCCTAGGTCATCATCAAAAAGTCCAGATGTATTTGGTACTCGCCCAGTAGAAACTAGTACAATAGAGGATTCTAATGAACTTATTTCACCAGAAGAAACATCTTCTATATTAACTGACAATCCATTTGAGTTTTTCTCAACCCCTGTAACCTTTGCCCCAGTAATAAAATCTAGACCTTGTCTTTTTAGAATTTTTTGAAATTCAGTTGATAGCTCACCATCTAACCCAGGAGCGATCCTGTCTAAATATTCTACAACAGTTACTCTCGATCCAAGGCGACTCCAAACAGAGCCAAGCTCAAGGCCAATATATCCTCCACCAATAATTGTTAAATGCTCAGGTATTTTCTCAAGCGACAAAGCCCCGGTCGAAGAAACTATTTTTTCTTCATCAATTTCTATCCCATTAAGAGATGCGGACTCTGACCCTGTTGCAATAACAATATTTTTGGCTTCAATTAATTTTTCAGTTCCATCATTAAGTTTAATATTGATTTCATTGGAAGATAAAATTTTTGCTGTTCCGTAAAAACTAGCTACTTTATTTTTTTTAAAAAGAAAATCTATTCCTTTAACATTACCATTAATTCCCTCTTCTTTATAATTCATCATTTCCTGAAGATTAATAGTTACATTATCAACATTTATACCCATTGAGGATGAAGTTTTAGTTTCGTTATAAACTTCTGATGCGTGAAGAAGAGCTTTTGAAGGAATACAACCAACATTCAAGCAAGTACCACCATGCGCACCTCTTTTATCAATGCAAACAACATTTAGGCCTAATTGTGCTGCTCTAATTGCGCAAACATAACCTCCAGGTCCTGATCCTATAACTGCTAAATCATAATTCTCTGACATACTAACCCCTCAAGACTTTTAAAAGTGTTTTACCTAAAGATGCTGGCGAGTCGGCTAGGGTAACCCCTGCCTTTTCCAATGCAGCTATCTTATCCTCTGCACCACCTTTACCACCTGAAATTATTGCACCAGCATGTCCCATTCTTCTTCCAGGGGGAGCAGTTAAACCAGCAATAAAACCAACTGTAGGTTTTTTTATTGAGGATGACATAAGAAATTCAGCAGCCTCTTCTTCAGCAGAACCACCAATCTCACCAATCATAATAATGGACTCAGTTTGGTCATCATTAAGAAACAAATCCAGACAATCTATAAAGTTGGTTCCATTTACTGGGTCTCCACCAATACCAATACATGTAGACTGTCCTAATCCACAAGCCGTTGTTTGTCCAACAGCCTCATAAGTTAAGGTACCTGATCTTGAAACAATGCCAACATTTCCCTTTTGATGAATATGACCAGGCATTATTCCAATTTTACATTCTTCAGGAGTAATTATTCCTGGGCAATTTGGTCCAATAAGACGAGTATTTGAATCTATTAAGGCTTGTTTTACCTTAACCATATCTAAAACTGGTATACCCTCAGTTATACAAACTACTAGCTCTATATTAGCTTCAATTGCTTCCAATATTGCAGCAGCAGCAAAGGGTGGAGGAACATATATTACTGAAACATTTGCATTAGTCTCATTTACTGCTTCCGAAACATTATTAAAGACCGGAAGGTTAAGATGAGTTGTGCCACCTTTACCTGGCGTTACTCCTCCAACCATCTTTGTGCCGTATTCTATTGCTTGCTCTGTATGAAAAGTACCCTGGCTTCCAGTAATTCCTTGACATATAACTTTTGTTTCTTTGTTTATTAATACTGACATTATTTTACCTCTGATATAGCTTTGGTGATCTTTTGAGCAGCATCATCTAAATCCGAACCACTTATCACTGCCAGATCAGACTCTTCAATAATCCTTTTACCTTCTTCAACGTTTGTTCCTTCAAGCCTAACTACTAATGGTACAGAAATATTAATTTCTCTAGCTGCATCTAGAACACCTTCTGCAACAACATCACAACGCATTATTCCTCCAAAAATATTAACCAAAATACCCTTAACATTTTCATCAGACAAAATTATTTTAAATGCTTCTGTTACTTTTTCTTTTGTCGCTGAGCCTCCAACATCTAAAAAGTTAGCTGGCTCTTCACCATATAACTTAATAATATCCATTGTGGCCATCGCTAACCCAGCACCATTTACTAAACAACCGATATTTCCATCTAACTTAATATAAGTTAATCCAATTTTATTTGCAGCTAACTCTGCTGGATCCTCTTCATCAGGGTCCCTAAGATCTTCAATATCAGGATGGCGAAAGAGCGCATTTCCATCAAAATTTACTTTTGCATCCAAACAAGTTAAATCATTATCACCAGTTAATACTAATGGATTAATTTCTAATAAACTCATATCAGTCTCAATAAATGCAGAATAAAGATTCTTAAGTAGATCAGCACTCTTTGCATAAAGAGACTCTTCAAGTCCTAAGGCTTTTGAGATAGTTATAATATCTCTTTCATCTAACCCTGTAGAAGGATTAACATCGACAGTAATAATTTTTTCAGGGGTTTCAGCAGCAACCTCTTCAATGTCCATTCCACCCTCGGTTGAGGCTATGAAGTTTACACGCGAATTAGCTCTATCAACTACAATTGATAAGTAAAGCTCATCAACAATATTTGTTCCTTTTTCAATATAAACCTTTCTCACTTCTTGCCCTTCAGGTCCGGTTTGATGAGTAACTAAATTCATACCTAGAATTTCATCGGATACAGATTTGACCTCATCCAAAGATTTAACGACTTTTACTCCGCCGCCCTTACCTCTTCCGCCAGCATGGATTTGCGCCTTAACAACCCAAACATCTCCACCAATTTTTTCAGCAGCATTAATTGCCTCTTCAGGGCTTAGAGCTACAAAACCAGGTACAGTTGGTACGTTATAACCTTTTAATAATTCTTTTGCTTGATATTCATGGATATTCATTTTTTCTCACCATCTCTTTTAATATTGATATTTATTTTTTTAAGACTAATCTTTTATCGATTTTAGAACAGGCTCTTAATAAACCTCTAACAGATGCAACAGATTGATTAAACATTTTCTTTTCTTTAACATTCATAGAAATTTCAACAACCTTTTCAACTCCTTTAGAGCCAATGACGACAGGAACTCCCACATAAAGATCCTTTATCCCATACTCACCAGACAAATTTGCAGCACAAGGAAGTACTCTTTTTTTATCTTTTAAATAAGAGTCAGCCATTTCTATTGCAGAGGCTGCTGGAGCATAAAATGCTGAACCCGTTTTTAGCAATCCAACAATTTCAGCACCGCCATCTCTGGTTCGTTGAATGATATCATTAATTCTTTTCTGAGTTGTCCACTTCATTTTAATTAAGTCAGGTAATGGTATACCAGCTACTGTTGAGTACCTTGGAAGAGGAACCATGGTATCACCATGCCCACCTAAAACGAAAGCAGTTACATCTTGAACAGAAACCTTAAATTCCTCAGCTAAAAAATATCTAAATCTTGCGCTATCTAAAACCCCCGCCATACCAACAACTTTTTTTGCTGGTAGGCCAGAAAATTTTCTTAAAGCCCATACCATTGCATCGAGAGGGTTAGTTATACAAATTACAAATGCATTTGGAGCGTATTTCTTTATACCCTTTCCTACATCTGACATAACTTTTAAATTAATCGATAATAAATCATCTCTACTCATTCCTGGTTTTCTCGGAACACCAGCAGTTACAATCACAACATCTGAACCCTTGATAGCGGAATAGCTATTTGAACCCTTCATTTGAGAGTTAAAAGAACTAACAGGTGAAGATTCTGCTAGATCAAGTGACTTACCTTGAGGGATACCTTTCACAATATCAAATATTACAACATCACCAAGTTCCTTTAAGCCTGCAAGATGAGCAAGAGTACCGCCTATTTGCCCTCCACCTATTAAAGCTATTTTATTCCTTCTCATAATTTCCCTCTCAGTTAATTTAATAAAAATTTATTGATACTTTTAGCAATCGTTTTCGAAAAAACCAATCAATTATTATAAATATTCTTTTGACCTCATTTCATGGAGCCTTGAAACACATCTTTTAAATTCAAATTGACTGTCACCCTTTTTATAGATCTCGTCAGGCTGGCCTTCTGCAGATATAAAAACCTTCTTTCTGTTATCGTATAAGGCATCAATTAGTGATATGAATCTTTTTGCTTCATTTCTTTTTTCAGAAGGAAGAATAGGAATATTTTCGATAAATATGACATCAAATTCATTTGAAATTGCTAAGTAATCTTCAGCCCCAAGGGGTTTTGCACATAACTCTTGAAAATCAAATCTTGCACAACCCAAGGCTTGTCTCTCGATCTTTAATTCTCTACCTTTAATAAAAAGAATTTTCTCTTCGTATGGTAAACCATTTGTGATGTTATTAAATATTTTATCCATCGCCGCTTCGGTTGAATTACCGAGAGGTGAATAATAAACTTCACCATCTATAATTCTATTTTTTCTGTAATCTTTTCCACTATTAATATTTATTACCAAACAATCATTTTCTAAATAATCAATAAATGGAAGAAATCTGTCTCTATGCAAGCCATCTAAATATAAATTTGAGGGTTTTATATTTGATGTGGAAAAAATAATAGTTCCCTGTTCAAATAAGACAGTAAATAATTTCTTTAGGATGGATGCATCAGCAATATCAGTGACTTGAAACTCGTCAAAACACAAAAATTTTATTTCAGAGGCAACTTCTTGGGCAACTGTAACTAAGGGATCTTGAATAGATTTACTATTTCGTATTTTATGAAGCCTATTATGAATATCAATCATAAACTCCTGGAAATGAATTCTCTTTTTCTTCTTAATTTTGATAGAGGAGAAACAAATATCCATTAGCATTGTCTTGCCAACTCCTGCCTCACCATAGAGATAAACACCGTTTTTTAATTTTCGACGTTTTAGAAAATTTTTAAAAAATTTAGGTTTTAATGAAAATTCAAATGAAAGAAATTCATCAATATCTTTCATTGCAGATTCTTGATCTAGATCAAATTTTATAAGATTCTTTTTTAAATAATTTTTATATGTTGAGAGAGAACTCTTCATTCATATTTATTAGAAAGAAAACTTATTTTCTTGTGGCTAATTCCTTTTTTATATCAGCAATCGCTTTTGCAGGCGAAAGGCCTTTTGGGCATGATTTTGCACAATTCATAATTGTTCTGCAACTATATACTTTAAAAGCGTCATCAAGTTCATCGAGTCTTTCTTCTTTGAATTCATCTCTACTATCTTTAATCCATCTATTCGCTTGTAAAAGTGCAGCTGGACCAAGATATTTATCTGGGCTCCACCAGTAACTTGGGCAAGATGTAGAACAGCAAGCGCACATAATACACTCATACATGCCATCAACTTTTTCTCTATCTTCTTTTGATTGATACCATTCTTTCTCAGGCTGATCTGTTTTTGTCTTTAGCCATGGTTGAACAGACTTATGTTGCTCATAAAAATTTGTTAAATCTGGAACCAAATCTTTTACTACAGGCTGGTGAGGAAGAGGGTTAATTCTAATATCACCCTTAACATCATCAATTGATTTAGTGCACGCTAGAGTATTAACGCCATCAATATTCATGGCACATGATCCGCATATACCCTCTCTGCATGATCTTCTAAAAGTCAACGTAGGATCAATCTCATTTTTAATTTTTATAATCGCATCAAGAACCATTGGACCACATTTTGATAAATCTATTTCAAAATAATCAGTTCTTGGGTTTTCATCATCATCTGGGCTCCAGCGATATATTGAAAAGCCTTTTTTATTCTCGCACTCATTTTCTAAAGGATATTCTTTACCTTTTTGAACCTTGGAATTTTGTGGAAGTGTTAATTCAGCCATTAATTACTCCTAATAAACCCTTTCTTTTGGAGGGATATAAGCTATATCGTTACTTAATGTATATTCATGAACTTTTCTATAAGAAATATCAACTTGGCCGTTATCGTCAACCCAGGCTAAAGTATGCTTCATCCAATCTTCATCGTTTCTATCTGGATAATCTTCTCTTGCGTGACTACCTCTGGACTCTTTCCTCTCATCAGCACCAGAAATAGTTGCGATAGCTTGAACGATCATATTATCAAATTCTAACGTCTCAATAAGGTCTGAATTCCAAATAAGAGATCTATCCTTAATCCCAATATCTGACATACCTTCATAAACTTCGCTAATCATAGCTCTACCTTCTCTAAGAACTTCATCGGTTCTAAATACAGCACAATTGTTTTGCATTGTTTTTTGCATTTTCAACCTTAGCTCAGCTGTTGATGTTGAACCTTTTGAATTTCTGAACTTATCTAATCTATCAATAGAATTTTGACCAGCATTTGGTGGAAATTCTGTTTCATAGACACCGGGTTTTACTGTTTCAGTACATCTTATAGCTGCCGCTCTTCCCAAAACAACCAAATCAATTAAAGAATTGGATCCGAGTCGATTTGCACCGTGGACTGATGCGCAAGCAGATTCACCTACTGCCATAAGACCAGGTACTATATTATCTTCATTTTCAGGGGTAGGATTAAGAACTTCACCCATATAATTTGTTGGTATGCCACCCATATTATAATGAACAGTTGGTAATACAGGAATTGGTTCCTTGGTTACATCAACACCAGCAAATACTTTAGCGGATTCAGATATTCCTGGTAATCTCTCAGCTAATATATCTGGATCGATATGATCAAGGTGAAGAAAAATGTGATCTTTTTCCTCTCCGACACCTCTGCCTTCAATAATCTCAACAGTCATAGCACGAGAAACTACATCTCTTGATGCTAAATCTTTTGCTTTCGGAGCATATCTTTCCATGAACCGCTCCCCTTCAGAATTAACTAAATAACCACCCTCACCTCTAGATCCTTCTGTAATTAAGCAACCAGCACCATAAATTCCAGTTGGATGAAATTGAACGAATTCCATGTCTTGCAAAGGAAGTCCTGCACGCAGAACCATAGCAGATCCATCACCGGTACATGTATGGGCTGAAGTAGCAGAAAAATATGCTCTTCCATATCCTCCAGTGGCCAAAATTGTTTGAGAAGATCTAAATCTATGTAACTTTCCATCTTCCATGCACAGGGCTACAACACCAACACACTCTCCAGTTGGGGCCATGATTAAATCAATAGCAAAATATTCAATAAAAAAGTCAGCAGAAGCACTTATTGATTTACCATATAAGGTATGAAGTATTGCATGACCAGTCCTATCAGCTGCAGCACAAGTTCTTTGAGCAGGCGGGCCTTCACCATATTGGGTAGTCATTCCACCAAAAGGTCTTTGATAAATCTTACCATCCTCAGTCCGAGAAAATGGAACCCCAAAATGTTCAAGCTCGTAAACAGCTTCAGGAGAGTTTTTGCATAAATACTCTATAGCATCTTGATCACCCAACCAATCAGCACCTTTTACTGTGTCATACATATGCCAACGCCAATCATCTTCGCCTAAATTTCCTAAGGCAGCAGAAATTCCACCTTGAGCAGCAACTGTATGGCTACGTGTAGGAAATACTTTCGATATACATGCTGTTTTTAAACCGCCTTCTGCAGCCCCCAAGGTTGCTCTTAAACCAGCTCCACCAGCACCTACCACTACTACATCATATTCGTGGTCTATAAATTCATAATCTGACATTTATCAATCTCTTAAATTTAAAAAAACAAAACTTTATATAACAAATACATTACTATTATTAATTAATACTATAAATTATTTCTATTAACCAAGGAAATACAGCGTAATAAACTATAATAAAGCTATATTAACCATTAATAATGATGTTGCCAATGCGACAATAGTGACCATAATTGAATTTAATCTTCCTAAAATAGATCTAGTTTTAATACCATCTACATAATCATCTAAAATGTGGTTAAGGCCAATCCACATATGGAAAGACATAGATAAAGTAAAAATTATAACAATTAACCACATTAAATTATTTGAGAGGCCATCAAGAACAAAATTATAGGATTTATTAATATTATTAATAAAAAAATTAAATACAATTACACCCAAAACAATATTAACAACTGCAGTTAATCTTTGCTGTATAAAATGTTTCGTACCTTCTTTTGGATGATGCATAATTAAACCTATAATAACCAAAGTAAAGAAGCGGAAAGAAATGAAAATAAGGCTGTTAA
This sequence comes from OCS116 cluster bacterium AG-390-I16, assembly GCA_003279705.1. GTDB lineage: Bacteria > Pseudomonadota > Alphaproteobacteria > MED-G09 > MED-G09 > MED-G09. The sequence continues at coordinate 9,974 of QCGZ01000016.1, forward strand.
ACGAGCCAACCATTCAACTGAGTTTAAATCAAAACCTAGACCAAAATCCCAGATAAAATGTCTAATACCACCGAAAAGATGATGAAAAAAAACCCACGTAAATAAAAAAAGGGCAAATTTTATAATTGAAAAAGAGAATAACTGATTAACAAAATTATATGATTCCTGACCAAAAAATATTGATATATACCATGCTAAAAATAAAAAACTCCCAAGGTACAAAACAAATCCTGATACTCTATGCATCATAGACATCATCATAGTGAATGATATTTTATACACCTGTAAATGTGGTGACATTGGTCTTTCAATTGTATCAATTTTATTTTTATTAGCCATGGATAGATATTACTCTTAAAATTACTTCAAATTTAATGATTTATTAAGGTGTTAAATATATAGTGTAAACATAATTTTAAAAGAAAATATTATTATGAAAAAAATTGCCGGCATTGATGGTTCGAAGGGTGGATGGGTATGTGTAAGTGGTTATGAAAATAATTACAAAGAATTGAAGTTTGAGAAATTAAAAGAATTTAATGACATTAAATCAAAAAATTTTAATTTGGTGTTGGTTGATATTCCTATCGGTTTAGACATTAATCTAAAAAAGGGCGGAAGAATTGTAGATAAATTAGCTCGCAAAGAATTATTAACTAATAAGTCCAGCATATTTAATGCTCCATCAAGACTAGTTTTAAAGGCCAAAAATTATGAAGAGGCAAATAAAATAAATAAAAATAAAGGCATGGGATTATCAAAGCAAAGTTGGAATTTAGTAAAAAAAATAAAAGAGGTTGATGAGTTCATAAAAAATTCAAATAAAACTATTATATTTGAGTCACATCCAGAAATAATTTTTCAGGTAATGAAAAAGGATAAAGTTTCTACAAAGAAAAAAAATGATGAAGGAATAATTGAAAGAAGAAATTTACTAGAAAAGAATGGATTTAATAAAGTTTTTTTAGAAAAAAATTTATTAGCAAAGGATGGTTTTTATAAAAAGGATGATTTTATTGATGCATGTTCATTATTTTGGTCGGCTAATAGGGTTATTGCAAAAACTGAAGTTAAAATTCCAAATGATATAGTTTTAGATAGCGAAGGAATAATAATGCAAATAAAGGTTTAATATAAAAACTCATCATTTAAAGCTTCAGCAATTTGTATAGTATTCAAGGCTGCACCTTTTCTCAAATTATCTGAAACAACCCAAATATTTAAACCATATTCAACAGTATCATCCTTTCTTATTCTAGATATATAGGTTTCATCGGTACCCGAACATTCAACAGGGGTTGAATAACCACCATCATCCCTTTCATCTATAACTTTACAACCGCTTGAATTTTCTAGAATCTCTCTTGCTTCTTCTTCAGAAATATGGGAATCAAATTCAATATTTATTGACTCAGCATGGCCAATAAAAGTAGGAACTCTTACACAAGTTGCATTTACGAGAAGATCTGGTCTCATAATTTTCTTAGTTTCATTAATCATTTTTTGTTCTTCTTCAGTATTCCCATTTTCTAAAAAGGGGCCAATATGGGGTATGACATTAAATGAAATTTGTTTAGTAAAATTTTCTGGCTCTACTTCCTGATTTGAAAAGATACCTTTTGTTTGATTAAATAATTCATCCATAGCATTTTTACCGGCCCCGGATGTAGATTGATAAGTTGATACAGTAATACGATTTATTGATGCAATATCATCTAATGGTTTTAAAGCGACAACCATTTGAATGGTGGAGCAATTTGGATTAGCAATAATATTTCTAGTTCTATATTGATCTAACATTTCAATATTAACTTCAGGTACAATCAGTGGAACATCAAGGTCCATTCTGAATTTTGATGAATTATCTATTACAACACAACCTTGTTCAGCTGCTATTGGTGCATAAATCTCTGCTGTCTTACTTCCAGCAGAAAATAAAGCAATTTCCGTATCAGAGAAGTCATAGTTTGCCAAATTTTCAACTATCAAATCCTTATTCCCAAAAGAGATAGTATCTCCTTCGCTTCTTTCGGAAGCTAGCGCTATAACATTGTCACAAGGAAAATTTCTTTCAGAGAGGATATTTAGCATTTCCCTTCCAACATTTCCTGTAGCCCCAACAACTGCTATTTTATTAATACTCATATTGCACCTTAGCTTAGTTCATTAAGTTTAGAAATAACTGCATCACCCATTTCTGATGTTGATATAACTTTACTATCATTTGTTGATATATCTTTTGTCCTTAAACCAGACTCCAAGACACTTGAAATAGCTTTCTCCAATAAATTAGCATCTTCAATTCTTGAAAAGCTATATCTTAAAGCCATTGCAAAAGATAAAATGGAAGCAAGTGGATTGGCTATCCCTTTTCCTTCAATATCTGGTGCTGAACCATGAACAGGCTCGTAAAGAGCATTACTAAAAATACCTTCATTAGCCTTCCCTAAAGATGCTGATGGAAGCATCCCAAGTGAACCAGTTAGCATAGCAGCAACATCAGATAACATATCACCAAATAAATTATCAGTAACAATTACATCAAATTGTTTTGGCCACCTTACCAATTGCATGCCACAATTATCAGCTAACATATGCTCAAGCTGTACATCGGAAAATTTTTCACTATGAAGCTTGGTAACCTCTTCGTTCCAAAGTAGTCCAGATTCCATAACATTACGTTTCTCAGATGAGGTAACCTTATTGTTACGTTTTCTTGCTAATTCAAAAGCTACTTCAGCTATTCTGTGAATTTCCCAAGTTTCGTATACTTGAGTATTGACGCCTCTTCTATTTCCTTCACCCAGATCTTCAATACCTCTGGGCTCGCCAAAATATATGCCACCGGTTAATTCCCTAACAATAATAATATCGAGGCCTTCTATAATCTCCTTTTTCAATGCAGATGCATCAACTAAAGCAGGAAAACATAAAGCAGGTCTGAGATTTGCAAATAAATCTAAATCCTTTCTTAACCTTAAAAGTCCAGCCTCAGGTCTATTTTCATACTCTACATTATCCCATTTTGGTCCACCCACAGCTCCAAAGAGAACTGCATCCGATTTTTTTGCAAGAGCCATTGCTTCTTCAGAAATAGCTGTCTTATTAAGATCATAAGATGCCCCACCAACACTCTCGTATTCTATTTCAGCTGATAGATTGGTTTCTTTATTAAACCAATGTATTACTCTATCAACCTCTTTCATAACCTCAGGACCAATTCCGTCTCCAGGTAAAATTAAGATTTTATAAGCCATACTTCTAATCCCTTCCAGGATTCCTCCAAGCGAAATTATCTAGAACTTTTTTTTCATATTCATCAATATAAGTGGCTCTTGCGAGAGTAGAACCAATGTCATCCAATCCTTTTACGAGACAATCTTTATTTATTACATCAACCTCAAAAGAAAATTCCTTTTCGTTAATAATGATTAATTGATTGATCAAATTAACCTCAAACTCAACTCCTTTCATTGAGTCATCTACTAATAAATTTATTTTTTCTTCACTCAACTTTATTGGTAAAATACCATTCTTAAAGCAATTATTAAAAAATATATCAGCAAATGATGGGGCAATAATTACCTTAATACCAAAATCCAAAATAGACCATGGGGCATGTTCCCTACTGGAGCCGCATCCGAAATTTTTTCCGGCGATTAAAATTTGTGCCTTTGTAAAAGGATCTCTATTTAAAACAAAACTCTCTATCTCATTTCCATTCATATCATAGCGCATTTCATCAAATAAATTTTTACCCAATCCGGAGCGTTTGATGGTCTTAAGAAATTGTTTTGGGATAATCATATCGGTATCAATGTTCATCATTAGACTTAACTGATTACCTGATTTATTGAGCATTGTTGCTGCAATACCTTTGACTGAAGTAAATTTTTCCATACCTAGTTAATTAACTCCCTTACATCTGTTAAACAGCCTTTAATTGCGGCAGCTGCAGCCATACTTGGACTCACCAGATGTGTTCTTCCTTCTCTTCCTTGTCTTCCTTCAAAGTTTCTATTTGATGTTGATGCACATCGCTCTTTAGGGGCTAACTTGTCTGCATTCATAGCTAAACACATAGAACACCCCGGCTCGCGCCACTCAAAACCTGCGCTTAAAAATATTTTATCAAGCCCTTCTTTTTCTGCTTGCTCCTTGACTAAGCCTGACCCTGGAACAACCATTGCCACAACATTATTTGATACTTTTTTTCCCTCAACTATTGATGCTGCTTCTCTTAAATCTTCTATTCTACCGTTTGTACATGATCCAATAAAAACTCTATCAATTTCAACACCTTTGATTGGAGAACCAGGAGTCAAATTCATATAATCAAGAGATCTTTTGACAGCGCTCCTTTTTGAGTCATCTTCTATATCTTCTGGCTTAGGAATATTTCCATCGATTGATATAACATCTTCTGGGCTTGTACCCCAAGTAACAAGAGGTGATAAATTTGCTGCATCAATTTCAATTGACTTATCATATTTTGCACCTTCATCGCTCGGAAGTGTTTTCCAATATTCTAAAGCCTTATCCCAATCATCGCCCTTTGGTGACATTGGTCTATCTTTTAAATATTCAAATGTTTTTTCGTCAGGGGAAATTAAACCTGCTCTAGCACCTGCTTCAATTGTCAAATTACATAAAGTCATTCTTCCTTCAATGGTAAGAGATTTTACTGCTTCGCCAGTATACTCAATAACATAGCCAGTTCCGCCAGCTGTTCCTATAGCTCCAATAACCGATAAAGCTAAATCTTTAGCAGTTACATTTTGATTACACTTTCCATTAATTGTAACCCTAAAGTTTTTTGCTTTTTTTTGTATTAATGTCTGCGTTGCAAGAACATGCTCAACCTCGGATGTTCCTATTCCATGTGCTAAGGCTCCAAAAGCTCCATGGGTAGATGTATGACTATCACCACAAACTATAGTAAGTCCTGGGAGTGTAAAGCCTTGCTCAGGCCCAATTATATGGACAATTCCTTGACGTTTGTCGCTAGTCTTAATGTATTCAATACCGAATTCTTTACAATTATCTTCAAGAGTTTGAATCTGTATCTCAGATTCTTCATCACCTATTCCTTTCGATCTATCAGTAGTTGGAATATTATGATCAGCTACTGCAAGAGCATTAGAAGGTTTTCTAACAGAGCGATTAGACATCCTTAATCCTTCAAAAGCTTGTGGACTGGTTACCTCATGAATAAGATGTCTATCGATATACAACAGGCAATCATTATTATCCTCATAGACTAGATGAGATTCCCATATTTTATCATAAATTGTTTTTGGTTCAGACATAATGCCCCCTCTCATTAAGGAGTATATATCTTAGGTTTCTTTTTGAGAAGCTTCGGTCTCATCAGATTTAGCCTCAGGGACTTGAGCAACTTTTTTTGATATATCACCTTTACGCTCAGTAATTCTTGCTGACTTACCTCTTCTAGATCTTAGGTAATATAATTTTGACCTTCGAACGCTACCCATTCTAACAACTTCAATAGAATCTACCAAAGGGCTATAAAGAGAGAAAACTCTCTCAACGCCCTCACCATAAGAAATTTTCCTTACAGTAAAGTTTTGATTAAGGCCTTTACCTGAACGAGCTATACAAACCCCTTCGTAGGCCTGCAATCTCTCTCGTTGCCCTTCCTTAATACGGACGTTAACCTTGACAGTATCACCTGAACGAAATTCAGGTATTTTTTTGTCCTTCATTAAATCTTCAATATGTTTAGCTTCTAATGCTTCTACTATATTCATAACAATCAACTTTATTTAATTTTAATTTTTTTAACTGAGGTAGGTCAATTAGCACAGACATTACCTATAAGTCACCTTATTTTTACTATATTTTGTCTTTTTTCTTTGTAATTAAGTCTGGTCTTCTTAATTTAGTTAAACTTAATGACTGATTTTCTTGCCATTCCTTAATTGCCTTATGATTACCTGATAGCAAAATATCAGGAATTTTCATACCTTTAAACTCATTTGGCTTCGTATATTGAGGATATTCTAGGAGCCCATCAGTAAAACTCTCTATTTTTTTTGAATCTCCGTTGCCCAAAACATTGGGTAATAATCTAACTAAGGAATCTAAGAAAACAATTGTTGCTATTTCACCACCAGATAAAATGTAGTCCCCTACAGAAATTTCTTCAATATCATGCAGATCAATTATTCTTTGATCAATTCCTTCAAAATGTCCGCAAATTATTGAAACACCATTAATCACTGAAAACCTTTCAATCATTTCTTGATCCAAAGGTTTACCTTTTGGTGAGAAATAAATCACCGGCCTATCTTTTTTGAAGCAATCATTTATTGCACTATCAAGAACATCTGCCCTCAAAACCATTCCTGGCCCTCCACCTGAGGGTTTCTCATCAACTGATTTATGAGGACCAAGGCCATAATCCTTCAAATCGAAAGTATTTAAACTCCAAATACCTTTTTCAAGGGCTTTTCCAGATAAACTTTTATCAAGTGGACCTGGAAACATCTCAGGGTATAAAGTTAAAATGTCAGCAGACCAAGTCATTTAGTTATCCTGATTATCCATCTCTTTAATTATTAATTTATTATTAATTTTAATATCTTGAACAAAATCTTTTGTAAAAGGGATCATTTCAATCTTCCCACTTATAAGTTTAATTTCTAAAATATCACCTGCGCCAAAATTATATATTGCTTTAACTTCTCCTACCAAATTTCCTTTCATGGTTTCCACGCTTAATCCAACAATTTCAGAATGATACCAACTTTCATCATCCAATTTTCTCAATTGTTTGGATTCAATAAATACATCTTTATTTTTTAAACTTTCAGCTTCTTCCCTAGAATTTATATCAAAAAATTTTAAAGAAAAATTGTCGCCTGAGATAAAATGGTTTTGTATTTTTAATTTCTCTTTTTTTTCGCCTACGTAGAAGTATTTATAAGATTTAAACTTAATTAAATCTTTTGCAAAATAGTTTATTTGGACATTCCCCTTTAGCCCTTTAGCATTAGCAACAACACCAATA
>QCGZ01000017.1 GCA_003279705.1 OCS116 cluster bacterium AG-390-I16
TACATTTCCATCTTTAATCAATATTGAAATTGTTTTTCTTCTTTTAGTTCTGGTGATCAAGATGTTCATAAGGAATTAATTAATTTGGTGATCCCGACAAGATTCGAACTTGTGACCCCCAGATTAGGAATCTGGTGCTCTATCCTGCTGAGCTACGGGACCACAAATTCAAAGTATAAATTAAGAATATAAAATCAAGTATTTTTAATAAATTTATATATCTTAAAGTGGTGCCCAAGCTAATAAGCTAGTATCATTTAAACTGGTATTTGGAGCTAATTTAACATCAGCAGACTCTTCAGCCATAGTTTTATAATCTAACCAAGAAACAACTGCCTCAACGGGTGTTCCTGGACCAGAGTCAAAAATTAATGGGCCATAAATATTTGCAGTATAAATTAAGTCCTCATCAGTAACTCTTTGAGTAGCTTCATGTCTAGCGCCAGCTGGTTCATAAAACCAAATACCTGGTCCATATCCTTCGGGTGGTCCAGATCTAACACCTAATGCACCATTTAAAACTAGAAAATCACTTGCCCCAATATGAGTATGAGGTAGGGCAACTCCATTATGTTTGACTATCATTGAAACAACACCTGTTTCTTCACTAACCCTTAATAATTTTAAACCAACATCAGGCATTGAAGGCATCACAAGCCATGGAACTTCTCTTGTATCAACAAAATGTGGATGAGTAACATTAGATGAAATAACTGATCCTGATTCAGAGCTTACTAAAGCCTTCGCATTTGAAGAGGCGATTGTAAGTGGTTCTGATGGTCCATCATAAGCTTCCTCAGGTCCTCGCTCCCAACACTCTGCACTAGAGTTAGGTACAAGCGGAATTTTATTACTTTTGGCTAATTGAAGTATATCAATACTTGTTAAGATTGACTTTACTGAGTCCTTTTCGTCAAGAAATGCAACACCACTATAAAAGTTTGCTAATACTTCACAATCATCAATAGCTTTTATTGAATTTACCTTAGAGTTGGCGGGAATAAATCCCCATGTTCCTGGGGCAAGAATGCTTTCCTCTCCGTCTTGCTCATAACTAAGCTGACCTGATAAGACTAATAGGTCCATTCCTCCTAAATATATTGAAGTAGGAAAGCTTGAATTAGCATCTAATTTGAAAATTAGAGAAAACATACCGCTTTCAGAGCTAGCCCTAACCGGTTTTATAGATAAACCATCAACATTTCTTAATGGTATCCAAGGTAATTTATTTGTATCTAAAGATCCCTCTGCCCCATTAGGGTTGTATTCAGGATTAAAAACTTCTTTTGTATTACTCATATTACTCCCTCCATTTCTTATTTTGAATGAAAAACAATAACTTAGTCAAGTATTAGTTATTGTAGATTTTTTACTTTGAAGATAATTTATCCACCCATTTATGATAATGTTGTTGTATAGGCTCATTTCTTCCGAATAAAAATTCTTTATTAGCTTTGGAATTAATAGAATCTTGTATTTTAAAATTCATTGGATAGTCTTCATCTACTATAGCCGCCCTACTTAATTCTGCAAAATCTTCCGCTTCTTTAATTTGCTCTTTTGTTTTGGGTTCTTCTAAACATAAAATATATTGAGTTGTAATAGTTCCTTGTAAATCGGGTGTTGGAAATACTATACTTACTAAGCAGTGTTGATTCTGAATTGCCGAGATTGATGAATTAGGAAAAACAGAATGAATCAGTCTTAAATGATTTTCAGGTTCCCAGTCTTTCTCATCAATTTCAGCAAGTTCGTTAATATTTTTTAAACCAAAGGCAAATCTTTGATGAGGCCCATATGTATCATGAGCAATAAGATTAACAATTGTGTTTTTGCCGACAGTTTCAGGATGAACCATATGATGATGATAACCATCTAAATAACCATCCCAACAAATTTTCCATCTTGGACCTTCTAAGGTTTTGCTTCTAAAAATATGCCAATTTTTTAAATTTATATCATCTAATTCTGAGTCAAATCCATTCATCCATTCAGATAGGTTATATTTAATATCTGGATTTAAACACGCCCATATAAATCCAGATTTTTCTTCGCAAAATAGCTCAGTTAATTTTATCTTTGTTGTATCAATATCACCAAACGTATCTGATTTAAAAATATTAACTAAATTACCTTTATTGTTATACATCCAGCCGTGATATGAGCAGTTGAATTTTGATTTTTCCCCACTTCCCTCTGGGCAAACAGGGGCCCCTCTATGTTTACATATATTTATAAATACCCTAGCAACTCCATCTTCATCCCTTGTTATGAGTAGGGGAGTGTCAATTGCTTTAGTAGCTTTATAGGAATTATTTTCTTTAAGTTCAGCACTCAGGGCTATGGGTACAGGGTGATCATAGAAAATTTTACTAACTTCTGAGCTAATAATTTTATTATCAGTATAATCATTAACTGATTTAACCATAATTTCATCAGCTTGATCCGTAGAACCATTTAAATTATGATTTAGTAATCTTTTGGCTATATCTATTAATTTTTTTCTTTGATGACCCAATAAGATTCCCCCCTTAAAAAACTATTCTTAATCTTCAGTAATTAGTTCTTCGTTTCTACCATTTGAATTATTAAGTATAGTTTCCATCTTTTCAACAGCTTTTTGTTCATCAGTTTTTTCAATAACAGCCACTTCTCTAGACAATCTCTCTCTTGCAGCTTCATATAACTGCCTCTCAGAGTAGGATTGTTCGGGCTGACTATCACTTCTAAATAAATCTCTTACTACTTCAGTAAGAAGCTTTATATCGCCTGAATTTATTTTAGCTTCGTACTCTTGAGCTCTTCTACTCCACATCGTTCTTCTAATTTTTGCTTTTCCAGTTAATATTTCAAAAATATTTTTTAGCTGATTTCTTGTAGAAACTTTTCTAACGCCAATTTCTTTAGTTTTTTCTATTGGGACTCTTAATATCATCTTTTCCTTTTCAAATTCTATCACATACATTGTAAGCATTTGTCCTGCTATCTCTTTTTTTTCTATTTCTAAAATTTGACCAATACCATGAGATGGATAGACAACATATTGTTCTGGAAGGAATTCCTCTTTCTTGACTACAGTTCTTTTTTTTGAAGATTTTTTAGGGGATTCCTTTTTTTTAGTTACTCTTTTCAGTGCAGCTTTCTTAGGAGCAGTTTTTTTTGTAGCAGCTTTCTTCGGTGCAGCCTTCTTAGGTGCAGCCTTCTTAGGTGAAGCTTTCTTCGGTGAAACTTTCTTCGGTGCAGCTTTTTTTGTAGTAGCTTTCTTTAGAGTAGCTTTCTTCACCTTAGTTTTTCTTACAACTTTCTTTTTATTTGTATTGTCTGTAGCTTTTGACTTATTTTTTTGTGTCTTTTTTTTTACACTCATCAAAGGTATCCTTTGTACATTGAAGTTAGAGCAAAGCCTTTAGCAGAATAATCAAGCTTTTACAAGATTTTATAGGTTAATCACCTTCTCCAGGTTCTTCGCTAAAGTATTTTTCAAATTTATTTTTTTCACCATTAAAATCTTCAGCATCTTCGGGACTATCTCTGGTTATAGTTATATTAGGCCATTTATCAGCATATTCGGTATTTATTTTTAACCATTTTTCCATACCGTCCTTTGTGTCAGGATGAATAGCTTCAGCTGGGCATTCAGGTTCGCAGACTCCGCAATCAATGCATTCTTCAGGGTGTATTACAAGCATGTTTTCACCTTCATAGAAGCAGTCGACTGGACAGACATCAACACAATCCATAAATTTACACTTAATACATTCCTCTGAGACAACGTAAGTCATTACATATCCTTATTATTCATAACCTTTTTTTTGATTGCCCCTGCATCTTTATCTGAAATGTAAAGCAATCCAGATAGTCTTCTAATAAGGTTTGATTCAAAAGGGTCTATTAATCCATCAGCACAAATTATTTCACACATCATGCTAAAGACAATTTTTTTACTGTCTAAGTCATAATGATCGTTAATAATTTTAGACCACTCAAATAGATCTGCAGAGCTTTCCTCCTTTTCACTTGCTGAGGTAATAAGTATATCTGCCTTTTCTTCATCATAATTAAATTGTTTAATAATTAATCTTTTAATTGCTTCAATTTCTTGCTTATCTTTTTTACCATCAATATTTGCAGCCCGGAGTAATAAGACTACTACAGCCTCTTCAATAACAGAACTATTGAGCCCATCCTGGTTTTCTTTATTTGAAGATTTTTCACCAAAAAACTTTTTTATAAATCTTTTCATTAACAATTTTTCCTACATTATTTTAATTTCTTTATATAATTTCATTGCCTCTTTAGCATTAAGTCTATTTTTTGCAAAATTTTCTACTGATAATATAAAAACAGTATCAAGTTTGGTCAGTGTTATAATATCTCCAATTCTAATCTTAACTGATGGCTTTGATGTTCGTATTTTATTAATTTTAACATATCCATCAAGGATAATTTTTTGAGCTTTAGCCCTCGATTTGGTCAAGCGTGACCTAAAAAGCCAATTGTCTATTCTTTGTTCATCAACAATTTGATTTTTTTCATTTTTATTAATCTTATTCAAATTTTAGTCTTTCTTTTAACTTTTTCAGATCATTGTTTTCAGCAAAAAAATTTGAGGCGGTTTCTTTTTCTGATTTCTTTTTAAATTTTTTAGATTTTTTCTTAATGCTTGCTCCATGATTATATTTCTTTTTATACCAAATTTCAGGATCCTCAGAAATAATTTCATTGCCATCAGGTTTGCATATTTTTTTATTATTTTTAATGAAACCAAGATCTTTTATAATTAGCTTCATATTCTCTCTGGAACATCCTAATAATGATATCATTTCATCGTTAACTAAAAAGCTTTTGTCTTTTGAATCCTTATCAATTTCATTATAGATTATTTTATCAAGTCTCTCAATAATATCTGCCCTTATAACCATTTTGCCAATAATCAAATAACCAAGCACTTTATATATCTCGTGTGATATGTTTTGATTTAAAGCGCATGAAGTAATACCAGGTTTAGGTAAATTTTCTCTTATGAGCTTAATATCATTTTGATTATAGTCTTTTTCTGAATAATTAATCCACAAAGATATTAATAACTCAGTGGCTTTTGGTTTCACAGTTGCAGGGAAAAATATTGAGAACTTTCCTATTTTTACTCCCATTTTTCTTAATTCTTGTCTCGATTTCTGGTCTAAAATTTTTATTTCATTTTCAATCTTATTCCTTCTTATGAGGCCGAGTTCCTCTATCAATCTAAAGGCAATGCCTTTTGCGCCCGGTGACAAATTATCAGTATTTTCTAGTGAAAGGATTTCTTTTAAATTAAATGCAATATAATTTTGTATCCATTCAAGAAATTTGTTTTCGAGCTTTTTTTTAATGTTTGAGTCTAAATACTCATCACAAATAATATTAATCTTTGGATTCAGGGGATTGTTACCAGGTTTTAGTCCAGCAATTTTTTCATCATTAAAATAAATAAAAAGATCTGAGTTTAGAGTGAATGTATTAAACTCCGATGATAAAATTTTAAGAGATTTTTTTTTCATTTCTAATTCTACAGATTTAGATATCGCCGGTCTGATTTGTTTAAGATATTGTTCAGAATAGGATTTCTCAATAATTAATTTGAAACCATGGATTTTTCCGAAATACTCACCTTCAACTGTAACATCTCCTTTTTCATTGATCCCAGATAATATATCTTTTTTATCTTTGTACTTAATTCTTAATTTAGATGAAGTTTTTTCAACAAATCTTTCAGTAAGTGAATTATGAAGTGCGTCAGACAATTTATCCTCAATTTCACGCGTTTTTTTCTGCCATAAAACTGGATTATCTAACCATTTTTCTTTCTGAGAAACATATGTCCATGTTCTTATGCCAGAAAGTCTCATCATTAGAGAATTGATATCGCCATAATACTTATCAAAAGATTTTATATGCGAATTAAGCCATTCATCAGATAATTTATTGTTTAAGCATAATTCTTTAAAAATTAAAGAAATAATCTTTGAATGTTCGCCCTCACTAATATTTCTAAAGTCGGGGATTTGAGATGTTTCCCATAATGTTTGAATGCTTTTTTTACTATTTGCGTTTTCTAAGATTTCTTTATCTTGGCTTAACCTGATTAAAGCTCTTAAGTCATCGGCCTGCCTAGAAATTCCAAGTTCAATTTTATTTGGGATAGCTTTAAGGCTTTCTATTAACTTATTGACAGAGGAAAAATTAAGATTTTTATTTCTCCATTTTGCAGAGTTAAGAGGTATAAATCTATGATCCTCTATTCTTGCAATTACTTCATGATCAATTTCATTTGCTTGACCTGTAACCCCAAATGTTCCATCTCTTTGATATCTTCCTGCCCTACCTGCTATCTGAGCTAATTCATGTGGATATAATTTTCTGAAATTCTCTCCGTCATATTTTTCAGTTTCAGCAAAAGCAATATGGTTTAGATCTAGATTTAAACCCATTCCAATTGCATCAGTAGCAACAATGTAATCGACATCACCATTTTGATACATTTTTACTTGAGCATTCCTTGCCTGTGGACTCAATGACCCCATAACAACAGCTACTCCACCTTTTTGTCTTTTAATAATTTCTGCTATTGCATATACAGATTGAATTGAGAAAGCTACAACCGCAGACCTTTTCGGTAAATGGCTAATCTTTTTATAACCAGTATAGGTTAATTTTGAGAATCTTTCTCTGTCATAGAATTTTACATCATTAATTAATTTTTTAATTACTTTCTTTGAAATACTTGAGCCCATGAAAAGTGTTTCACTCATTCCACGAGCATTTAAAATCCTATCTGTAAATATATGACCTCTCTCTGGGTCATCTATCAATTGTATTTCATCAACAGCTAAAAATTCTACGGGTATATTCATTGGCATAGATTCTACTGTGCACACCCAATATTTTGGATTATCAGGTATAATTCTCTCCTCACCTGTGATCATAGCTACCCTTGAAGGGCCAACTTTTAAAATCATTTTGTCATATACTTCTCTTGTGAGAAGTCTTAATGGCAAACCAATCATTCCAGATTTATGCGCGGCAAGCCTCTCGATTGCATAATAAGTTTTGCCAGTATTTGTTGGTCCTAAAGTAGCAATTACAGTCATAAATTCTTTTACAAAGTTTTTTTGAATATTTGAATTAAATAAAAAAAATAAATTATACTACATATAGTATTCGTATAAGTTTACAATTTAGATCACTTTAAGAACATATCATGACCGAATCACTTACATGGCTAATTTCATGTTATGTTCTATACTACATATATGTGAAAAATATGCTAAATACACAACGCATAAAGAATAGATTTTATAACTAAATAATGTAAAATATTGAATATTTTATGAATATGGAGGATTTAAAATGGATTTCTCAATTCCAAAAGAAATTTCTGAATATCTTGATACTCTAGATGATTTTATTGAGAAAAAAATAAAACCATTAGAAAATGAAGATGATAATATTCGTTTCTTTGACCATAGAAGAGAACATTCAAGAACCAATTGGGACAATGGAGGCCTTCCTACCGAAGAGTGGGAGGAGCTTTTAGGTAAAATGAGAAAGCTTGCAGATGAAGCAGGTCATTTAAGATTTGGATTGCCTGAAGAATATGATGGGAAAAATGGTTCAAATTTAGCGATGGCAATTATTCGAGAACATTTAGCGGCTAAAGGTTTGGGTTTGCACAATGACCTACAAAATGAGAACTCTATAGTTGGAAATTTTCCTCAGGTTTTAATGTTTAGAGATTTCGGAACTACAGAGCAAAAAAACGAATTTATTAATGGAATGCTGAGTGGATCACATAGGATTTCTTTTGGTTTAACTGAACCTGATCATGGATCAGATGCTACTTGGATGGAAACAAATGCAGTTCCTGAGACCAGAGATGGAGTTGATGGGTGGCTTATAAATGGCCAAAAAACATGGAATACCGGAATTCACAAGGCTAACTATGATATGATTTTTGCAAGAACAAGCGGCGACAATGGTTCTGCGCTTGGTATAACATGTTTTTTAGTTCCTTCATCTGCACCTGGCTTTGAAGTTGAGGAATTTATGTGGACATTTAATATGCCTACTGATCATGCCTTAATAAGTCTTAAGGATGTTTGGGTGCCAAATAGTTCTGTATTAGGAAAACTTGATAGAGGATTGGATCTTGCTCAACATTTTGTTCATGAGAATAGAATTAGACAAGCTGCGTCTGGAGTTGGTGCTGCACAGTATTGCATCAATATGAGTGTTGAATACGCTAAAGAAAGAAAACCCTTTGGGAAGGCTCTATCAACAAATCAAGCAATTCAATTTCCATTAACTGAACTTCATACAGAGTGCGAAATGATTAGGAATCTGGTTTATAAAACTGCTTGGCAAATGGATCAAATGACAAAACCTGAGGTAGCTATCCACTTATCTGATAAAGTCTCTATGTGTAATTATCGATCTAACAGGCTTGTTTGCCAAGCAGCTGATCAAGCAATTCAAGTACATGGCGGTATTGGTTATTCCCGTCACAAACCTTTCGAACATATCTATAGACACCATAGGCGCTATAGAATAACAGAAGGATCAGAAGAAATTCAGATTCGTAAAGTTGCTGGATATCTTTTCGATTTCTTAAAAAGATAAATATAAGGAATTAATCATAATGAGATTGTTACAATCATTAACCCTACTAGTTATTATTATATTTTTTAATAGCGAGACTAAATCAGAACTATCAATTGATACAGATTTAAAAATTTTAATAGCTCAATCTGAGGAAGGAAACCCTGATGCAAAATTCTATTTAGGTAGCCTGTACTACATTGGTAGGGAATTAAAACAGGATTATTCAAAAGCTATTGATCTATTTAAAGAAGCATCAGAAAGAGGAAATATAGCCGCAACATTTAATTTAGGAATTATTTATGCAAAAGGTCGCGGGGTTGAAATTGATGAAAAAAAGGCCTTTGAATATTATAAAAAAGCAGCTTTTGGAGGACTTCCTCAGGCTCAATATAATTATGCGCTTTGGTTGAGAGAGGGAAGAGTAGAAGATCCAAAACCAGCTGAGGCAATGGAATGGTTTAAAGTATCCTCAAATAAGAATTTTGATAGATCCTTAATTGAGCTAGCAAAAGGCTATGAAAATGGGACTGCTGGTAGAAGAGATTATAGAGAAGCAGTTAAGCTGTATAGAAGGGCAAGGGCGAATGAAGATAATAGAGATAATTCGCCATATTTTAATTCAACATTTTATCTTGGTAAACTTTATCTTAGGGGCTTAGGTGTTGCTAAGGATGAAAAAAAAGGATTAAGGTTTATTAAGGAAGCCGCTAATGGAAATGTAGACGAGGCTATAATTGAAATGGCCAAAATTCATGAACAGGGTAGGTATGTAAAAAAAGATCTTAAGGTTGCATTAGGTTATTATTCTAAATTACAGAATAATGATTTAATTGATGTAAAAGATGATATTGATAGAATAAAAGAGGCTTTGAATTATTGATAATAAAACTATCTTGACGTAATCATTTAGTCGATATAAACCTCACTTAAAGTTAATTAATAATTGGTATTAAAAAATGTCTAGACAATGTGAATTAAGCGGTAAAGGCGTAATGACTGGTAACAATGTTAGTCATGCAAAGAATAGGACAAGAAGAAGATTTCTACCTAATTTATGCAACGTTAGTCTTGCAAGCGATAAACTTAATCAAACAATCCGTTTCAAAGTAAGTGCTCACGCATTAAGATCTGTAGAACATGTTGGCGGTCTAGATAATTACTTAATTAAGGCTAAAAATTCAGATCTTTCCCTAAAAGCTAGAAAAATCAAGAAAAAAATCTTAAGCGCTTAATTATTTACTTTTATTTTTTTTCTAACATTAGAAGTCTTATATTCTTCATCAAATAGCCCTGCTAGTTGTTCTGTTATAGCACCACCTAGTTGTTCAGCATCAACAATTGTTACTGCTCTTCTATAATATCTGTTTACATCATGACCAATGCCAATTGCAGTTAATTCTATTGAGGGGTCTATTTCAATTTTTTGAATAACTTGTTTTAAATGTCTTTCTAGATAGTTTCCAGCATTTACCGATAATGTTGAGTCATCGACAGGTGCCCCATCTGATATAACCATCAAGATTTTTCTTTGTTCAGGTCTTGCTATTAACCTACTGTAAGCCCACTCAAGGGCTTCGCCATCAATATTTTCTTTCAGCAACCCCTCTCTAAGCATCAACCCTAAATTACGTTTTGATCGTCTCCAAGGTTCATCGGCTGTTTTATAAATGATGTGACGTAAGTCATTTAATCTACCAGGGGCAGGCTGTTTACCGCTTTCAATCCATTCCTCTCTTGATTTCCCGCCCTTCCATGCTTTTGTAGTGAAACCAAGAACTTCAGTTTTAACAGAACATCTTTCAAGTGTCCTAGCTAGGATATCTGCGCACATTGCAGCAATAGTTATTGGCCTTCCTCTCATAGAACCAGAATTATCAATTAACAGTGAAACAATTGTATCTCGAAATTCAATATCTTTTTCCATTTTGAAAGATAATGGTGAGGTCGGGTCTATAATTACCCTGGTTAATTTTGATACATCTAAAAGCCCTTCTTCTAAATCAAATTCCCAAGAACGATTTTGTTGTGCTAATAATTTTCTTTGTAATTTATTTGCAAGTCTTGTTACTGCACCTTGAAGATGATTTAGTTGTTGATCTAGATATTCCCTTAATTTATCTAATTCTTCAATTTCGCATAAATCAATAGCTTTGATTTGTTCATCATTTTTTTCTGTAAATATTTTATATGGTAACTCTCTTCTAGCTTCATTATCGTTTCCTCTGCCTCTAGCAGCCTGAGCCATAGTATCATCGTCATTATCAGACTCTTCTCCCATTTCTGACATATCAGCATCCATGGATTCATCTTCCTCTGGAATACCATCATCAATATCCATATCGTCAGATTGAGACTCATCATCAGAAGAAGAGCTATCTTCTGTCTCCATTGTTTCTTCTTGAGCATTTTGTTCTTGATCTTCACCCTGGTCATCGTCATCTGGATCTTCGCCTAATTCATCTCCTAGCTCTAAGTCACCAATAAGCTTTCTTGTAATTTTTGCGTATTCAGATTGATTGTTAAATGACTTTACAAGTTGATCAATTGAAGTATTTGCTCTTTCTTCAATCCAGTCTTTCCAAGGTTCAATATACTCTTGTGCCTCATCTATTTTATTACCAGTTAATCTTTCCATAACCATGTATGACAATGCTTCAATCATTTTTGTATCTGGATTATCATTATTAACAGATAGCATTTTTCTTTTTATTTTATTAATTTCCATTTGATGTAAATTTTTTGAAATACCAGACATTGAATTAGCACCAATGGCATCACATCTTACTTTTTCGAGAATATTATATATACCTCTTGCATTTTGCCCTTGTGGCTCATATTTTTTATCAACTATTTCTTTATGGTGTCTCAGGTAAAGAGCGAGAGAATCTGCTTCACCTCTGAGAGAATTAATTTGATCATTATCCATATTTTTGTTTGGCATGGGTAATCTAGCTTTTAAACCACTGAGATTACCTTTATCAGCACCAAAACTAACCGTTAGCTCATCTTGCTTAGAAATTGAGCGCATGGCCATTGTCAAAGCACGTTTAAATTCGTCTATATCAGAATATTTATTTGTCACTTTTGCCTTCGAGGTTTGAAATTGGAGATTCTAATAATTCTTCTCCAAAACATCTCTGATAAAATTCAGCGATTGTTTGTCTTTCTAGCTCATCACATTTATTGAGGAATGTTAATTTAAAGCTGAGACCAACATCACTTAAAATTTCAGTATTTTGCGCCCATGTTAAAACGGTCCTTGGACTCATTACTGTCGATATATCACCATTAATAAAGCTATTTCTAGTTAAATCTGCAACCCTAATCATTTTCGAAATAGTCTCTTTACCGTCTTTGTTGTTAAAGCTTTTTGCTTTTGCTGAAACTATATTTAGTTCATCTTCATGTGGAAGATAATTCAAAGCACTAACTATAGACCATCTATCCATTTGTCCTTGATTAATTTGTTGTGTTCCATGATACAAGCCAGAGGTATCCCCAAGTCCCACTGTATTAGTTGTTGCAAATAATCTAAAAAACTTATGGGGTGTAATAATTTTATTTTGATCTAAAAGAGTAAGTTTACCAGAGATTTCTAAAACTCTTTGAATAACAAACATTACATCAGGTCTTCCTGCATCATACTCATCAAAAACAAGAGCAACGGGATTTTGAATTGCCCACGGTAACAAACCCTCTCTAAATTCAGTAACTTGCTGTCCATCTCTAAGGGTAATCATATCCTTACCGATTAGGTCTATTCTACTAACATGACTATCAAGATTAATTCTTATGCAAGGCCAATTTAATCTAGCTGCAATTTGTTCAATATGGGTTGATTTACCTGTTCCGTGATAGCCTTGAACCATCACTCTTCTGTCATGAGTAAACCCTGCCAAGATGGCAATAGTTGTTTCATGATTGAATAAATAATCTTCATCTAATTCCGGCACATATTCATTTTTTTTTTGAATAAGCCGGAACTTTTAGTCCAGTATCAAGGCCAAAAACTTTTTTAACAGATATTTCTGTATCTGGACTTCCTATATCCAAGGTTGATTGTTTGTCAGTACTCATAAATTATTCCTTTAAATTTTTATTCTTAAGTTGTGTAGCAAATTAAAATTAAATTTAACAGTGCCCTTGTGATTTTAGATGTTTATAAGCACTTATAACTTCTTTTAAAAGGTCTTCTTGTGAATTATCTCCGCCATTTGTATCTGGGTGAAGCTTTTTAACGACTTCTTTAAATTTTTTTCTGATCTCAGTTTTAGAGGAATTAGGTGTATATTCAAGAATTTCAAAGGCTTCATTTGATTTTTTATATTTTTTTCTAACATTTCTTTTTTGCTTTGTTTTCTCCTTTTCATCAAAAAAATTAAAAGGATCATTAAAAGCACTCCCATCTTTTCTTGCAAAATTAGAGAAATAATTAGCTTGAGGGTTTGTCCCTGACTTCCATGTTGGTCTATGCCCAATAATTGATGAGATTTGATAATCTATTATCTCCTCTTCACTCATTCCTTCAAAGAAATTATAATTCTTATTAAAATCTTTTATGTGATCAAGGCAGTAGTAATACTCATGCGATGTTTTAGTTTTAGCAAGAAACTCTCCATTCTTGATGCAACCACCATATTCGCATTTTCTTTTAAAGGCCTTTTCCTTAGGCTTTATTCTTAAATTATTAAAATATTTTGAATTTAATTTCATTTAGAATTTTTTCCAGTAATTAATTCAGTTAAATTTAGTTTCGTTATGTAACCTAATATAGTAAAAAAATTAAAATGGAAATTAAAGCAAATATTATAAAAAAACTTTCTGATACATTTCTTCCAGTAGAGCTAAAGGTAGAGGACCAATCACACTTGCATGCAAATCATAATGAAGATGCTAAAAAAGGAGGAACTCATTTTAAAATATTTATTCGTTCCGAAAAATTTATTAATATTAAATTAATAGACAGGCATAGAATGGCCATGGAAGCTTTAAGTGATGAGTTTAAAAATGGACTTCATGCAGTTTCGTTTGATTTAAAGGCCACAGATGATTAAAAGTTCTTATTATTAATTTTTGGGGGATAAATGTTTTTTTTAAAGGGTAAGTTCTATAAATTTTTCTTATTAACGACTTTTTTATGTCTATCGCAATTTTCATTTGCTCAGCAAGAAGTAATTGAAGAGATTGTCGTAACGGGATCATATATAAAAACAAGCTCTAAAAATGATACTTCTCCTGTTGATATTATTCTACGAGATGAAATTGAGGGTATTGGTGCTTTTTTGGCATCAGATATAACAAAAAATCTTTCTATTAACTCAGGATCAGAAAATAATACTGATGCCTTTACCTCTGGTAGTACTCAAGGAACTTCAAATATTAATTTAAGAGGGCTTGGTTTGTCATCAACATTAGTTTTAGTTGATGGAAGAAGACAAACTGTCACTGGTGCAACAGCTAATGATGGAAGTGTTTTTGTTAATACATCTATAATACCATTAATTGCTGTTGAAAGGGTTGAAATATTAAAAGAAGGAGCTGCATCAATTTATGGATCTGATGCTGTTGCTGGAGTTGTTAACTATATTTTTAGAAGAAATTTCCAAGGTTTTGAGTTGGATATATCAAGAAAGAAAACAGATAATGGAAATCAGGAAGATAAATCAATAGGTTTTATCTTAGGTAATCAAAATGATTCTCTGCAATGGGTTTTGGCAGGAAGTATTCTTAATCGGTCAGCTATGCAAGGAATTGTTAAGCCAGAACTATCACAATTAGCAGTTAGTGGCCTCGGGAATAGTTTCCTTTTATTTGGTCCATCAGAAGTAGATCAAGGACCTTATTCAGGAACGTATAGCCCTTTTGAAAATGTTCCAGATGCGAACTGTATTGAGAATAATGGTATCCTTATTCCACAGTCCAGTGGCTCCAGGTGTGGGTTTCTTTATGGTCCAAGATTTAATTTAGTAAATGATGAAGATCATGAAAACCTATATTTTTCGTTAGAAAGAGAATTTAGTAATATAAAAGTAGATGCAGATATAATGCATGCCTCAACAAATGTTAACGATAACCCTCAGTCACCGTCATACCCTGCTTTATCATACTTGAGCCCAAGTAATTTAATAATGCCTGGTGTTGCAGGGAATCCATTTGGTGTTCCTGTCATGTGGTTAGGGAGACCATTAGGTTCCTCATACCCATCACCATTGGCTCCTAGAGAGATAGAAACCTTAAGATTATCAATAGGTATTAGTGGTCAATTTAGTAATGGGTTTGATTGGGATCTTCATTATACTTCAAGTGAGGATGATGGTTATATATCTCAGCCAGATACAAGTACAAAAAGATTCACCTCGGCAATAAAAGGTGAGGGTGGAATCAATAAAAACCAAATTTGGAATTTATTTGACTCTTCAAAAAATAACCAGTCTTTAATTGATTGGATTTCCACAAAACAAGAAACTTGGACAAATAATAAATTAGAAGTAGTAGATTTTGTTTTATCTGGAGAAATAATTTCTAACTCTATAGGAATTATTGGATTAGCTGCTGGTCTTCAGCTTAGACAAGAAGAGTTTTCTGTATCAAGAGATAAGGATTCAAGAATAGAATTTGATGATCAAGGAAATATTTCTAAGCCAGCTGATTTATTATTTTTAGGTGGTGGTATTGAAGCGCAAGCTAAAAGGGATGCTTATGCAGCATTTGCAGAACTCTCGATTTCCCCAGGTGATAATTTCGATATTAAAATGGCCGCAAGATATGAAGAACTTGAAAACGATAGTACTTTTGATCCTAAGCTATCAATATTATACAAATTAACGGATTATTTATCCTTCAGGGGTTCTATAAGCTCCTCTTTTAGAGAGCCTTCCTTATCTCAATTATATTCTGGTCAAGTTGGCTTGCAAGGTATTCAGGATTATTCAGATGGAGTTCCAAAAGGCGGGACATCATTTATAAGAATTGCTCAAAATGGTAATAGCCTTTTATCCCCAGAAGAGTCTGAAAATATAAATTTAGGAATTCTATGGAAACCAATTGAAAATTTTGATTTCAAGATGGACTACTGGTCTATCGATTATTCAAACGTTATCACAATTGAAAGTGC
>QCGZ01000018.1 GCA_003279705.1 OCS116 cluster bacterium AG-390-I16
TATAAAAACAAAAATAGGCCTAAATCTAATCCATTAATTGTTCATGTCGCAACGTTAGATCAGGCAAAAACAATTGGCGTATTTGATGATAAAATTGAAAAAATTGTAAAAGATTTTTGGCCAGGCCCTCTTACTGTTGTTTTAAGAAGGAAAGATAATTCAAAAATTTGTGAAGAACTCTGCGCCGGCACAGATACTATTGCAATAAGAATACCTAATAATAAAACTATTTTATCGCTTATAAAAAAATTAGGTAATCCAATAGCAGCACCTAGTGCAAATAAGTTTGGAATGCTTAGTCCTACTTCTGCTGCTCATGTAGAAAAACAATTTATAGATAATGACGATTTACCACTAATTTTAGATGGAGGAAAAACTAAAATTGGAGTTGAAAGTACTGTAATTGGAAAAGAAAATAATAATATTATAATTTATAGACATGGAGGAATAACAAAAGAAATTCTTGAAAAGAAAATAAGTGAAGAAATTCTTGAAAAAGTACATGCAAATGTTTCAGAAAAATCAAATCTATCTCCTGGAATGTTAAAAAAACATTACTCACCAACAGTGCCTCTTAGAATTAACGTTGCAAACCCAGAGAAAGATGAAGTTCTTATTGGGTTTGGGGAAAGTTTTAAAGAACCAAATTTAAGTAAATCCGGTAATCTAGAAGAGGCAGCTTCTAACCTTTTTTATCTTTTGGAAAAATATGAAGCAAAAGGTAGTAAAATAGCAATTGCTCCAATACCAAATATAGGTATTGGCGTAGCAATAAATGATAGGCTAAACAGGGCTATCCAATAATTACTTCAGAGATGGAAGAACATAATCTTTAAACTGATCTCTAAGAGTTAGTTTTTGAATCTTACCTGTTGCTGTATGTGGAATTTCATCTACAAAAACAACATCGTCAGGCATCCACCATTTTGCAAGCTTTCCGTCTAAAAAATCTAATACATCTTGAGTAGAAGGGCTTTTCCCTTCATTTGCAACACATATTAGTAAAGGTCTTTCATCCCACTTAGGGTGAAGTACACCAATTACCGCTGCTTCGGCAATATCAGGATGACCAACTGCAACATTTTCAAGCTCAATAGATGAAATCCATTCACCACCTGATTTAATTACATCTTTAGACCTATCAGTTATTTGCATAAAGCCCATTTCATCAATTGTTGCTACATCACCTGTGTCAAAAAAACCATCTTCATCAAGAATTTCTCCACCATCTCCTTTCATATATTGGCTAGAAATAAATGGGCCCCTTACTTTTAAGTTTCCAAAATCTTTTCCATTCCAGGGAATTTCATTATTTTCATCATCAGTAATCTTCATCTCAACCATGTATGATGCTCTACCTTGTTTTAGCTTAATATTTACCTTATCTTCAAAACTAAGGCCTTCCATACCATGTTTAAATGCTCCAATTGTTCCTAAAGGTGACATTTCTGTCATACCCCAAGCATGCATAACAGAAACTTCATAATCTCTTTCAAATTTTTCTAGCATTACCCTAGGAACAGCTGAACCGCCTATAGCAACTCGCTCGAGGTATGGTAATTGTAAATTATTAGCCTCTAAATACTGTAATAGCATAAGCCAAACTGTTGGAACAGCAGCTGTAAAAGTAACTTTTTCTTCTGTTAAAAGTTGATAAATACTTTCTCCATCCATATTCATTCCAGGCATAACAATCTTGCAGCCAGACATTGGTGCTGTAAAAGATAAACCCCAGGCATTTGCATGAAACATAGGTACAACTGGCATTACTGAATCTGTTGACTTTATTCCCATTGCATCAGCATTATTTGCAACTAATGTATGCAATACATTTGATTTATGAGAATACAAAACTCCTTTTGGATTGCCTGTAGTTCCTGAGGTATAGCAAAGACCGCAAGCGTCTCCTTCACCAACCTTTATCCAACTAAAGTTATCATCTTCAGCATCAACCATTTCCTCATAACAAAATACATTCTTTAAAGAAGTTTCTGGCATATTTTCTTTATCAGTTAGAAAAATTATACCTTTTACATTTGGTATTTTTTCTTCAAGACCTTCTAAAATTTTAACAAAACTAATATCAGAAATAATAAATTTATTTTCAGCATGATTAATTATGTATTCTAGTTGCTCTAAAAAAAGCCTAGGATTTAATGTATGATAAATAGCTCCAACACCGGTAATTCCATACCATGACTCAAGATGACGATGAGTATTCCAGGCTAAAGTACCAATAACATCTGACTTTTTAACGCCAAGTTTTATTAGAGCTTTTGAAAATTTTCTAGAGCGTGAATGAATTTCACTATAATTAGTTCTATGAATATCACCCTCAACCTTTCTAGTTACAATTTCTCTATCACCGTGGTGAATGCTAGCATGATCAATAAATGTATGAACCAATAATGGCCAATCTTGCATTAAACCTTTCATAAACTTCCCCTTTTCTTTTGTGCGAATATAATATTCAGAATTTTTATGTTTTCAATTAATTTAAACTATAAATACAAAACTGAGTATCTCCAATGATCTTTTTATCATTTATAATAAACCCTTCAATAGCTTCAGTCTCATCCTTTGAGGACAATTCAGTTACAATAACTCCATTATCATTAATTAATTTTTTTTTATTTATTCTTTCAATGGCTAGTTTTGTTTGAGAAAAATTTTTATATGGAGGGTCAGAAAAAATTAAATCTAATGAGCTTTTAAATTTAAAATTAATTTTAGTAGCATCATATTTTTTTACAAAGCCTTGTTTCTCAAGACCCAAATACCTTAAATTATCTTTAATAGTGGTAATCGAATTCATATCATTATCAATAAAAGAACAAAACTTTGCCCCTCTTGATAGAGCCTCTATTCCCAAAGAACCAGATCCAGCAAAAAGATCTAATACATGCACCTGATCAAAGTTAAATCTTAGTCCATGTACAAGAAAATTAAATAAAGACTCTTTTGCCCTTGCGCTTGTAGGTCTTGTTAATCTTCCCTTAGGTGATTTAATTAATCTACCAGCTAAGTTTCCTGAAATAATTTTCATAAAAATTCCGTTAATTATAAATAAAAATAAGTTTCAAATTTCTTTCTTAAAAATTTACTTGAAATTTCTCTTAATTCACCTTTTTTCATATCATCTAACTTAAAAGGACCGTAGGAAACTCTTAACAATCTGTTTACACTTAAATCAATGTGTTGAAACAGCTTTCTAATTTCCCTATTTTTTCCTTCATTTAAAGTAATTGAAAGCCATGAATTTACTCCAGTTTTTTTTCCAATAGTTATTTTATTTTTAGAATAATTTACTCCATCAATCATTATTCCTTTTTCAATTAATTTTACTTTATTTATATTAATATCTCCACGAACACGAACTTTATATTGCCTTTCAAAATCATTGATGGGTAATTCTAAATATCTTGAGAATTCACCACTATTAGTTAAAAGAATTAAACCCTCACTATTTATATCTAATCGACCAATGGATATTACATTTTCTAAATTTTTCGGTAAAATATCATATATAGTTTTTCTATTCTCGTTATCCTTGGAAGTTACAATTACTCCATTAGGCTTAAAAAAGGACCATACACGTAATCTCTTTTGCTTGTGAATCTCTTTGCCATCAACTCTTATTTTTGACTCTTTATCAATATTAAGAGCTGCAGAATCAATGATTTTTCCATCAACCTCAACTCTTTTTTCTAAAATCATCTTTTCGGCTTGACGCCTCGAAGCCATCCCGCTCTGAGCAATAAATTTTGCAATTCTTAAGGGGTATTTTTTAGATTCATTTGTCATAACTTATTTTATATTATCTTATTATTTGATTATAAAATAGTTAATGGAGAAAAGTAATTGAATGATGTTATAAAAATTACTAATCAATTTATGGAAATCGCACTTAAGGAAGCAAGACTTGCTAGAGATCGAGATGAGGTTCCAGTTGGTGCTGTGATAGTTGATAAAAATAATAATATTTTAGCATCAAATGGTAATAGAATTATTGAACTATCTGACCCTACAGCTCATGCTGAGATTTTGTGTATAAGAGAAGCTTCAAAAAAAATTAAGAACGAAAGACTAATTAATTGTAAAATTTTTTCTACCTTAGAGCCCTGCTTAATGTGTGCTTCAGCAATATCATTGGCGAGAATAGAAAAAGTTTTTTTTGGAGCCTATGATTACAAAAATGGTGCTATCGATAGTGGTATCAAATTTTTTGATACAGTGTATTGCAATCACAGACCAGAGTTCTTTGGGGGTTTTAAAGAAAAGGATTCAGAGACTTTACTTAAAAAATATTTTAAAATGAAAAGAGTGTAATATTAAGATTGATTTTTTCTTCTCTGAAGGATAACAATTTAATACTAAAGATTTATTTAACTATATAAATTAAAGAGGAAAAAATGAATTTTGATCATAGTGACAAAACAAAAGAATTAATAGCTCGTGTAGAAAAATTTATGGATGAAAATGTTTATCCAAACGAAAGTGTTTACGAAGAGCAAATGCAAGCATTTGGTGAAAATAGATGGCAAATTCCGCAAATACTTGAAGATTTGAAAGAGAAAGCAAAAGCTGAAGGATTATGGAATTTATTTCTTCCTGAGTCTGATAAAGGCGCAGGTTTAACAAATGTAGAATATGCTCCACTATGTGAAATTTTTGGAAGAGTAGGATTTGCTGGCGAAGTTTTTAATTGTTCAGCACCCGATACTGGTAATATGGAAGTCATTGATAAATATGGTAATGAAGAACAAAAAGAGAAATGGTTAAAACCTCTTCTTGCTGGAGAAATTAGATCAGCATACCTTATGACAGAACCAGATGTGGCATCATCAGACGCCACTAATATATCAACAACAATTAAAAGAGATGGTGACGAATATGTCATTAATGGAAGGAAATGGTGGTCATCTGGGGTTATGGACCCAAGATGTAAAATAGCTATTTTGATGGGTAAAACTAACCCTGACGCACCAAGACACCAACAACAAAGTCAAATTTTAGTTCCACTAGAAACACCAGGTGTAACCATTAAAAGACACTTACCCGTTTTTGGATTTGATGACGCACCTCATGGTCATTCAGAAGTGCTTTTAGAAAATGTAAGAGTACCTGTTGAAAACCTTTTCTTAGGTGAAGGTCGTGGATTTGAAATTAGTCAAGGAAGACTTGGGCCAGGAAGAATTCATCACTGTATGAGAGCTATTGGAGTTGCAGAAAGAACTCTCGAAAAAATGGCAAAAAGACTTTTGAGTAGAGAAACTTTTGGTAAAAAAATTGCTGATCATTCAGTTTGGGAAGAAAGAATTGCAAAAGCCAGAATTGAAATAGAAAGCTCAAGATTGCTTACTATGAAAGCTGCATACATGATGGATACTGTAGGAAATAAAGTTGCAAGAGCAGAAATTGCAATGATTAAAGTTTTAGCACCAAAAATGCTTTGTAGTATTGTTGATGACGCAATTCAAGCACATGGTGGTGGTGGTGTAACTACTGATTTTGGACTTGGAAAAACTTATGCTTCAGCAAGGGTATTAAGACTTGTTGATGGACCAGATGAAGTTCATAATAGAACAATTGCTAGATTAGAGTTCAAAAAATATAAAGAAGAGTTAGAAGCTGCTCTAAAAATAGCATAAAATATAATTATAAAACTAAAAGGTCTTCACCTTGAAGGCCTTTTTTTAATTGCTTATTTATAATCCAATTTTTATTTAATCCTTTTATCTATTTGTAATTATAATAAATAATTCATAAAAAACTATTAATGTGAAGATTTATGATTTATATAGATTTTCCAATGTTATGGAGTTTAAATTGAGTGATAACTGGACAAAAGATAGTTGGAGAAAAAAACCTATCATTCAAGTTCCTGATTATGATGATCAAGAACACTTAAATGATGTTGAAAAGCGTTTGTCTTCATATCCACCTCTAGTATTTGCAGGCGAAGCAAGAAATCTTAAAGAAGATTTAGCAAAAGTTTGTCGTGGTGAAGCATTTCTTCTTCAAGGTGGTGACTGTGCAGAGAGCTTTGCAGAACATTTACCCGATAATATAAGAGATACATTCCGAGTAATTTTGCAGATGGCCGTTGTTCTTACCTACGGCGCAGGAAGACCTGTAGTCAAAGTTGGTAGAATGGCAGGTCAATTTGCCAAACCAAGATCTTCATCTGTTGAAAAAAAAGGTGAACTTGAATTACCAAGCTACCGTGGTGATATCATAAATAATATAGAATTTGATTTAGAGGATAGAAAGCCTGATCCTGAACGCCAAATAATGGCATACAGGCAAGCAGCTTCCACATTAAATCTTTTAAGAGCATTTGCTCAAGGTGGTTATGCAAACCTTGATCATGTTCATCAATGGAATTTAGATTTTGTAAAAGAAAGTAGACAAGGAGAAGAGTACGAAGCGCTTGCTGAAAGAATTTCAGAATCTCTTGATTTCATGAATGCTGTTGGAATTAACTCTACAACTACTGCAAAGTTGAGATCAGTTGATTTTTACACAAGTCATGAGTCACTCCTGCTGGGGTATGAGGAGTCTTTAACAAGGTTGGATTCTACATCTGATGAATGGTACGATACATCAGCTCATATGCTTTGGATTGGCGATAGAACTCGTCAGCCGGATGGAGCTCATATTGAATTTGTTAGAGGAGTAAAAAATCCTATAGGTTTAAAATGTGGTCCGTCTCTAGAGCCTGAAGAATTAATAAAATTAATTGATATTATTAATCCAGAAAATGAAGAAGGTAGATTAACTCTTATTACAAGATTTGGAGAAAATAATGTTGAAAAACACCTACCAGATTTAATTAGATTAATAAAATCAGAAGGTAAAAATGTTGTATGGTCATGTGATCCAATGCACGGAAACACAATAACATCTTCAAATGGTTATAAAACAAGGCCACTTGATAAAATTATCAGCGAAGTAAAAGATTTTATTGATATCCATAATTCAGAAGGCACATATGCTGGTGGTATCCATGTTGAAATGACTGGTCAGAATGTAACAGAGTGCACAGGTGGAACTCAAAAAATTTCTGAAGAGGACTTATCTGATAGATACCATACACATTGCGATCCAAGACTAAACGCAAATCAATCTCTTGATTTGGCTTTTTTAATTTCCGAAAGACTTAAAGAAATAAGATCTTAAAGTTAAGAAATATTAACTACCACCCTTCCTCTTACTTGTCCGTCCAAAATTAACTGAGCAAAATTCTGAATTTCATCAAGATTTGTTTCAACAACCATTTGAGCTAATTTTTCCATATCAAGATCTTTACTTAATCGGTCCCAAGCCCTCTCTCTTTTTGACATTGGCGCCATCACAGAGTCTATACCAACTAAAGAAACACCTCTCAAAATAAAAGGTAAAACAGTTGAAGGTAAATCCATGCCTTGAGCAAGACCACAAGCTGAAACTGCACCACCATATTTAGTTTGAGCTAAGACATTTGATAGAGTTTGACTGCCAACAGAGTCAATTGCACCTGACCACCTTTCCTTTCCAAGAGGTTTTGAAGGTTCAGATAATTCATTTCTGTCAATTATAGAAGATGCTCCCAAGCTTTCTAAATACTCAGCTTCTGATAATCTACCAGTCGAAGCGATCACAGAATAACCAAGGCTTGAAAGAAGGGAGATTGCAACTGAACCTACACCTCCTGAAGCTCCTGTTACAAGAATCTCACCGTTCTCAGGTTTAATTCCAAAATCCTCAAGGCCAAGGACACACAACATAGCGGTATAACCTGCTGTACCAATTTGCATTGCTTGATGATTAGAAATATTTTTTGGTAATTTTAATAAATGCTGTGAATTAACTCTTGCTCTCTCTGAATATCCCCCATAATGACTTTCAGACAATCCATAGCCATTTAATACAACCCTATCTCCCTCGGAAAATTTTGAGTCCTCTGATGATCTTACAACTCCACTAAAATCAATTCCAGGTATCATGGGAAAGCTTCTTACTATTGGAGAAGATCCTGTCATAGCAAGACCATCCTTATAATTTAAGGTAGAATGTGTAACATCAACAACCACATTCCCCTCCATAAGATCATCTTCTGAAATCTCAACAATATTTAAATTTTGCCCTTCTTCGTTTTTTTCAATTTTTAATGCTTTAAATAAATCTGTCATAATATTATCCTTATCTAACAAAACTCATTGGCTCACCCAAAGGATCAAAGATGATATCGTCCTTCATAACAATATTATCTCTGATAATAGTCATTATAGGCCAACCTTTAACTTTCATATTATTGTATGGTGTCCAACCACACTTACTGGCTATCCAATCGTTTGTAATTACCCTCTCTTTATTCATATCTACTATAGTAAAATCAGCATCATATCCAATTGCTATTTTACCTTTTTCTTTAATTTTAAATAACTCCGAAGGATTATAACTGGTAAGCTCAACAAACCTCTCTAGCTTTAATTTTCCATTATTTACATGATTTAACATTATAGGTACAAGCGTTTGAACTCCTGGCATACCTGAAGGTGAATTTGGATATTCATTTTCCTTTTCTTCAATTGTATGGGGAGCATGATCAGATCCAATAATATCTGCTGTTCCATTATTTACCCCTTCCCATAATTTTTTTTGATGACTTAAATCTCTTATAGGAGGGTTCATTTGTGCATAGCTTCCAAGATTGTCATAACAATCAGGTGCATTTAAGGTTAAATGTTGTGGAGTAATTTCAACAGAAGCTACATCTTTATTTTTTGATAGAAATTCTATCTCTTGCCCAGTTGAAACGTGAAGAATATGAATATTTTTTTTATTCTTTCTTGCAATATTAACTATTCTTTTAGTTGCCTTAAAACATTGTTCATCATTTCTCCAAACTTCATGAGAATTTATATTACCGGCTATTTGAAATTCTATTCTTTCCTCTAATAAATCTTGGTCTTCACAGTGAAAAGAAGCTCTATTGTTTATGCTTGAAACAATATTATTTAAATCACTTTCATCAGTTACTAATAGCGAACCAACACTTAAACCCATAAAGACCTTAACCCCGCAGCAGCCAGGAATATTTTCTAATTCAGGCAATTCACGATAATTTTCTTCTGTTCCCCCTGCATAGAAAGCATAATCACAAAAAAGTCTTCCCTCGGCTCTTCTTAATTTTTCCCTTAAAGCTTCTTCATTTGTGGTAGCAGGATTGGTATTTGGCATTTCAAATACACCAGTTATACCGCCAAGAACAGCTCCCTTAGTTCCGGAATTCAGATCTTCTTTATACTCTAAACCGGGCTCTCTAAAATGAACTTGAGTATCTATTACACCAGGTAATAAATGAAGATTAGTAAGGTCAATAATTTGACTTGCTTCTTCCTCAAAGAGATTGCCTATCTTAACAATCTTTCCATCTTTAACAGCAATATCAGATATATAAGTTTTGTTATGGGTCACTATAGTTGACCCTTTATAGATTGTATCAAACGACATTGTTTCTTTTACCCTAATTCATTATAATTGATAACTGTAATTATGAAAGATTAATATCAATATGGAAAAAAAATTAATAAAATTATCAGATCGCTCAATACTTGAGGTGAAAGGTAACGAAAGTGAAAAATTTCTTCAAGGCATAATTACTTGTAATGTTGAAAAAATAAAAAATAAATCTTCATATGGATCGATTTTAACCCCTCAAGGTAAGCTACTTTATGATTTTATGATTTCAAGAAAAGCTAATAAATTTTTTATTGATATATCTAAATCAAATATTGATAATTTTATAAAATTATTAAATATGTATAAACTAAGATCAAATTTAACTTTGACTAAAAGAGATGACTTATCAGTTTTTGTTGATATAGATAATAACAATGTTGATATGGAAAATATTGATCCAAGATTGGCAACTATTGGTTTAAGAAAAATTTTAGATTCCAATTATGAACATTGTTCTAATGATGAAATTTTATATGAAAAAAAATTAATTAAATTGGGAATTGCTGAAGTCGGGGATGAAATAAAACCAGGTGAAATTTTTCCAATTGAAGCAAATTTAGACTACTTAAACGGTATTGATTTTCAAAAAGGCTGCTTTATAGGTCAAGAAGTCAGTTCAAGAATGTATAGAAAAGGAAAGGCAAAAAAAAGAATTGTTGGTTTTACAAGTAACGATAGCTTTACTAATAATGATGAATTAGTTATTAATGATAGAACAATTGGTACGGTGATAAAGAAAATAGAAAGTTATGGTATAGCTTTAATCAAAATAGATAAACTTGTTAATCCCGAAAGAGAGACAATCACAATTACAAGCAAAGATAAAAAAAAGAAAATTGACATTAATATGCCAAGCTTCTTTCCAATTTAGATATTAAAAACATGAAAGAACAAAACACAAAAAATAAAGACTTCTTATCAGGTCCTGAAATACTCAAAGAAATGAATATTTCTTGGTCAGAAAAATTGTTCAAAGAAACTAAAGATCAATACAATAAAGTTTCTAGAATTATTCCTGAAATTGAATGGCCTTTTTTTGCGCCATACATCAAAGCAATTAATATTCTCAAAAAAGATATGAACGCGGTTATTTTAGCGCATAACTATCAAACACCAGAAATTTTTCATTGTATTAGCGATATTAGAGGTGACTCTTTGCAGCTAGCTAAGGAGGCAGGAAATGTTGATGCCGATATAATTCTTCAATGTGGTGTTCACTTTATGGCAGAAACTTCAAAGCTCTTAAATATGGATAAAACTGTTCTTATACCTAGTATGGATGCAGGATGCTCATTAGCGGAGTCAATTACTGGTGCTGATGTAAGAAAAATCAAAGAAGAAAACCCAAATATACCAGTTGTCACTTATGTTAATACATCTGCTGAAGTTAAAGCTGAATCAGATGTTTGCTGCACATCCTCTAATGCCCTCAATATAGTTAACTCACTTGAGTCAGATGAAGTAATATTTTTACCTGATGAGTATCTTGCATTAAATGTTGCGAAGGAAACAAAAAAGAAAATTATAATGTGGAAAGGAAGATGTGAGGTTCATGAGGAATTTACCCCTGAGGAAATAATTGAATTCAGAGAAAATGAACCTGGGGTAAAAGTTATAGCTCACCCTGAATGTTCTCCAGAGGTTGTAGCTCAATCAGATTTTTCAGGCTCAACATCCGCTATGATTAATTGGGTTAAAGATAATCAACCAAACAAGGTTTTAATGGTCACAGAGTGTTCTATGAGTGATAATATTTCAGTTGAAAATCCAAATGTAGATTTTGTAAGACCATGCAATTTATGCCCTCATATGAAGACTATAAACTTAGAAAATATTCTTGAATCTCTCTGGAACAAAAAAATTGAAGTCCAAGTTAATCCTGAGGTTGCAATCAAAGCAAAACAAGCAATTGTTAAAATGATTGAATTATGATTGAAAAAAGACCACTAGAGTTTTCATTTGAAAAAATTATCAAAGATGCTCTTTATGAAGACCTTGGCCAACAGGGAGATATTACAAGTAATTCGGTTATAGATAAAAATCTAGAAAACAATTTTGTTTTAAAATCCCGATCTGAAGGAGTTATCTCTGGATTACAAGTTGCCGAATTATCTTTTATGACTCTTGATAGGCGATTGAGTTTCGAAAAAAAAATAGATAATGGTTCAAATGTTAAAAATGGTGATATAATTGCATCAGTAAAAGGAAATGCCGCCTCAATTCTTAGCGCTGAAAGAACGGCTTTAAATTTTTTAAGTCATCTATCAGGGATAGCATCAGCAACGAGTGAAATGGCAAATTTAATATCAGAAACAAATACAAAAATTGTTTCAACTCGAAAAACTACACCAAATCTAAGAATATTAGAAAAATTTGCTGTTAAAGATGGAGGGGGTATGAATCATCGCTTTGGTTTATATGACGGAATATTAATAAAAGATAATCATCTTGCGCTCTCAGGATCTATAACTAATTCTGTATCTTTAGCTAGAGAAAAATGTGGTCATATGATTAATATAGAAGTTGAAGTTGATAATTTAGATCAATATAGAGAGGCGTTAGAAACACAAACAAACGCAATTCTTTTAGACAATTTTAATATAGAAGATTTAATAAAAGCAGTTAACTTAAATAAAAAAAATATAATATTGGAAGCATCTGGAAAAATAACAAAAGATAATATTCTTGAAATAGCAAAAACTGGTGTGAATTTAATTTCTTCTGGTTGGCTAACCCATTCATCACCAGCGCTAGATATAGGCCTAGATTTCTCTTGAGGTATTTATAATGAAAAATTTAAAATCTATTTTTATTACCGGTGCAGCTGGGGGCATGGGACGTTCAACAGCGAAACTTTTTTTAGAAAAAAATTGGTTTGTTGGTTGTTTTGATAATAATAAAGAAAATCTTTTAGAGTTAGAAAATGAACTCGGTAATGAAAATATAATATACGATGTATTAGACGTTACAAATAAAGGGAATTTTCAAGAATGTATTAATAATTTTTCCTTAAAATCCGAAGAAAAATTAGACATACTTTTTAATAATGCAGGAATTACTGAAGGTGGTTTTTTTGATGAAATTCCTTATCAGAACCATATGGAAATTATCAATATAAATATTATCGGTGTAATAAATGGAATATATTCTGCAGTAAATTTATTAAAAAATACACCTAATTCTTTATGTATTTCAACATCTTCTAGCTCTGGAATAATGGGAATGGAGATGATAGCTTCTTATTCTGCTTCAAAGCATGCTGTAAAAGGTTTAACTGAGTCACTTTCATCAGAGTTTCAAAGATTTAACTCAAGAGCAGCTGACATACTTCCTGGTGTTATTGATACACCGATGATTAGGGGTGAAATAAGAAAAAATTTACCTAAAGATGGTATCTGGAGATTGATTTCATCAGAAGAAATAGCAAAAACTGTTTGGAATGCTTATCAATCAGATAAGATTCATTGGTACGTTCCGGAGGAATTGGAGGAGCTTGAAAAAGAGGTTGCTGAAAACCCTCAAAAAGCCAGAGAGCTTTTAAAAACATCAGGTCCTTTAAGCAATGATTAAGTATTTTATTGATTAATAATTTCTTTAGTCTCTTTTAGAAAACTCAAAACGTTATTGATTTCATTTTTATTAATTTCTTTACACCAATTTAAAATTTCATTTAATGATGATGGCAAATCAGGGATAATTGTTGGAGTTTCACCAATATATACCTCGCCGTTTTCGCCATTAATAGTAATTAACTCTTCCTCAGTAATAAACCTACCCCCGCAATGAAATCTTTTATTATCTAAATCAATTTTTATATTTCTCGCACCTGTAATACATGTTTTACCGAGGCCTCTTGCAACAACAGCTGCGTGACTAGTCATACCTCCCTGAGAAGTTAAAATTCCTGATGAAGCATGCATTGCTTTTATATCATTTGCATTTGTTTCTTTTAAAACTAAAATTGTTTTTTCTTTTTTATTTTTTAATTTAATTAAACTTTCAAAATCAAAAACAACGAATCCTGAAACTACTCCCAAGGAGGCTGGAAGCCCCCTAGTTAATATCTCATTTTTATTTTTTGGATCAATAATGGGTGATAATAATTTTTCAATTTTCTCAATATCTAAAGATAAAATAGCTTCTTTTTTTGTGATTAATTCTTCTTTAACCATATCGCAATAGATTATCAATGAGGCTTCAATATTTGATTCTGCTCTTCTTGATTGCAAAATCCATAATTTTTTAGCCTCTATTGTGAATTCAATATCTTGGACACATGAAAAATAATTTTCTAATTTTTTAGAAAATTTTT
>QCGZ01000019.1 GCA_003279705.1 OCS116 cluster bacterium AG-390-I16
AAATGTTTTTAAGCCAAAAAACCCAAAGAACGTTAATAACGGAGATCTTAACGATAAATCTATTCCTCAATCTAAAGAGGAAATTCTAGGTTACATGAGCTCAAGCGATAAAAATTTTAGCCAAGAAATTTTCCTAGATGGCTCAAAAAATGCATATAAAATGATTGTT
The DNA here is from genome assembly GCA_003279705.1 of OCS116 cluster bacterium AG-390-I16. GTDB lineage: Bacteria > Pseudomonadota > Alphaproteobacteria > MED-G09 > MED-G09 > MED-G09. The sequence goes on from QCGZ01000019.1 coordinate 170, forward strand.
GAAAATTATGCTTCTGGAAATCTAGAGCCAATTGAGAGCTTTATAAGTAAAGAAGTTTATGATGGATTTTCTGAGGCAATTTCGTCAAGGGATGAGTTAAAGCAAAAGCTACACAATGAGGTTGTGGAATTTAATTCAGTGGAAATAATTGACGCAACATTAGAAACAAATATTATCCAACTAAAAGTAATGTTTGAAGCTAAAATGATTAGTTATGGTGAAGACTCAACCGGTAGCGTTATTGAGGGGAACAAAGATTCTCCTCAAGTGATAAAGGATATCTGGATTTTCCAAAGACCTATAAAAAGTAGAACTCCAGCCTGGGAGTTAATTTCAACAAACCCTGATGATTAGTTATGAACGATAAAGACGATTTAAGTGTTTGGAATGATTTTATAAAAAAAGAATTTAAGGTCGAAAACAAGGATGTCAGCCTTAGCAATTCTGAGCTAAACGATGATAATCGAAGTCAGATATTTAAAAAGAAAAAAAAATTACCTTTACCTGGCCTATTAACCAAAAGAACAATAAAAAAATTAGCAACGAGAAAAATTAAAACAAATGCAACCCTTGATTTGCATGGGCTAAATATTGAAAAAGCTAGAGTAGCTTTTCTTTCTTTTTTAGACACATGCTGGAAATATAAGTATAGTTATGTGCTTATTATTACAGGAAAAGGTAAAGGAATAATAAAAAATGCACTTATTGGTTGGTTAAAGGAAGATGAAATTTTTCCTTTAATAGTTGGATATTCTAATGCCCACAGGTTACAAGGGGGTGAAGGCGCTTTTGTTTTGCATCTTAGAAAACGATAAAATAGAATTTTTTATGCTGAGGCTTAAATATGAATGCTAAAGAAAAAAATAGAAAAGCTCAAATTGAGAGAGAGACTCGAGAAACAAGAATTTTTGTTGACCTAAATATTGACGGGTCAGGTGAATCAGAAATTGAAACAGGCATTGGCTTTCTTGATCACATGCTCGAAAGTTTTTCAAGACACTCATTAATAGATCTTAAACTTAAGGCCGAAGGAGATCTTCATGTTGACCAACATCACACTACTGAGGATACTGGTATTGTTATTGGTTCTGCGATTGCTAAGGCTTTAGGAGATTTTTCAGGTATAAAACGTTTTGGAAGCGCAGTTATCCCTATGGATGAAACTTTAACAAGGGTAGCAATTGATATCTCAAAAAGACCAAGTTTAATTTGGAAGGTCTCTTTTTCAAAGGCGGTCTTGGGCGAAATGGATACAGAACTTTTCCATGAATGGTTTGCTGCTTTTTCACAAAATTTAGGAGCAAATGTTCATATAGAGAACCTGTATGGCGAGAATAATCACCACATTGCTGAGTCCTGTTTTAAAGGGCTAGCAAGGTCCCTACGTGATGCAATGGTAGTTGACCCAAGAGAGTTAGGAAGGTCCCCTTCAAGCAAAGGGTCGCTGGGAAGCTAAGTCTTTATGAAAAATATATCTATTGCAGTAGTTGATTATGATTGTGGGAATATTCATTCTGCTACAAAGGCGATTGAGCTTGCAATGATTGAATCCAATGAAAAGGGTTCTGTAAACCTCACTAAAGATCCCGAAGAAATTATAAAATCTGACAAAATCGTTTTGCCAGGTGTAGGAGCCTTTGAATCTTGTATTAAAAAATTAACAGGCATTGATGGACTTAAAGAAGCTTTAGATGAGGCGGTTTTAGTGAAGGCAAAACCTATTTTAGGGATATGTATAGGCTTGCAACTGATGGCTACATCAGGTTTTGAGGGCGGTAAACATAGTGGTTTAAACTGGATCGAAGGGGATGTGATTCCTCTGGAGCCAAACGATAAAAAATTAAAAGTTCCACATATGGGCTGGAACAATATTGATGCAAAGAAAAATCATCCAGTTTTCAATGATATTAAGAGCAGTGATTATTATTTTGTTCACTCTTATAAATTCTCCCCTCTAGATAAAGAAACAATAATTTCTTCAACTAATTATGGAGAGGATTTCGCATCTTCATTGGGTAAGGACAACATTTTAGGAACCCAATTTCATCCTGAGAAAAGCCAAGCAGCAGGTGTTAATCTTTTAAAAAATTTTATTGAGTGGTCGCCATGATATTTTTCCCTGCTATCGATATATATGAAGGTTTTTGCGTAAGGCTTGAAAAAGGTGATTTTGAAAAAAAAACTATTTTCAATAAAAACCCTCTTGATCAAGCAAAAATTTTTCAAGATATGGGCTGTGACTGGATACATATTGTTGACCTTGATGGAGCAAAAAACGGAAATTCAGATAACTTTGATATCGTAAAGGAAATAGCATTAAAAACAGACTTAAAAATACAATTTGGTGGAGGCGTAAGGACTTCATCAAAGATAAGTTCTTTAATAAACATCGGAATTGAAAGAGTTATCATTGGGACCAAAGCCATAGACGATATTTCATTCTTAGAAGAAGCCTGTAAAGATTTTCCAAATAAGATTGCTATAGGAATTGATGCAAGGAAAGGAAAGGTTTCAATTGATGGGTGGACAAAAGACTCAGGCGTGAGCGCGAATGAATTTGCTGTAATTGCTGAAAGTAAAGGAGTGTGTGCGATTATTTTTACGGATATTGATAAAGATGGGGTAATGGAAGGACCGAATATTGGTTCAACACTTGAAATTGCAAAATCTGTTAATATACCAGTTATAGTTTCAGGAGGTGTTTCATCAATTGAAGATGTTCTCCAAATAAAAAATAATGAGAAATCAGGAATTGGCGGAATGATTTGCGGAAGAGCCGTATATGATAAAAAGGTTGATATAAGGGAAGCGTTAAATATCGTTAGACTGTAATGTTAAAAACTAGAATAATACCATGTCTTGATGTTAAAGATGGAAGAGTTGTAAAGGGCATAAATTTTGTCGATTTAATTGATGCCGGAGACCCTATTGAGGTTGCAAAAATTTACGATAGAAGCGGTGCTGATGAGCTATGTTTTTTAGACATAACCGCAAGCCATGAAAAAAGGCCCATTTTACTTGATGTCGTTAGAAAGACTGCTGAACAATGCTTTATGCCATTAACGGTTGGCGGTGGCGTTAGGTCTGTATCGGATATTCAGGTTCTTTTGTCCTCTGGAGCTGACAAAGTTTCAATTAATACCGCTGCAGTTGATGATCCAAATTTAATTTATGAAGCTAGTTCAATATTTGGTAGTCAATGCATAGTTGTTGCAATAGATGCAAAACTTGTTTCAGAAAATAATTGGGAAATATTTACACACGGAGGCAGAACTTCAACCGGTATTAATGCTGTAGAATTTGCAAAAAAAGTAACCAGTCTAGGTGCTGGTGAAATTTTATTAACATCTATGGATAAAGATGGGACAAAGTCCGGATATGACAATGACCTTCTTAAGGCTGTATCAGAAGAGGTATCAATACCTGTAATTGCATCAGGCGGGGTTGGAAAAATTGAGGACTTAATCGATGGTGTCAGAATAGGTGGCGCAAGCGCAGTTCTTGCAGCATCTATTTTTCATTTTGGTGAAATATCTATTCAAGACACAAAGGTAGCAATGAGTAAGGCTGGTATTTCTGTAAGACTTTAATTAGTATAAATTTACGAGGTTTAAATATGTCAGAAAAACAAAATATTCTTGATGAGCTTTGGCTAATAATCGAAGAAAAATCTGTAGGTGATGATGAGAGCTCTTATACCAAAACTATGCTCAATAAAGATATAAATCATGTAGCAAGAAAAATGGGGGAAGAAGCCATAGAAACAATTGTGGCGGCTATAGGCCAGACTAAAAAAGATACTGTGAACGAAAGTGCTGATTTAATATATCACTGGTTGTTGCTTATGAAAAAATTAGATATTAAACCAGAAGAAATTTATCAAGAGTTAAAGAACAGAATGTCCTTATAAAAATCATGCCTGATTTAGGAGAAAAATTTACAAAACTTAGTTTTAAAGACTGGTCACCATTAAATAAAAAAGAAATTAATTCATTGAATGGGATAAATGAAAAACCTTTTTTTGAGACTCTAGATGGGGCCTATCCTTTTATAGCCAATCTTTTATGCAATAATATAAAAAATTATAATTATTTAAATTTAAAACATAAAAGCTCAAACGATATTGAACAAAAGAAACTTCCTTTCGTTATAGGTGTTACAGGCTCTGTTGCCTCTGGAAAGTCAACTTTTTCAAAGATAATTAAGTCGTTGCTAAAGAAATTATTTAAAGAATTAACTTTAGAGCTGGTTACAACTGACGGTTTCTTGTATCCTAATTCATTTTTAGAAGAAAATAATTTGATGGAAAAGAAAGGTTTTCCTGAGAGTTATGATACAGAGACTCTTTTAAAATTTTTATCTGGCGTCAAGTTAGGTGAGTCAAAGAACTATGCTCCAGTATATTCTCATATTTTATATGATGTTATACCTGATGAAAAATTAGAGATAATTGATCCAGACATTTTAATTATAGAGGGCATAAATGTTCTTCAACCAATTATTTCAAAAGACAACAATATGCCTTTAATAATTTCAGATTTTCTTGATTTTTCAATTTATATTGATGCTGAGGAGCCGTCCCTGAAAACTTGGTATACCGATAGATTTTTATCTCTAAGGCAAGCCGCACTAAACAATGAAGAGGATTTTTTTAATAGATTTTCATCTATAAATGATGATCAGGCAAAAGAAATAGCTAATTCTATTTGGGAAAAAATAAATTTAGTTAATTTAAATGAAAATATTCTTCCTACAAAAAAAAGGGCTAACTTAATTTTAAAAAAAAATATTAATCATGAGATTAATGAAATATGGTTAAGAAATATTTAATTGTGATAAGATAAAAATATGGGACAAAATACAAAAATATCAATTATAGGTGCCGCAGGAAAAATGGGTCAGCAAATAATGTCCCAAGCCCAAGCATCAGATAAGTTTACCTTAGTTGGGGCCGTTGAAGCAAAAGGCTCTAGTTATTTAAGTAATGATATTTCATCTTTCATTGGTGGTAAAGAAACAGGTATTTTAGTAACCGATGACCCCATAGAGTGTATTTTGAAATCAGATGCTATTATAGATTTTAGCTCTCCATCCTCTACTATCGAAATTTGCGAGCTTGTTGCTCAAGCTAGAAAGGTGCATGTAATAGGTACGACCGGATTTAATGTGGATGAGGAAGAGAAGATAAAGGCTGCAGCAAGGCATGCCACAATAATTAAGTCTGGAAATATGAGTCTCGGTGTTAATGCTTTGCTTGGGACAGTAAAAAATCTCGCAAAATCACTAGATAGTGATTGGGATATAGAAATATCCGATATGCATCATAAGGATAAGGCTGATTCCCCTTCTGGTACAGCATTAGAACTTGCTAGTGCAGCTGCAAAGGGTAGAGAAATTGATCTTGATTCATCTTTAGACGTTTCAAGAAATGGATCGGAACTATCAAGAAAGAAAGGTGATATTGGTATCGTTTCTCTTAGAGGCGGAACAGTTATTGGTGATCACTCTGTCGTTTTTGCAGGGCAAGGCGAACGTATAGTCGTTTCTCATTTTGCTGAAAATAGAAATATTTTTGTAACCGGTGCTTTAAAGTCGGCAGAATGGGGGGTAGGCAAGGGACCAGGTCTTTTTTCTGCATTAGATGTTCTTGGAATAGAAAATTAAAAGGAAGACCCAATGACTGATTTAACGTTGGTCCGACACGGACAAAGTGACTGGAACAACAAAAACCTTTTTACTGGTTGGGAAAATCCAGACCTTACTGGCAAAGGTATTGATGAAGCTCATGCTACTGGTCTTCTTTTAAAAAAACAAAGTAAAATATATTCTTATCTTTTTACCTCTCTTCTTGATAGGGCAATCAATACAGCAAATATTATCATAGAAGAGCTTGATCTAAATGGAATTAATGTAGTTAGGGACGAAGCATTAAATGAACGAGATTATGGTGAATTAACTGGTCTCAATAAAGACGATGCTAGAGAAAAATGGGGAGAAGATCAGGTCCACATATGGAGAAGATCGTTTGATATTCCTCCTCCAGGGGGAGAAAGTCTCAAAGATACGGCTGATAGGGTTATTCCTTATTATGAGAATAAAATTTTGCCATTACTTTTTGAAGACAACAATATATTAGTAAGCGCCCATGGTAATTCTCTTAGGGCTTTAGTCATGCACATTGAAGGTCTTTCGCCCAAGGAAATTTTACAAAGAGAAATTGCTACAGGACAGCCCATATCATATGAGTTTTCTAATGGTAAATTTAACTTATAAAAATTATAAATTTATATGAACAGAAAAGAAAAAGCCAAAAAAGTCTATTCCGTTTTAAATCAAACTTATAAAAGTACCCCTGTTCCGCTTGATCATGACGATCCATACACTCTTTTAATAGCAGTACTTTTGTCTGCACAATGTACAGATGAGAGAGTAAATAAAGTTACACCACATTTATTCAAAAAAGCAAAAACACCAAAGAAAATGATTAAGCTATCATATGAAGAGGTTTATTCTATAATTAAGCCTTGTGGATTAGGTCCAAAAAAATCAAGAGCTATATTAGAGCTTTCTTCAATATTAGTAGATCAGTTCAATTCAATTGTTCCGAGTGATATTGCTCTATTAGAAAAATTACCTGGAGTAGGTCATAAAACAGCTTCAGTTGTTGTAAGTCAGGCATTTAATATTCCGTCTTTTCCAGTGGATACACATATACATAGATTAGCACAAAGATGGGGGCTAACAAGTGGAAAAAATGTAAAACAAACTGAGAAAGATCTTAAAAATTCATTTGATAAAAAGCATTGGAATAAATTACATTTGCAGATAATTTTTTGGGGCAGGGAGTTTTGTACCGCTCGATCATGCTGGGGATTAGAATGTAAAATATGCAAGGCTTGTAACCCAGGAAGGAAAAGAAAATTTATTCACAAAAAGCCTTAGCCAGTGAAAATTCTTTTTAAGCTATCAAGATAACTATTTGTTTCTGGGCTAGTATTTTTTTTATTAATTTCTGAGAATTCCTTAAGGATTCCCTTTTGTTTTTCATTAAGCTTTGTTGGAACTTCAACTCTTATTTCAACATAAAGGTCCCCCAACCTATTGGTCTGTAATACAGGCATTCCTTTCCCTTTTAAACGAAATTGCCTATTATTTTGGCAGCCCTCCGGGATTGAAATTCTTATTTTTTTTCCATCAGGTGTAGGCACCTCAATTTGGCCGCCAAGAGCAGCAGTAACAAAATCTATTGGGACCTCGCTTAATAGATCTGCTTCACTTCTTTTAAAAAATTCGTTTTCGTTTATTGATACAAAAACATAAAGATCGCCAAAAGGGCCTCCGTTTTCTCCAGCCTCGCCCTCTCCTCCAAGCCTTATTCTTGTTCCCTCATCAACTCCGCGAGGGATATTTACAGACAGCTTTCTTTTTTTTCTTACTCTTCCACTTCCTGAACAACTTCTGCATGGATTTTCTATTAGAGAGCCTTTTCCACCACATACACTACAAGTTCTTTCTAGCGTAAAAAACCCTTGTGTTGATCTTACGCTTCCCGAGCCACCGCAGTGTTGGCAAGTTGATCTGCCGCTTCCTGAAGCAGCCCCTGTGCTATCGCAGTCATCACAACCAGTTGCTGAATTTATTGCTAACTCTCTTGTTGTTCCAAAGTAAGCATCCTTAAGATCTATTTTTATTTCAGCTCTTAAGTCTGAGCCGCGTGATTGTCTTTGTTGTCTTGAGTTTTGTCCTGATCTTCCGGCAAAATCACCAAATAAATCCTCAAAAATATCAGAAAAATTTCCGCCAAATCCTCCACCGCCAAAGCCACCGCCCATCCCACCGGCTTGTGTTCCAGCATGGCCAAATTGATCATATGCTGCTCTCGTTTGAGGATCTTTTAAATTTTCATAGGCTTCATTGATTTCTTTAAAGCGAGCTTCTGCTCCTTCATCACCTCGATTACTATCGGGATGGTTTTCTTTAGCCAAGTTTCTAAATGCTTTTTTTATTTCAGCATCTGATGCATTTTTTTGAACACCTAATACATCATAGTAATCTCTTTTTGCCATTTAAAGCGATCCGGTTGTTAATCTCTAATGTTAATTTTTTTCTTCTTCTTTAACAGTTTCTTCCTCTTCTTTAACTTCCTCAAAGTCGGCATCAACTATATCAGCATCTTCGGTTTCATTATCACCTTGATTTTCATCACCAGTATTTTCCTGTTCTTGTTGATATAGTTTTTCGCCAATTTTCATTGCCGCCTGTGATAGCGTAGCTGTTTTTTCTTGAATAGCTGCCAAGTCTTCACCGTCTAAAACTTCTTTAAGGTCTTTTATTGCTGCCTCAACAGGATCTTTTTCTTCATCTGTAATTTTATCACCAGCATCAACAATACCTTTTTCTGCGGAATGGATAATTGCCTCCGCTTGATTTTTAGCATCAACAAGCTCTCTAACTTTTTTATCAGTTTCAGCATTTGCTTCTGCTTCTTTAATCATATTTTCAATCTCATCATCGCTAAGACCGCCTGATGCTTCGATGGTTATTTTTTGTTCTTTCCCTGTTGCTTTATCAGTTGCAGAAACAGAGACAATACCGTTAGCGTCTATATCGAAAGCAACATCAATTTGCGGTATTCCTCTGGGAGCAGGGCTTATACCCTCTAAATTGAATTGGCCCAATAATTTATTATCATTAGCCATTTCTCTTTCGCCTTGGAATACTCTTATAGTCACAGCCGATTGATTGTCTTCAGCTGTTGAAAAGACTTGAGATTTTTTTGTTGGAATGGTTGTGTTTTTATCAATTAGTCTTGTAAATACACCTCCTAATGTTTCGATTCCTAATGACAGCGGTGTAACATCAAGAAGCAATACATCTTTTACATCACCTTGAAGGACACCAGCCTGAATTGCAGCTCCCATTGCAACAACCTCATCTGGATTAACAGACATATTAGGTTCTTTATTGAAAAAATCTTTTACCGCTTCCCTTATTTTTGGCATTCTGGTTTGTCCACCCACCAAAACAACTTCATCAATTTTTGATGCATCAATGCCAGCATCTTTAAGTGCAGCTTTGCAAGGTACAATTGTTCTTTCAATAAGCTTTTCAACTAAGCTTTCCAAAGAAGCCCTAGTAAGCTTCTGGGTTAAATGTTTTGGACCAGTTTGGTCTGCAGTGATGAAGGGAAGATTAACCTCGGTTTGTGAGGCAGATGATAATTCTATTTTTGCTTTTTCAGCTGCTTCTTTTAGTCTTTGAAGTGCTAATTTATCCTCTCTCAAGTCAACATTATTTTCTTTTTTAAATTCGTCAGCAAGATGATTAACAAGGAGGGTATCGAAATCTTCACCCCCTAAAAAGGTGTCACCATTTGTTGATTTAACCTCAAAAACACCATCTCCAATTTCAAGAATGGAAATATCAAAAGTTCCTCCACCTAAATCGTAAACAGCAATTAATTTACCTTCTTTTTTTTCTAAGCCATAAGAAAGTGCCGCTGCAGTAGGCTCGTTAATTATCCTAAGAACTTCAAGTCCAGCTATTTTACCAGCATCTTTTGTGGCTTGTCTCTGTGCATCATTAAAATATGCTGGGACTGTAATGACAGCTTGATCAACTTTTTCTCCAAGATAATCTTCGGCTGTTTCTTTCATTTTTTGAAGTATGAAGGCTGAAATTTGTGCAGGAGAATATTTTTCTCCTTCAGCCTCAACATAAGCATCGCCATTGTCACCTTTAACAATGTTATATGGAACCATGCCTTGATCTTCTTTAGTAGCTGGATCGTCAAAAGATCTGCCAATTAATCGTTTTACAGCGAAAAGAGTATTTGTTGGGTTTGTTACTGCTTGTCTCTTAGCAGGTTGTCCAATTAATCTTTTCTTTTCTTCATCAAAAGAAACCATGGATGGGGTAGTTCTAGCCCCCTCAGCATTTTCTAAAACTTTCGGTTGTGATCCTTCCATAATGGAAACACAACTATTAGTGGTTCCTAAGTCGATACCTATAACTCTACCCATGACAATACTCCCTTTTGTTTGGATATAAATTTAATACTTTGCTTATATGGTTACTGTTTTTTTTCTTACAAGAGCGTATTTAAAAAAATTATTTTTTTGACGCAACACCTACTTTTGCAGCCCTAATAAGTCTTTTATCAATTACGTAACCAACTTCAATTACCTGAGTAACAAAACCAGGCTCATGATCATCAGACTCAGCCTCAAAAAGAGCTTCATGAAAGAGAGGATCAAATTTTTCATTAATAGGGTTGATTTGCTGAATGCCATGTTTTTCAAGTAAGCTAATAATATCTTTTTCAGTAGCAGAAATACCCTCTACAAAAGACTCATAGTTTATCTCATCAGAGTCCTTTAAAGATGCAAGAGCTCTCTCAATATTATCTAAGACAGGAACAAAATCTTTTACGAAAAGACTTATGCCAATTTTATAGGCTTCAGACCTTTCTTTTTCTGAGCGCTTTCTTATATTTTCAACTTCAGCAGCCGATCTTAAAAGTCTATCCTCTAATTCTTTAACCTTATCTTCCAATGAAATTTCTTCAGGTTGATTGTTAGCCTCATTTTCTTCTTCCACTAAGCTCTCATCCACTTTGTTATCTTGCTCTTCCTTTTCTTCTTCCATTTTTATGCCCCTAATAAATATGTTTTAACAACAACACAGTTGAAAATCATAGCGTTATATTGTGTTATGTGTGATATATAAGATTATTTTTCAACCCATAAATAAAAATAAATATTAATTTTTTGAGATAAACTATGAAAAGACCCTCCGGAAGAAACTATGATGAACTTAGAAAAGTAGAAATTGATATTGGTGTTTCAAAACATGCAGAGGGGTCATGCTTTGTAAAATTCGGTGATACACATGTATTATGCACAGCATCAGTTGAAAATAGAGTTCCCCCTTGGTTAAGAAATTCCGGAACTGGTTGGGTTACTGCTGAATATGGAATGCTGCCAAGATCAACTTCTGAAAGGATGAGGAGAGAATCTTCCAATGGGAAACAAAGCGGAAGAACACAAGAAATCCAAAGGTTAATTGGTAGATCTCTAAGATCGATAATTGATTTAAAAAAATTAGGTGAATATCAAATTAATATCGATTGTGACGTGATTCAGGCTGATGGAGGAACAAGAACTGCCTCAATTTCTGGTGCTTGGGTAGCTTTAAGACAATCAATTAATAATCTTTTGAGCACAAGAGACCTTCTAACAGATCCTATTATTGGTTGTATAGGAGCAGTTTCATGCGGAATTTATGAAAATACCTCAATACTTGATCTTGATTATGATGAAGACTCAAAAGCTGATGCAGATGCAAATTTTGTGTTAACTGATTATGGGGGCATTGTTGAGATTCAAGCAACAGCTGAAACTATTCCATTTTCTCAAGAAAAATATTCTGAACTTTTTGCCCTAGCCAAGAAAGGTATTGGTGAAATTAATATTATTCAAAAAAAAATATTTGAAACTTAAATGAAAAAAAAAATTGATAATGAAGAAATTGTAATTGCTAGTCATAATAAAGGGAAGGTCTCAGAAATTAAGGACCTTTTAAAAAATTATGATCTTAAAATATTATCCTCTAGTGATTTAGGAATTGAGGAACCTGAAGAGAATGGTTCTTCTTTTGAGGAAAATGCTATTATTAAATCATCTGTAACTTCAACATTATCGAAGATTGTTTCTCTTTCAGATGACTCTGGTTTATGTGTTAGTGCTTTAGGTGGACAGCCAGGCATTTATTCAGCTAGGTGGGCTGGTCCAGATAA
>QCGZ01000020.1 GCA_003279705.1 OCS116 cluster bacterium AG-390-I16
ATATATAAAAAATAATTATATTTGCTTAGATTTAAAAAATAATACTAAAAATAATAAAGAGAAAATTAAAAAGGAACTTGAACTTTTCTACAGAAGTTTTTCAGAAAAAATTTTAAAAGAAAAAACTCTTATTGAGGCTAAAAAAATGAATCTAAAGGTAGAAAAAATTAAAGTTAGATCATACAAAAATAGATGGGGGAGTTGTTCGTCTAATGGAGATATTTCTTATAATTGGAAACTAATAATGGCACCAGAGAAAGTAATAAATTATGTTATAATTCATGAATTATGTCATTTAATTCACTTTAATCATTCTAGAGATTACTGGGAAGAAGTAAGCAAAAAACTTCCAAATTATAGAGAAAGCAAAGAATGGCTAAAATCAAATCAGCATTTATTTGAATGGTGATACTTTTAAAATTAACTGATATTTAAAATTTAGAAAGAGGGTAAAATGAAAAAAAGAAAACTAGGGAAAACAGATATAAATGTTAGTGAAATTTGTTTAGGCACAATGACTTGGGGAGAACAAAATACTGAAAAAGATGGCCATGAACAAATGGACTATGCATTAGATATGGGAATAAATTTTTTTGATACAGCTGAAATGTATGCTGTTCCTCCAAGAAAGGAAACTCAAGGTTCAACTGAAAAAATTATTGGATCCTGGTTTAAAGAGAGAAAATCAAGAGACAAAGTTATTCTTGCTACAAAAGTTTCAGGTAGGTCACCATTGAACTGGTTAAGAGATAAAGAACAACCAACTGAACAATCAAAAAATCAAATTCATGAAGCAATTGATAAGAGTCTATCTAGGCTGGGAATTGATTACATAGATCTCTATCAGCTTCATTGGCCTGATAGACCAATGAATTTGTTTGGTGGAAGCATTAATTATGAACATATTGACCAACCCTCCAATGAAATTGATGAAATTTTGGATTCATTAAATGATTTAGTCAAAATGGGTAAAATTAGGTACATAGGATTATCAAATGAAACACCTTGGGGAACAATGAAATTTCTTTATCACTCAAATATTTCATCTACTCCTAGAGTTCAATCTATTCAAAATGCATATAACCTTTTAAACAGAACCTTTGAAATAGGTGGTTCAGAAATAGCTCATAGAGAGGATGTTGGATTATTGGCATATTCTCCTCTCGCCCAAGGTTATTTAACTGGAAAATATCAAAATGGAAAACTTCCAAAGGGATCCAGGAAAGAGCTTTTTAACAGGTTACAAAGATACGAGGGTCCATATGCTGAGGAGGCAATAGAAGATTATCTCACAGTTGCGAAAAAATATAGTATTGATCCATCACAACTAGCTAATCAATTTGTAACAACAAGGCCTTTTGTTACATCAAATATTATTGGTGCGACAAGTATGGAACAGTTAAAACTTGCCGTGACTTCAATTGAAGTTGATTTAACTGAGGAAATAGAAAATGAAATTGAAAAAACTTTCCAAAGGCATGGGAATGTTGCTTCTTAATTAAATCTATTCAACTGAAAATAATAATAATGCATTGCCAGGCATATGGTTATATATGCCGTATCCTGAATTTATAGCCATATAGCCATTTCTTACAGAAGGACCTGATCCACTGAAACTGCCTCCTGAAGCTGGAGTTCCAGAAATACTCTCATAATCTCCTAAAGAGTTAAAACTCCACAAAATATCTCCATCTTCTTTATCGTAAATCCTGATCATCCCATCAAGGTGACCAGCGATAACTGCACCAGGGACTGCTGTAACTGCAGCAGAAATTCCTGGATCACAATTTGTATCTATTTCTTTACATTCTTTATCTGTAATTGTTGACCATAGAATTTCACCAGTTTCTGTATCTAATGTATGCATACCAGGCTTTCTATTTAGCCATACTTTTCCATCATTAGTGTCTTTCATGTCATTTAAGGGGACATATAAGATTTTTCCTTCTGAGGCCATTCCAAAATGAATACCACCCTGAGTACCTCCACCAGAGACGGCTTTTGACCAAATAATATCACCCGTGTCAGGATCTATTCCATACACATAGCCAGATTTTTGACCAGCAACTAGTATATCTTTATCACCTAAATCAATTAAAATTGAACTTGCTGAATAATCCATATCTGGGCCATTTTCTTCTGGACAGTTTGGTAAGCCTTTACCCATACATGCAAGATTCCAAGCATCTCCAGCAAGGGTTTGTCTTCTCCAAACTTCTTCACCTGTATCAATACTATAGGCAATAATTGCATCAGAGGAGTCATCAGCAGGTGTTGAATAATTCTCTCCTGTTCCAATATAAACGTACCTTCTTTTCTTATCTATATTAGGTGACGTCCATATTGGTGCTCCAGATGGTCCAAACATTCTTGTACCAACTGATGTTTTACCAGAATACTTTGCTGGGACAGGAATTGAATACTGTTTCCACAATACTTTACCAGTAGTTGCCTCAACAGCTAAGAGCCCCCCTCTAAAGGTACAACATTCATAATCATCATTAAAAGCAGGAATAACTTCTAAACCTGATACTGGAACAAATAAAATATTTTCAAATTTAGCTGAGGTAGCTGTCCTAGTAGCATTAGGATGATCATCAGATTTTATTTTCCATATTAATTCACCAGTTTGAGCGTCAAGAGCATATTCGTTCGCAAGTATATCTCCAAAATAAATATATGGACGTTTCTCTGGTTTTTCACCATTTTTCCATTCATCCATTATTATACCAGTTCGCACTTCAGCGGATGCAGAAAAATTCCATTTTACACAACCTGTTTCTACATCTAAGGCATATATATCACCAGACTGACTTCCTACAAAAATTGATCCCATAGCAAAAAGTGGTTGAGATCGAGCTCTTTGAGAATAAGGAAAACCAAAGGCCCATTTTAATTTTAATTTTCTGACATTTTTTGAGTCAATTTTTCCAGAATTTTTTGGAACAAACCTAGAAGTATTATAACCCCAACCATAAGGAGCAGGGGCCTCTTTCAAATCAAACTTCATCCTTTTAGTTTCGCAAAAATTAAGTTCTGCTTTTTTTGGAAAATCTTTTCTATCTTTTCTTACAATATATTCAACAATTTGTATTTTTTCTTCCTCTGATAAATGTGAGGATTGCTCAGCCATTATACCATCATTAATTGTCCTTAATAAAGCTTGAGGAATAAGCATTTCAAGCCAATTTGCTGCAGGTGCTTTTTCAATTGAACCATCATGACAAATTGCGCAATTTTCTTGATATAAGGCATTACCAGGGTGTGTTTCTGGATCGATGGTTATTTCCCTAATAATTAACTCATCAGTGGATTCTCTAACTTTAGCATTCTCGTCTATAACATAATCTTGTTTATTTTCTGTTACTTCTGCATTTGAGAAAGTTGAAAAAAATAAATAAAAAAATAAAATAAATAGTCTCATAAGAATCCCCATAATTATGAAAATATTAGGACATAATAAAATAATAATCCATCACAAATTCTATGTTATTATTAAATATATTTAGGTAAAAAAATGAATAATAAACTTCCAATTAGCTGTTTTATAATTGCGAAAAATGAAGCAGATAGAATAACTAAAACAATTGAGTCTGTTGAAGATCTTGTCGATGAAATTATTGTTATTGATTCAGGATCAACGGATGGTACACAAGATTTGGTAAAGAAGCTTGGATGTAAACTTTATTATAATGAGTGGCATGGATTTGGCCCACAAAAGCGTTTTGGTGAAGACAAAGCAAAAAATAAATGGTTACTTAATCTTGATGCAGATGAATATTTATCAAATGAACTTAAAGTTGAGATAAGAAATTTGTTTTCAAGAAAACTAGAGTCAAATTTTTACTCAATGAGAGTTATTCCAATATATCCGAATTGGAATAAACCAAGATTATTTTCTGCACACCACTTATGTATAAGGTTGTATAATATTAAATTTGGAAGATTTTCAGCTTCAGAGGTTCATGACTCTGTGCAAACAAATTCAAAAAAAATAATTAGACTAAAAAATCCTGTTTTTCATAAGTCAGTAAGGTCTTTTTCACATCTAATTGAAAAAGAAGATAGTTATATAAAAATGCAAATTGAATCGCTAAAAAAGAAAAATAAGTTATTTCTATTTTCAAGATTAATTTTTGAATTTCCATTAAGTTTTATAAAATATTACTTTATAAGAAGGCATTTTACAGGTGCATTTACAGGCCTCGTAACAGCAACAATTTTAGCTTTTTATAGATGGAAAAGAATCTATCTTTTTTTTAGAAAAACTTAAATTTATTTAAAATTAACTATCATCATTCCAGTAATAACTAATGAAACTCCAAACAATTTCCATAAATCTATTGGCTTTACCTGAAAGGCCATCAAGCCAAAATGATCTAATATAAGAGACATAACAATAGTACCAGTAATAAATGTACTTACATATGTTGCAGCACCAATTTTTGGAGCAATCAATATAGCTCCAAAAACAATACATGCCCCCATCAAGCCACCTGAAAATGACCACAAAGGAGCTTTTTTTAGATCAACTAAATTTGGAATAGAAGGTTTTAAAAAGATTAAAATTATTGAAAATATTATTACACCACCTAAAAAACTTATAAAGGCAGCCTGAGATGGGTGTGAGAGATAGTTTGATAAAGTAGAATTAACGCCAGTTTGAATTGGACCTAATGTTCCAAGTAAGATTACAATAAGAATTAAAATTATTTTATATTCCATGATTATCTTTAATAAATTTCGTTAAAGTTTTAATTCTTTATTTTGTATTTTATTAAAAAGTTCTTGATCTAAAGGTAAATAAGTTTGTGTCTTGTGATCACAAAAGTACATTGGTTCTTTTATTTCTTTCGGATTATATCCATCTTTTACTAACTCAACTTTACGATGCTTAAAAGTACCAGTAATCTCAATTTCTTTTTTTATTCGTAAAAAAAGCGGTTGAGCATAAGAGGGTAAAGAAGAAGATAAAGATTCATATAAATTTTCTAAATTTATGTCTCTATCAGTTGATAATGCAGCCATACCGGCTTTTCCATCACTACCAGGAATATTTACCCCATAAACATTTGCCTCTAAAATTCCATCAAAACCTGCAAATGCTTCAGCTACCTCTGATGTTGCGACATTCTCACCCTTCCACCTAAAAGTATCACCAATTCTATCTGCAAAATAGACGTAACCTAATTCATCTTTACTTAATAAATCACCTGTACGGAAATATTGATCATCTTTAGTAAATACATCAACAAGTATTTTTTTCTTGGTTGCATCTTTATCAACATAACCTTCAAAACTTCCTGGTAAAACAATTTCGCCAATCGCTTCTCCCACCTCATTAACATCGCAAGGAATACAAAAACCGTTTTCATCTCTTATCGGTTCCTCTTTTTCAACATCGAACTTAATTATGTGAACATTGAGAACTTTTTCTATATATTTTGGTATTCTGCCAATTGCCCCGGATTTTCCGTCATAATTCATTAAAGATACATTACCTTCGGTAGCACCATAAAATTCAAGAATATTTTTAATATTAAAACGTTCCTTAAAATCATCCCAAATATCAGGGCGCAAACCATTTCCTGTAACCATCCTGAGGTTATGATCTTTTTCATATTTATGGGTAGGAGCATTTAATAAATATCTGCATAATTCTCCTATATACTGAAAAATAGTAACTTTATATTTATAAACATCGTCCCAAAATTCATTTACAGAAAATTTCCTTTTCAAGACTAATGAAGCCCCAGAAGTTAAAGCAAGGCCAACAGCTATTACTCCTCCGGCAGAATGATAAAGAGGAAGAACATTATAAACTCTATCATTTTTATTTGGCTGAATAGCACCTTTAAAGCCTAACATCATTAATCTTAATCTTTTGTGAGAAATAGTTGCTGCCTTTGGGTTACCAGTCGTACCTGAAGTATAAATATATAAAGCAGCATCATCATTTGTTATTTTATAGTCAACTTCAGGTTTATCTACTGAAAGATCATCGAAACACTTATCTAAATCTTCAAAATAGTTTGAGTCATTATAGTCACCTTGAATCCAAGTATTAAAATTACTTTTTGTTTCATCGGTTGTAGTTGAAAAATTTTCTGATAACTCACTGCCCAGAATTAAATTACTTGCTTGCGATATACCAAGAGAATAGTCGAGTGGTTGACCATTTAAATTAGTATTTATTAAAGCTACTGTTCCACCGGCTTGAGTTATTCCTATCCAGCAAGCTAGGAATTCGGGTCTATTTTCCATCATTAGCGCAACGACATCACCTTTTGATAAATTATTATTCAAAAACCATTGAGCATATTTATTGGATCTATCAATTAATTCTCTATAGGAAATCTCCTGATCTTCATAATATATTGCTACAGCTTCAGGAGTTTTTTTTGCAAATTCTGCAATTTGTAAGGGAACAATTTGATCTGGTTTAGCTTCTATAGATCTTAGAGCTTTAAAAATTCTACCGAAGGTAGAAATATAAATGTACTCATTTTTAATTCTCTGTAACATTTTCCACCTATTTAATTTTCAATATAAAGTTTTGATGAGCTTGATCAAAACCAGGAGTTAATTCTCTTTCTGGTAAATAATTAAATTCCCAAAATGGTCTTTTAATTAGAGAAGTATTTTCAATTATAATTTTAATATAATTTTTTTCAAAATTATTTTTCAAATTCTCATTAAGATTTCGCCAAGTTGTACTTCTCTTATTTAATATCTTTTCTAATGAATGAATTTCAATCCATTTTGATAATAATGAATCTGATAAAGAAAAGTTTTTAAAATCATAAAAATTATAATCATAATTATTATTATCTAGCCACTTGAATGCTTTTCGACAGCTATCACAGTTCTTTAATCCATAAACAGTAATCATAAATAAGTTAATTAACTAAAATTTCATCATCGTTAAATTTTATAGGCTCTGTCCCTAAGTCATTTAACGCATCGAAGTATAGCTCTGGTTTTTTGGCATTAATTTTTTCTCGAACCTCATCTATAGGTAGTTTAATAAGTTCCTCCCAATCTTCACATGACCACAAAGTTGCATTTTTTCCGTTTTTATAACCCTCGTAAATAACTTTTCTAAGATTAAAATCTGGAAATTCCTTTCCAACCTTCCAATAACCATACAAAGCTATGGCTCCAATGCCTCTATTTTGTTCTTGAGCATAAGTAAATGCTAAAAGCGATAATTCACCTAATGCATCACGACCATAGCCAGTTGTTACGTGCCATAAGTCATGCATATCTCTTTTTCTAATATTAAAGAATATTTCATCTTCAGTTCTATCACCAAATTCTTTTTTACTGTTCTCGCTAGCATCAATAAGCTCTTCAGGAGATAAGTTTTCTTTATATATGAATTCGTAATACTTATAGCCAAGAGTATTTTTTGATAATTTTGAGAGAAACTCTTTATCTTTTAACGTATTCAAAAGATGAACTCTTTCTTTTAGAATTTTTTTTCCAATTTCAGATTTAGAAAAAATTTTAAAATATTTTCTATCCGAATTACCTTTTAAGGCATCAATAACATGAAAGACTTGTGTCGTATCTTCGTTGTCTTTGCTAAGAGCTATTATAGCCTTAATGGCTTTTATCGGCTTGACCCTGTTATTCCAAAGTCTATAAATATAATTTATAAAAAAATTTTTCATGGTTTATCTTAAACAAAGTATATTTAGATTTCAAATACAATTAAATCCAAAGTACTAATAATAGTTTCAGTAAATCAAAATTTTGTGCGGGTGTGGCGGAACCGGTAGACGCGCCAGATTCAAAATCTGGTTCAGGTAACTGAGTGGGAGTTCAAGTCTCCCCACCCGCACCATTGAGAGTTAAATGACAAACTTTAATAAGAATATTTATAATTTTTTTAAAAATAAAAAAAGTGATCTTTATTTATACTTAATATCTTTCTTTGAAAGTATCTTTTTTCCAATCCCTACTGATGTTTTTTT
>QCGZ01000021.1 GCA_003279705.1 OCS116 cluster bacterium AG-390-I16
TCTTTTCAATATCGCCCTTGCTTTCTATTTCTGTACTAATTCTATCTAATTCAATTTTAAAAGTAGTAATAGTTTCCTGATATTCCTCACCTGTTTTGCGAAGTTTTTCAATACCATTAAACTCAACTTCAAAACTATCTATAGAGGTTTTAATTTCTGACAATTGCTTAAGATTATCATTACTTTCAGAATTAAATTCCTCAAGTTTTTTGTTTAATATTGATAATTCATTTTTAGATTTAATTATTTTTTCAGCATTATCTTCTTTTGCATTTATTTGCGTATAAACCCTGTCTAACTCTATTTTTGAATTTGTTATTGATTCTTGAATATCAATACTTTTTTTACGAAGTTGTTCAATATCTTTGTACTTAACTTGAAATTCTTTAATTGACTTATTAATTTCATCTAATTTATTTCTTTGTTGAAGTCGCTTAACTGCAGAGCTAGATGAGCTTGAGGAGACAAATAAACCATCCCATCGCCATAAATCACCCTCTTTTGAAACCAATCTTTGTCCAAAATTTAAATCTAATATTAATTTCGGTCCATCTTCTTTTTTAACAAGACCTGTTTGTCTTAGTCTCCTACTGATCACATTTGATCCTTTAATAAAGTTTGATAAGGGTTCACAATTTTTTGGTAAAGATAATTCTTCAGCAAAATCTCCTAAATATTTCCAATGAATTGGCTGATCATTATCAACTGAATAATATAATTCATCACCCAACAGTGCATCTAATGCATTTTCAAATCCAGGCTCAACTTCTAATTTATCTATTAAGGAGTTCTTAACATCCAAACTAGAACCAAGTAATTTTTCCAATACATTTTTCTGAGAATAAAGTTCAACAAAATTATTGATAAGATTTTCATTTTGATTTAATTCATCAGTCTTTTTATTAATAAGCTCTTTAATTTGATTGTCTTTCTGAGAGAGAGAATCTAAATTATTCTCGTTCTTTGATAGTTTGTTTAAACTATCATGATAATCTTTTTCTCTTTTGATTTGAGATAAAATAGAGTCAATAATTTCTTTATTATTATCTGTAATTTTTTCTAAATTCTCTTTTTGCGAATATTTTGATGAAAAAATATTAATTTTTTCATTATTAGCTTTTAATAATGATAAAATTTCATCGATTTTAATTTGAATTTCATTTTTCTTCTTAATTTTTTCTTCTGTATTACTATATGCTGAAAGAGAGGTTTTTAAATCTGTTAAAATTTCATTCTCTCTTTCTAATTGAGAAGTGCTTGATAATATAAAATCATCTAACTCAATTATTCTTTTTTCCTGCCTCATTAACTCATTATCCAAACCTTCCATCTCAATTATTAATCTTTGAAATTTAGCGACATCAGAGGCGGATTCTTCCTTGAGAGGTGCTAATTTATCTAATAATTGAATTTCTTCTGTATTAATTCTTGATAAAGAATTAATCGTGTCTTGGTGATTTTTTTTTGCTTCGTTATATTTTTTGTTTGAGTCATCCAACTCTTCATTTATGAGCTCTAGCTTTACTGCCAAAACTACTGCCTGAGCATTACGAATTTCTTCAGACAAAGACTTATACCTTGTTGCTTCTCGAGCCTGTTTTCTTAAAGATCTAATTTGAGAAGATAGTTCTTTTAAAACATCATCAAGGCGATCGATATTATTGTTTGCTGCATTTAATCTTAATTCAGCCTCATGACGTCTAACATGGAATCCTGAAATACCAGCGGCCTCTTCTAAAATTTTTCTTCTTTGTTCAGGTTTTTGGCTAATTAACTCATCAATTTGACCTTGACGAACAAGTGATGGTGATCTTGCTCCAGTTGATACATCAGCAAAAAACATCTGAATATCTCTTGCTCTTATATCCTTTCCATTTACTCTATATGCAGAACCCGATTCTCTTTCAATTCTTCTTATTATTTCTATGTTATCTTCTTTATTATAATCTTTAGGAGCATTTCTGTCTTTATTATCAAGAATTAATGATACTTCTGCAAAATTTCTTGCTGGCCTGTTCTCTGTTCCTGAAAAAATAACATCGTCCATGGCATCTGTTCGCATTGACTTATATGATGTTTCGCCCATAACCCATCTTAAAGCCTCTACAAGATTAGATTTTCCACACCCATTTGGGCCTACAACACCAGTTAGCCCGTCATTTATATTCACCTCAACAGGATCAACAAATGATTTAAAGTTTGAAATTCGTAATTTCTTAAAATCCAATTTTGTTCCTTTATTTTATCTCATTAAGAATATTCTCATATTCCAAAGGTAGAATTTTCTTACCGTTAACAAAAACTGTAGGTGTTCCAGTAATACCAAAACTATTGCTAGCTAAACTCATATTATTTTCAATAAGTTTAATTAATTCTTTGTTACCAAGACATTGTTCAGTTTCAGCAAGCGTAAGTCCAAAATTTTTAGCTATAGAGATTATTCCTTGATATCCTTTTTCAATCCATTTTTGTTGAGTTTTCAAAAGAACATTTATCACATCAAAATATTTATCTTCAGACACACAATTTGCAATCATTGTGCCGGCCATAGCGAAAGGATCTAGAGGAAAGTCTCTAAAAGTATACTTAACTTTACCTGTATCAATTAATTCTTCTTTTATTTTTGGAAAAATATTTCCATGAAAATCTGAACAATGAGGACAAGTCATTGATGCATATTCAATAATTGTATTTTTAGGTTCGCCTAAACTAATGATGTGGTCTCCTTCTAACTCTCTTTCAACACCAAATGATGAGCTAGGAATATTTTGAATATTTTGGAAATTTTCATCTATTAACTGAGAGTCATTATTTAAACTAGAAAACAACATTACCAGAATAATTGTTATTGCAGATGCAGAGGCTATTAAAAAAATATTTTTTCTATTCATATTTATAAAATCCCAAAGTGAGTCGTTTGATCATTATAAATCATTTTTCTTTTTAATAATGGATTTTTGTAATTTTAATAAAGCCTTTTCGAAGCTAGACAAAGAGTCATAATCAACATTTTGTTTATTTTTGTCGTCGGAATTAAATTTATCTTTTACATTTTTTTCTGATTTCTTATTTTTAATATCGTTCTGAATAGGCAAATTTTGAAATTTTATTTTGTTTATAGCTTGAAAACCATAATAAGAATTTACTTTTTCAATAATATCTTCTTTCAAATATTCCATCTCTAGAGCCGTAGAGCCATCGCATGCTATCACTAAATATCCCCCAATTTTTTCAATTTGTAGTTTAATGGGTAGTGATTTTTCTACATAGGATGGTCCTACAATAAGATCCCAGTTTTCTATAATATAATTTTGAGCAAAACCTTGTTTATTGAAAAAAGATTTTGTGATTTTATTCACGTACCAGCCTAATTGCGTTGCAGCTTTTAATTGTTTATTATATTCGTTCAATTTATATCTATCTCGCATAAAGGTTTAAATGAATTATACAGATTTTTCAAAAAATGTTCTTAACTGGTATAGCGCAAATAAGCGGGATCTTCCATGGAGATATAAAAATAATTCGCCAAAAGACCCATATAAAATATGGGTTTCAGAAATTATGCTTCAACAAACTACTGTCGCAACAGTAATCCCATACTATAAAAAGTTTTTAAGAAAATGGCCAAATATTAAAAAATTATCAAAAAGTAATATTAATGAAGTTTTAGATTTTTGGTCTGGCCTTGGTTATTATAGGAGAGCAAAAAATCTTCATTTAACATCAAGAATAATTAGTAATCAATTTAATGGAATTTTTCCTCTTGAAAAGAATGAAATAATAAAACTACCTGGAATTGGTGAATATACTTCAGCAGCAATAAGAGCCATAGCAAAAGATGAAAAAGACACAGTAGTTGATGCTAATATTGAGAGAGTGATGGCAAGAATTTTTTATTTAAAAAAACCAATTAAACAAATAAAAAAAGAAATAAAACAAAATGCTGAGAAACTTACTCCAAAATTTAATAATGGAGATTATATCCAAGCATTAATGGATATAGGATCCCTAATATGCACTCCAAAAGATCCATTATGCAATGATTGTCCAATAGAAAAATTCTGTATCACAAAAAAGAAAAATGCAGTTAATGAAATTCCAAAAAAAATTATTAAAAAAGATAAGCCGGTCCGAGAAGGTATTGTTTATTGGATAAGGAATAAAAATAATCAAATTCTATTAAAAAGAAGGGAAGAAAATGGTCTGCTTCCAGGGATGTTAGAATTTCCATCTTATAATTGGTCAAAAAATAAAATTAATGAAAACGATAAAAAAATTCTCTCCATAAAAAATACTAAAAAGTTAAACAAAAAAGTAATGCACGAGTTTTCTCATTTCAAACTTGTATTGACTGTATATGAAAAAAATAAATTTAATAAAAATAGTATAGATGGTATGTGGGTTGGCATTGAAGAAATTAATGAGTTAGGATTACCAACTTTAATGAAGAAGGTTTATAAACAAGTTTTAGAAAATTAAATTTTTAAGTAATGAAAAAAATAAATTATAAATTATTGGCTGAAGAAGTACTTGAAAAAGCTTCATCAAAAGGGGCAGATTTTTCTGATGTAGTTATCATAGGTAATGTCTCAAAAAATATTGGTTGTAGGCTTGGTAAGGTTGAAGAAATTGAACAGTCTGAAACTCAAATACTTGGCTTGAGAACGTTTATTGGTGAAAAAAACGCTATAACATCAACAAATAATTTTAATAAAGAGTCAATTAATGAAACAATTGATCGAGTTATTGAAATGACAAAATTGACACCTGACGATCCATTGCCAGGGTTAGCTAATCAGACAACTACAAAAATTCCTGAGCTGGATTTGTATGACAGTAAGGATTTAGGTGCTGATGAATTAAAAAAATTAGCTCTCGATATTGAAAACAAATCTCTAGAAGTTGAAGGAATAAATAATTCTAATGGGTCATCAGCTTCACAGAGCAAATCATCAGTATATCTTGCAACTTCTGAAGGTTTTTCAAATGGTTATAAGAAAAGTAATTTTTCAGCATCTTGCTCAGTTATTGCTGGAAACAGCTCTAATATGCAAACAGACTATGATTTTGACTCAAAAGTTTTTTTTAGCGACTTAAGAAACTCTTCAGATATTGGAATTAAAGCCGCTGAAAATACACTTTCAAAATGTAATCCAAAAAAAATTAATACATGTAAATTGGATGTTGTTTTTCATCCAAGGGTAGCAAGAACATTGCTTGCACATTTTGCATCCTTGGTAAATGGCTCTTCCATAGTAAGAGGCTCAAGCTTCTTAAAAGAAAAATTAAATCAAAAAATTTTTAAAAATGAAATTAATATAATAGATAATCCAAATATAATGAGAGGTTTATCTTCAAAACCGTTTGATGACGAAGGCTGTTCGATGGAAAAAATAAGTCTTGTAGAAAATGGGGTTTTAAAAAACTGGATTCTTGATACTACAACCTCAAAACAACTAGGTATGGTTTCAAATTCAAGAGCTTCGAGAGGTGTTTCATCACCACCAACCCCAAGCCCAACAAATATGTTTATCGATAATGGCAGCAAGTCTTTTAATCAAATTCTTAATGAAGTGAATAATGGTTTTTATGTAACAGACCTAATTGGACAAGGCGTAAATTTGATTACAGGGGATTACAGTAGAGGAGCGTCAGGTTTTAAAATTGAAAATGGAGAAATTTCATTTCCAATAAATGAGGTAACAATTGCTGATAATTTAAATGATATGTTTAAAAAAATGACAGTCGCCGATGATTTAGAATTTCTATATTCAATAAATACTCCGACATTAGCTATTGAAGGAATGACTATTGCAGGGGTTTAAAGCATCATCTGAGCATAATCTGGTTAAAGAAAGCATTTTAGAGGCAGGAAAATTAGCTTTAAAATGGTTTAAAAAAGATCCTGAACAATGGAAAAAAGATGATGGAAGCCTTGTTTCTAAAGCTGACATTGAAATAAATGATTTATTGAATAAACTTTTAAAAAATAAAAATCCAGAATTTGGTTGGCTTTCTGAAGAGAATGAAGATGATAAATCAAGATTAAATAAAAAAATAACTTTTGTTGTTGATCCGCTTGATGGAACAAAAGCTTTCTTAGAGGGAAAGAAAGAATTCTCAATATCAGTAGCAATAGTCAAAAACGGTTTACCAATTTCTGGAATTGTTTTCAGCCCATCGACTGGTGAGATGTTTGAAGCTGAAAAAAATAAAGGGTCCTGGAAAAATAATAAGAAAGTAATAATTTCTAACTATAAAAGATTAGAAAAATGTAAAATGATTGCATTTAAACCGATGTTCAGTCATCCGGCATGGAAAGAGCCTTGGCCAAAAATGGATGTAGAAAATAGGAATTCAATTGCTTATAGAATGGCTCTTGTGGCTTCAGGACAATATGATGCAATGATGGCTTTAAATTCAAAAAATGATTGGGATATAGCCGCAGGCGATTTATTAATTTCAGAGTCTGGAGGTATTGTTACACTGCACACTAATAAAAAAATAATTTATAATACAGAAAATACAAAAAAACCGTCAGTTATTGGAACAAATAAAGATATTCATGATAAAATAATCAAAAGAGTAAAAATGCTAGAACTCTAGAAAAAAATATAATTTTAATATAATACATCTTTGAGGGTTATAAATTTAATGAGATATTTTTATAAATATATAAGTTTTTTATTTTTAGTTTTATTTATAAGTAATTCTTTGGTTATTGCTGAAATTAATCATGATTATGAAAAAACAAATAGAACTATTCATAATTTTAATGATGCGATTGATCAAAATTTCTTAAAACCAACATCGAAGGTATATGGAATACTTCCAAATTTTGTTGAAACGGGTATTTCAAATGCAATTTCAAATATTAACGAACCATCTAATATTTTAAATTACTTAACACAAGGAAATATTCCCTCTGGAGCTTATTCATTAAGTAGATTTCTTGTAAATTCAACTATTGGCCTAGTTGGTTTGTTTGATGTTGCAAGCAATATAGGGTTAGAAAAAAATGCTACCGATTTTGGTAAAACTCTTGAAACATGGGGTATTGGGGAAGGACAATTTTTAGTAGTACCTTTTCTTGGGCCAAGAACCTCAAGACACTTCTTTGGAACAATAGTTGACATTGCTTTGAACCCTGCCAGATATGCTTTAAAAGATGAGGATACAATTGTAAGTTTTTCACCATCTATTGTTTATGCTTTATCAGAAAGATCTCGTAATGGTGATACAATTGATAATTTAAGAGAAACCTCAATTGATTATTATTCAACTCTAAGATCAATTTACTTACAAAGCAGGGAAATAAATAATGTTGATAATTTTGAAGAAGATCAAGATATTTTTGAGAGTGATTTAGAAGAATTTTATGAGAGTGAAGATGACAAGAAATAAAATATTAATCAATACATCAATATTAGTTTTTACTCTTATTTTTAATTT
>QCGZ01000022.1 GCA_003279705.1 OCS116 cluster bacterium AG-390-I16
ACTCAGAACGTAAATTATCTATAAGTTCATACTTACCTTTTCTCTCAACATGCCAAAAGGTCCAGCCATTAGAGGATTCCTTGCCTTGTATTTTTGCACTCATTTGATGAATTGAGCCACTATCACCATTCATTAAGAGACTGCCATCCGCCCTGACAGTCGCCATAAATTTTCTTGATTTAAGATTTTTTGGACCTCTTAAAACTGACCCTGGTTTAATTAAACCATTTTCAACCAAGCTTCCAAAAGGTACTCTCTTTTGAGTTTTCTTCGAAACTGTTGTTGATAAAAATTCATCTCCAGTAGAAATAATTTCATTAATTCTTTTTTTTGCAGCGTTAATATAAGAAACCTCTTTCTCAATACCAATAAAATTTCTTCCTAATTTTTTTGCTACTGCACCAGTTGTTCCTGTACCAAAAAAAGGGTCGAGGACAATGTCATCTTTTTTAGATGAGGATAGTAAAACTCTATACAAAAGTGCTTCAGGCTTTTGTGTTGAATGAATTTTATTTCCATCCGTGTCTTTTAATCTTTCATTACCAGAGCAAATTGGAAGATGCCAATCTGATCGCATTTGAGTTCCTTCATTTAATGATTTCATAGCTTGGTAATTAAAATTATATTTACTATCATGATTTTTTGATGCCCATATTATTGTTTCATGAGCATTGGTAAATCGTGTTCCCTTAAAATTAGGCATAGGGTTAGATTTATGCCAAATAATATCATTAAGTATCCAATAACCAAGATTTTGCATAATATTACCAACTCGAAAAATATTATGATATGAGCCAATAACCCATATTGTTCCCTCCGGTTTAAGTATCCTCTGAGCCTCAGCCATCCATTGTTTTGTAAACTGATCGTATTCTTTAAAACTTTTAAATCTATCCCAGTCCTCTATTACACCATTCACTTTTGATGAGTCTGGTCTTGATAATTCATTTTTTAACTGAAGGTTGTATGGAGGATCCGCAAATATAACATCTATTGAATTATCAGGAAAAGACTTCATTATATCGATACAATTTCCATTGATAATCGTATTTAAAGGTAATTTAATTTTTTTGTTAATAGATTTTTTTGACATTACAAAAGCATCCTCATCCTGAGGAGTCACAACGTCAATAAATTTTTAAAGATTTATTTTTCATACAAAATGTAGAGTCTTGAAGGCTAATTTAGCCCCAACATCTTGTTAATGGGTGAAAATGACTTTCTGTGATATTTACATGGTCCATAAATTTCAAGAGCATTACGATGCTCTTTAGTTCCATAACCTTTATTTTTTTTCCAATTATAATTTGGAAATTCATTATCAATTTTTGACATCAAATTATCTCTAGTAACTTTTGCAATGATTGATGCTGCCGCTATGGAAAGGGAAATACTATCACCCTTAACTATACATTCTGTATGATGATCAAAGCCTGGATTTAAATTGCCATCAACTAAAACAACATCTACCGAACAATCTAAATTATTTAATGCCCTTTTCATAGAAAGGAATGTCGCTTGTAAAATATTTAAATTATCAATTTCCTCAATGCTTGAAATACCCACACCTACAAAATGAGAATCGTAAATTGACGAATAAAGTGATTGTCTTCTTTTCTCAGAAACTTTTTTTGAGTCATCTAGATCACTAGGAATATTCTTTTTATCTAAAACTACAGCTGCTGAAACAACTGGACCGGCCCAAGGACCTCTTCCAGCCTCATCTACTCCTGCAATAGATTTGTATGGCCAACCAAAATCTTCCTCAATTAAAAGATTTGGCACTAAACTGCTATAAGCGGCTCTTCTTTCCACCTTAAAACTGGCTTTCTTGCGGCCTGTGTCTCGTCTAATCTTCTTATTGGTGTAAATACAGGCGCCGCCTTAAATGAGTCAGAGTCTTTTTTTAATCTTTCAACCAAATCACACAATGTTTTAATAAAATGATCTAGTGATTGTTTGGATTCAGTTTCAGTTGGTTCAACTAATAGAGCTCCATGAATAACCAATGGAAAATATATTGTCATAGGATGATAACCTTCATCAATCATAGCTTTTGCAAAGTCTAGCGTTTCCACTCCTGTATCTTTGAGAAAATCATCACTGAACAATATTTCATGCATACAAAATCCATCAAATGCGGGTGTCAAATGTGAACTAAGAGAAGCTCTTAAATAATTGGCATTTAAAACAGCATCCTCGGAAACTTGTTTTAATCCATCAGCACCATGACTTAACATATAAGACATTGCTCTTACAAACATACCCATTTGGCCATGAAATACATTTAATCTTCCAAAAGACTTTGTAAGATCTTTTTCGTTTGAATCTTCTACTAAAATAAAATCACCTTTTATATTTTTAACTAATGGAGTTGGGCAAAATTTTTCTAACCTATCAGAGAAAACTACAGGACCAGAACCTGGTCCTCCACCTCCGTGAGGTGTTGAAAAAGTTTTATGTAGGTTAATATGCATTGCATCAATTCCAAGATCACCTGGCTTTAATTTGCCAACAACAGCATTAAAATTTGCTCCATCACAGTATAAATAACCACCTGATTTATGAGTTAATTCTGAAATTTTTACAATGTCAGTTTCGAATAATCCACATGTATTTGGATTAGTAATCATTACACCTGCAAAATTCTCATCAATATTATTCATAAAATCACTAAAATCTATAAGACCTTTGTCATTTGATTTTATAGTCTTAACTTCAAATCCCAAAAAGGCAGCTGTAGCAGGATTAGTTCCATGCGCTGAGTCAGGTACCAAAACAACTTTTCTATTTAGTTCATTTCTATCTAATAATGCTTGCTTGATAGCCATCATACCACACAATTCCCCTTGAGCACCTGCCTTAGGCGTCATTGTTACGGCAGCCATTCCTGTAAGCTCTTTCAACCATGATGAAATTAAATCAATTAATTCTAATGCGCCCTGACATGTAGATATTGGTTGTAACGGATGAATTTCAGAAAATCCCTCTATTCTAGCCATCTTTTCATTAAGCCTAGGGTTATGTTTCATTGTACATGAGCCTAGAGGATATAAGCCTGCATCAATCGAATAATTTTTTCTTGAAAGCCTAACATAATGCCTAATAGTTTCTGGCTCACTTAAACCTGCCAAACCTATCTCATTTTCAGAAAAACTATCACCTATCATGTGGTCTAAATTGTCAATCTCATCCAAATCAACACCTGTTTTATTTATACCTCCAACCTCAAAAAGAAGTTGCTCATCATGATCAAGTCCTTTGTTTTTATTCATAACAAACCTCCTTGGCTAATTTAATAAAATTTTCCCTATCAAAATCTGAATTAATTTCTGAGGAAGCAACAAGTAATAGATTTGAAAAATCACCCTCTTGGTTTGACAGTCTAGATACTGGAACTCCTGCTAAAACTCCCTTTTCAGCCATTTTTTCAACAAAAACTGATGCATCAATGGGAACCTTAACGGTAAACTCATTAAAGAAAGAATTATTTTTAACTTCAAAACAATCTAAAGTTTTTAATTTATTGTAAAGTTTAATTGCCGCTTCGTGGTTTAATTTGGATAACTTCTTAAAGCCCATTTCTCCTAGTAAACTTAAATGGATTGTAAAAGCTAAGCTACATAAACCAGAATTAGTACAAATGTTTGATGTAGCTTTTTCTCTTCTAATATGCTGTTCCCTTGTAGCTAAAGTTAAAACAAAACCTTTTTCTCCATTCATATCTATTGTTTCGCCAACTATTCTGCCTGGAAGCTGTCTAACATATTTGTCTTTGGTCGACATTAAGCCGATATATGGACCGCCAAAATTGAGAGGATTTCCAAGAGATTGACCCTCGCATGCCACAATATCAGCACCCATCTCTCCAGGGCTTTTCATCATCCCAAGCGATATAATTTCATTAACAACCACAATTAAAAGAGCGCCCTTTGAGTGAGCATACTCTGCTAATTGCTCTAGAGAATGACAAGAACCAAAGAAATCAGGATTTTGAACAACTACACATGAAACACTATCATCAATTTTAGAAATTAATTTTTCAACTTCAAAATTTTCTGAAAACTCATAGTCAATCTCATCTTCATTGGAGCTGATTAATGTATTAATTACTTCTGCATATTGAGGATGTAGTGTTGGAGATATCACTACCTTATTTCTTTTAGTAATTCTTTTTGCCATTGATACTGCTTCAGCTGTTGAAGTAGATCCGTCATACATAGATGCGTTAGAAACATCCATTCCTGTAATAAGAGAGACCTGGGTTTGAAATTCAAATAGATATTGAAGAGTGCCTTGAGAGATCTCAGGTTGATAAGGGGTATAGGATGTTAGGAATTCAGAACGCTGGATTATGTGATCAACAGTAGCAGGAATATGATGCTTATAAGCTCCTGCTCCTAAAAAAAATGGCACTTGATTAGAGTTAATATTTTTATTGGCAATTTCAGATAAAATTTTTCCTACTTCCATTTCAGTTTTATGGCTTGGTAAATTAAATTTGGGATCTAATGAAACTTCTTTTGGAACATTGGTAAACATTTCATTAATGTTACTTATACCAATGACCTTTTTCATATTCTCTCTGTCATTATTTGTTAAAGGTAAATATCTCATTGCTCTATACTCCAATTAATTTGTTGTATTCTTCTAAACTCATTAAATTTTTAAGCTCATCTTTGTTCTTGATAATTATTTTATAAAGCCATCCCCCTTCTTGAGGGTCTTCATTAATAATTTCAGGTTTTTCTTCCAATGAAGAATTAGTTTCAAAAATTTCTCCAGAAGCAGGAGAATAAATCTCACTTGCCGCTTTGACAGACTCAATTACCGCAACATCTTTTCCTTGATCAAAAGAGTTTCCTTTTTCTGGTAATTCAACGAAAACAATATCTCCTAATTGCTCACTTGCATAAGATGTAATCCCAACAACACCCTCATCGCCATTAACTTTTATCCATTCATGATCTTTGGTATAAAAAATATCTGTCATTCACTTTTTCCTTTTAAAATAATTATGAGGAACAAATGGGAGTTTTATAATATCTGCTGGTATTTTTTTTCCACGAATATCTAAATAAACTTCTTTTTCATTACTAAAAGAAGAAATTATATAACCCATAGATATTGGTACCCCTAAAGAGGGAGAAAAACCTCCACTTGTTACCTCACCAATCAACTTATTACTAATATCGTATATTAGAGTGCCCTCTCTAGCAGGAGCCCTTCCTTTGGGAAGAAAACCTAGTAAATTTTTTTGAGGTCCTTTTTTATATTCATCTGAAATAGCTTGGCCGCCAATAAAATCTTGCTTATCAACTCTATCCTTACATATCGACCATTTTAGGCCAGCCTCGATAGGATTTTTTTCTATATCTATATCATGTCCATATAAACAAAGACCCGCCTCCAATCTAAGCGAGTCCCTTGCGCCAAGCCCTGCTAATTTAACATCGTTATTTTCTAAAAGTTTTTCAGTAAATATAACAACATGCTTATTAGGGATCGAAATTTCAAAACCATCCTCTCCAGTGTAACCACATCTCGATATTAAAATTTCATAATTTTTGTACCTAAACCAACTACTAGACATAAATTCCATCCCTTTAATTTCAGGAATTAAATCTAATAATATTTTTTCTGACTTAGGACCTTGCAAAGCTATCAAGGAAAGATCATTTCTTAAGTTAATGCTAAATTTTTTGTTTAAATTATCTCTAAGATGATTGATATCTTTATGTTTACAAGCAGCATTTACAACAAGCCAAACACTATTTTCATCTCAAGTGAGTTATTTGGAGGCAAAAAAACAGTTCTCTTTGCTGTTCCTGGAGCATTTACCCCAGGTTGTTCAATGCAACATTTACCTGGTTTTGTAACTAATTCACAAGAAATTTTAGATAAAGGAGCTGATCAAATAGTATGTTTATCAGTTAATGATGCTTTTGTAATGGATGCTTGGGGAAAAGATAAGGGCGCTGAGAAGATACTAATGCTTGGTGATGGTAATGGTGATTTTACCAAAGCAACTGGATTAACTATGGATGGATCAGGTTTTGGCTTAGGTTCAAGATCTTTGAGATATTCAATGATAATTGATGATAATACTATTTCAAAATTAAACTTAGAATCTAATCCTGGTGAAATATCTGAATCAAGTGCTGAAACTATTTTAAACCAACTTTAGGAATTTTATATTTCTTTTATACCCATTCGAGCGAGCTCATCAGCTCGCTCGTTTCCTAAATTTCCTGCGTGTCCCTTTACCCAATTCCATTTAACTTCTCTTTTATTCTGAATTTCATCAAGCTGTATCCATAAGTCACTATTTTTTACGGGCTTTTTAGTTGATGTTTTCCAGTTATTTTTTTTCCAATTAAAAATCCACTTTGTAATACCATCTTTTACATAATTTGAGTCCGTATATAGAGTTATTTTATGATTTTCATTCAAGTATTCTAGTGCTTTTATAGCAGCAATCAATTCCATTCTATTGTTAGTTGTATTATCTTCTCCTCCAAAAATTTCAAAAGTTTCATCTCCTAATTTTATGGTTGCACCCCAACCGCCTGGCC
>QCGZ01000023.1 GCA_003279705.1 OCS116 cluster bacterium AG-390-I16
CAACAACAGCTCCCATTACTTGAATAACTTTTCCTTGATTAATTTCACTCATAATATTCCTCGTTTTTAATTTTTAAAGAGCTTCTGCCCCTGAAATAATTTCAATTAATTCAGATGTGATAGTTGCTTGCCTTGACCTATTGTAGGTAATTTTTAACTTATCAATCATCTCATCTGCATTTCGTGTAGCATTGTCCATGGCCGTCATTCTAGCGCCTTGCTCACTTGCAAAATTTTCTAAGAGCGCACTAAAAACCTGAATAGATAAATTCTTAGGCAGTAAATCGCTTAAGATTTCAACTTCGCCAGGCTCATACTCATAGCATGCTTCTTGCGAAGATTTACTTCCATCACTACCCTCTTCTAAATTAGAAGGGATTATTACTTGCTCAGTAGGTATTTGAGTTAGCACAGACTCAAATTTTGAAAAATAAAGATGACAAATATCAAATTTATCTTCTTCGAAAAGAGTAATAATTTTTTGAGATATTGAATCGCCTTGTTCAAAACTTAAATTACGGACTTCGGAAAAATCAAAAAACTCTATAATTCTATCTCCAAATTCTCTTGATAGAGAAGCCTTTCCCTTTTTACCAACACAAATAAATTGAACTTCCTTCCCCGAACTAATTAATTCTCTGGCTTTTTGACTAGCTAACCTTGTAATTGATGAATTAAAACCACCACATAAACCTCGTTCAGAAGTTGCAATAACAAATAAATATCTTTTTGATTTACCATTCCCAACTAGAAGCTTAGGCGCATTGTCGTCACCATCCATTTCTTTTGATAAATTACCCACAACTTGGGATAACTTATCAGAGTAGGGTCTTGTGGACTCAACAGCGTCTTGGGCTTTTCGTAGCTTTGATGCTGCAACCATCTGCATTGCCCTTGTAATCTTTTGTGTTGAAGTAACACTGGATATTCTATTTCTAAGTTCTTTTAAATTAGCCATAATTTGTTAACTATTTTTTTTGAAATTATCCAAAAAACTATCTAATGCTTTTTTAAGAAGATCTTCACTTTCATCACTTAATGTATTACTAGATCTAATATCATCAAGAATATTAGCATAATCCTTTTTAATAGTTTCCATTAGCTGATCTTCAAACTCAGAAATTTGATTAACTTCAATTGTATCCATATAACCATTAACACCAGCGTAAAGAAGAATAACTTGTTCTTCAGTGGCTAGCGGTGAAAATTGACCTTGCTTTAATAGCTCGGTAAGACGTTCACCTCTCGCAAGAAGTTTTTGTGTTGAGGCATCTAGATCAGATCCAAACTGAGAAAAGGCAGCCATTTCTCTATATTGAGCTAATTCACCTTTAATAGAGCCGGCAACTTTCTTCATTGCTTTTGTTTGAGCTGCGGAGCCAACTCTTGAAACCGATAATCCAACGTTTACAGCTGGTCTAATTCCTTGAAAAAATAAATCAGTTTCTAAAAAGATTTGACCATCTGTAATTGAAATAACATTGGTTGGAATGTAGGCAGAAACGTCATTTGCTTGAGTTTCGATAATTGGGAGAGCTGTCAATGAACCTCCTCCATTATCGTCATTAAGCTTTGCAGCACGCTCTAATAAACGTGAGTGAAGATAAAATACATCACCAGGATATGCTTCACGTCCTGGAGGTCTTCTTAATAAAAGTGACATTTGTCTATAAGCAACGGCTTGTTTTGATAGATCATCGTAAACAACTAATGCATGCATAGAGTTATCACGGAAGAACTCACCCATAGCGCAACCTGTAAATGGTGCCAAAAACTGAAGTGGCGCCGGCTCAGAAGCTGTGGCTGCTACAACAATTGAATATTCTAAAGCTCCATTCTCTTCCAAAGTTTTTACTATTTGAGCAACAGAGGATCTTTTTTGACCAATGGCTACATATATACAATATAATTTTTCGTTCTCATCACCAGATTCGTTTACTTCTTTTTGATTTAATATTGTATCTACAGCAACGGCAGTTTTACCTGTCTGTCTATCACCAATAATCAGCTCTCTTTGACCCCTTCCAATTGGTATTAAGGAATCAATTGCTTTCAGACCTGTCTGCATTGGTTCATTAACAGACTGTCTAGGTATTATACCCGGAGCCTTAACATCAACTCTACGCATTTCAGAGGATTCTATAGGCCCTTTTCCATCAATAGGGTTTCCTAAGGAGTCAACAACCCTCCCAAGAAGGCCTTTGCCTACAGGTACTTCAACAATTGAACCTGTTCTTTTAACGGTATCACCCTCTTTAATTGATGAGTCATCCCCGAAGATAACAACACCAACATTATCTTCTTCAAGGTTTAAGGCCATTCCTTTAATATTTCCAGGGAACTCAACCATTTCTCCGGCTTCAACATTATCGAGACCATAAATTCTTGCTATACCATCCCCAACAGATAAAACCTGACCAATTTCAGAAACTTCGGCTTCCTTACCAAATTCTTTTACTTTCTTTTTTAATATTGCTGATATCTCAGCCGGCTGTATATCCATTATTAGACCTCATTCATAACATTTTTAATAGATTTTAAACGAGTTAGCAGCGAGGTATCTATCATTTTAGACCCCATTTGCACCACTAGGCCTCCCAAAATTTCTTCATTAACTATTACCTCGACATCAACATCTAATGAAAAATGATCAGATAACATTAATTTAATATTTTTCTTTTGCTCATCACTCATAGGTTTGGCAGAAGTAAGTTTTGCAGTAGCTTGTTTATTTAGATTTAGTAAAAAAGAATGAAAAGCTCTAATTATTTCTGGTAACAAAAACAGTCTTCTATTCTCACATAAAACTCCAATAAAGTTTTTAATTATTCTTTCAACTTTCATTGTTTCTAAAATGCCATCCATCAATGAAAGTTGTTCATCTGCTGAAAAGATTGGACTTTTGATAACAGATTTAAAATCATTATTACTTTCTATTAGTGAAGCAATAGATAATAATTGCTCATCAATTTCTTTAATAAATTTAGTATTTTTTTCTTCTTGAGCTATTTCAAAAAAGTGATAATGCATATCTACCTGGTAAACCTGTTGCAGAATCTGATATTGATTGGTTCATAAAATATAACCTACTTTTTATAAGTTATTGAATAATAACGATAATTTATAAATATTTTCTCCAAAAGATATTTTTAAAATCTTTCCTAGATGGTGGTAACATAAGCTTTTGATCCATGCAATATCAGAAAGCGATTCTCTTATAAAAAATAATAAGGATCAATATCAATAGACATCCTTGTAGAAGACGGTTTTTTTAAATTATCAACCCATAGATGCAAAAACTTTTGAATATTTATATCCTTATTAGCTTTAATTAAAAATCTATACCTTAACCTTCCTCTTACCTTTGTAATCGATGCTGGGGCAGGCCCAAGGACAACAACATCTTTTGATAAGGGTATTTTTTTCTTTAAGGCTCTACAGAAGGAAATTATCTTCGCCTCATCTTTATCCGATATTATTATTGAAGCTAATTTTCCATAAGGGGGGAGCTTATTTTTCTCTCTAATACTTAGTTCAGTATCAATAAATTCATCTCTAGAACCTTTTATAAGTGATTGTATTACTGGATGGTTTGGAAAGTAAGTTTGTAAAAAGGCTCTGCCTTTACGATCCTCTCTACCAGCCCTGCCAGCAACCTGGTGTAATAATTGATAGGTTCTTTCGGCGGCCCTTAAATCGCCATTGGCCATTCCCAAATCAGCATCAATTACGCCAACACATGTTAGGAATGGAAAATGATGACCTTTCGAAATAATTTGTGTACCCACTAAGATATCTACTAAACCATTTTTCATATCAGATAGAATTTGATGTGACTTTAAAGAATTATCTGATGACAGCGTTTCAACTCTAGAGTCTGGGAAATAGGAAATAATCTCTTCAGTAACTCTCTCTATCCCAGGCCCATAGGCAATAAGAGAATTTTTTGAATTACAGGATTTACAATCTTTGACTGACTTAATAGAAAAACCGCATTGATGACAAATTAACCTGTAATTATATTTATGCTCAACAAGATATGAGTCACATTTAGGACATTCTATACGACTTCCACATTTCTTACATAATGTTAAAGGAGCATAACCCCGTCTATTTAAGAAAATTAGAGCCTGTTCACCATTTGATAATGATTTTTTTATTTCTAATTTTAAACTTTCTGAAATCCACTCTTGGCTCTTATATTCTTCATCACGCATATCAATAAATTTAATTGAAGGCAATTTCGCCTTTCCAACTCTCTTGGGTAGGTTGAGCCTAAAATATTTACCTTCATTAATATTATAAATTGTTTCAAGCGAAGGGGTAGCTGATACAAGTACTACAGTAGCCATTTCTTGAAAACCAAGTGAAATAGCCATATCTCTTGCATGATATATTATACCTTCTTGTTGCTTATAAGTAATATCATGTTCCTCATCCACAATTATCAAACCTAGATTCTTAAAAGGCAAAAATAAGGAGGACCTTGCTCCAATTACTAGTTTTGACTTTCCATTAAATATATCTTGCCAAATTTCTTTTCTTTTACCTTTAGATAGATTTGAGTGCCACATTACTGGTTTAATACCGAAACGTTTCTCTATTCTTTTAAAGAGATCAGTCGTCAAAGAAATTTCTGGTAATAAAATTAATGACTGTTTTCCATCCCTGAGTGATTCCTCTACCGCCTCAAAATATACTTCCGTTTTTCCCGAACCAGTAACTCCATCTATTAGAAAACAATTATAAATATTATCTTTAATAGATTTAATAATCTTATTTTTAGCCTTCTTTTGATAATTATTTAGATTAACTTTAGATATATTATTTATATTAATATTTAATTCTTGTGCAAATGGTATAGGGACTAAACATTTTTTTTTAATTAAATCCCTTATAACTGATTGAGAAACACCAGCTTCATGAACTATTTCTTTTTTTGATAAGCTTTTGTTACCAATAAAAACTTCTTGTGTCTTATTTCTTGAAGCAGTTTTTTTAACTTTCTCATAATTTTTACTATTAAATTCATATTTAAAATTTTGTTTCTTTTTTTCTAATAAATACGTTTGAGGTATAAATAATTTTAAAGCTCTTCCTAAATTTGAATAATTATAATTGCTTAAAAATTTTATAAATTTAATTTTTCGCTCTGAAAAAATAAATTGTGGATAATGTTCAATAATTTTTTTTAATTTTGATTCTTCTAATTCTTCATCGCTCTCATCCCATACAACTCCAAAAAGCTCCCTTGATCTAAAAGGAACCTTAACTATCATACCTTTTTTTAAATTTAGATCGTCGGGCGCTAAATATTGATAGGCCTTAACCGAGTTAGTTGCTAAAAGAACAGAAAATTTTTTCATCTTATCAAATTCACATTACATAAAATATGTTACACTTGCATCCAAATATATTGAGTCGCAACTAACAAAAGGAATAAATATTATGAAATTTTTTATAGATAGCGCAGATATTGATGCAATAAAAAAATTTTCAAAAGTTGGAATGGTAGATGGTGTAACAACAAACCCTTCAATTATTGCTAAATCGGGGAGAAATATTAAAGAAGTAATCGCCGAGATCTGTGAAATTATTGAGGGTCCAGTTAGCGCTGAAGTAACAGCCACTAAAACCAAAGTAATGATTGAGGAAGGTGAATATTTGAGCCAAATTGCAAAAAACGTGGCTGTAAAAGTTCCTTTAACCTGGGATGGACTTGAAACATGTAAAGCACTATCGGATAAAGGTATAATGGTAAACGTGACCTTATGCTTCTCATCACAACAAGCGCTATTAGCCGCAAAAGCAGGTGCAAGTTTTATTTCTCCTTTTATTGGAAGATTAGATGATATTGGAGAAGACGGTATGGATTTAATAAAAGATATAAGAGAAATTTATAATAATTACTCTAATCTAAATACAGAAATTTTAGCTGCATCAA
>QCGZ01000024.1 GCA_003279705.1 OCS116 cluster bacterium AG-390-I16
ATTGTCGTCGGACTTCCACCCATACCAAACCCAGCGATTAGATCATGAAATCCATCTCCATTGACATCTACTAACCCAGCATCTCTCAGTATATTGGTACTTTGGCGAGTTGTTTCACTTGGCCAGTGAATTATTTCTTTATATAAATCTTGTTCTTGTTTTACAAATACTCCATCATCTCCTTGAATTAATGCGTAAGCTAGTTCACCAGTCCAGTGACCCACAAATATATCATCTAAACCATCTCCATTTATATCACCTACTCCCATAGCATGAGCATCAACAGCAAATGGATGTTTATCGGTTGAATCTGGTAATCGTGGAATAATATCTGATTGTTTAATTGAAGAGGATATTGATTGGACAATAATTAGCTCGGAAGGGGGGACAATAGAATCTGGATTTCCTCGGTTACTTTCTTGTTCAGTATTATGGTTGACAGTAACAAACGCAGGATATTCTGAATTTACCAAATTAATGGACTCTGATCTTCTGCTTGCAGATGTTATTGGCATAGTATCATTAATAGCTTCGTCAAATACAAGTGAACCATTGCTTGTGGTAAGAGCAATATATTTTGTTGATGTATCTGCACCAGTCCCATAGGCTTTAAACATTGGGAAAACAACATCATCTATACCATCATCATTGATATCTATAACATAGGTTCCTTGAGGCAAATAATTAACTAAGGCTTCAGGGTAATCTACTCCAGAATACGTATATGGTGGAGTTAGAGTATCATCATAAAAAGAGTATAATTTTCCTTGTAAGGATGCTTTAAGGCCTGAGTCATTAAGTAAATAACTTAAATCAATAGTTTTATTGTCTTCCATAAATTCAATAAATCTTACCCCAGTAACTATATCTTTTGTATCTGGACCAACTATGTGAACTTCATTATCAACTTTAGTAATTGTATAATTTGTAGATTCTCTTCCTGGAGATGGAGCGTAAGCTATTTTATCATCACCACCACCACCATTGAAAATATTATCTCCACCATTAGCAAAAAACCTTTCAAAGTTTTCTGTTCCATAAATTGTATCACCAAATCTACTGCCGTGAATGGTTACAATACCTGAAACGTTATCTCTGGTCCCGAATCCATCTTCAGCCCAGCCTTCTTTAAGGTTAATTGTTACAGCTTGCTCTGCTTGCCACAAAGCATAATCATAGTTAGTCCCAGATAAAGTATCTTCACCCGGACTGCTAATTATTGTTTGCCCAGATTTTGCATTGGTGACCGTATCATTACCTTTTCCTGGATAAATATGATTAATATCTGATGATAATTCGGAAGCATCAATTATATCATCTTCATCTGTACCGTTATAATCAGCCATTTAATTAAACTGGTTTATTACCAATGACTGTTACGCGCTCAACTCTTCTAACTGCAGGCCAATAATCACCGGTTGCATAATGCTGGCAAGCTCTATTATCCCAGAAAGCTATAGAGTTTTTTTCCCATTTAAAGCGGCATTGATATTCAGGAATATTGGCTTGATTGTATAGAAAATTAAGCATTAGCCTTGAATCTTCATCGGAAAAACCCTCGATATGAGTAGTAAATGCTACATTAACATAAATAGATTTTTTTCCTGTGTCAGGATGTGTTCTTATTACAGGATGTGTTGGTTTT
This sequence comes from OCS116 cluster bacterium AG-390-I16, assembly GCA_003279705.1. Lineage (GTDB taxonomy): Bacteria > Pseudomonadota > Alphaproteobacteria > MED-G09 > MED-G09 > MED-G09. The sequence goes on from QCGZ01000024.1 coordinate 1,646, forward strand.
GGAAATTTTTTATTAAACTCCTCTATTTCCTCTGGAGACTTTCCCTGCTTAATAAGTCTATTTCTGAAGAGAGCAAAATCATGAACGGCATAAGCTCCTTCTAGTTTTTCTTTAATTTCATCGGGAAGATTTTCATATGCTACTTCCATATTTGCAAATAAGGTATCACCTCCAACAGCAGGGGTTTCAACCATTCTTAATATAGATCCTAGGGATGGCTCCATACGCCAGGTGACATCAGAATGCCACGCATTTTCTTTTGGTTTATTGTCTTCATCATGTGTTATTCGAAGAACTTCTGGATGATCATCTCGATTAGTACCAAGTGGAGCAAACGGATGAATTTCTAATTCCCCAAAATACTGACCAAATTTTAAATGCTCTTCAGTAGTAAGATCTTGGTTACGAAAAAATATTACCTTATAGGTAAGAAGGGCGTCGTATATATGATCTCTTTCTTCTTGGGACAAATCTCTCTTGAGATCAATGTCTAAGAGTTCAGCACCAATAGTTGTTGATAATCTCTTAATAGTAAAAGGATGTTTTTGAGATTCAAATTCTTCTGGTGTGAAATTATTTAGGTGTTTTAGCATAGATTAACCTTATTTTTATTCTTCAATTAGGAAAGAAAATTTTTTCATCCCCTTCCTCCCATTTGTCATATTTCATCATTATGCTTTTAAATAATTTAGATTCAAGGAATTTCATTAACCAATCTTGAATATTAGGTTTTTGTAATGAATCAAACCAATTCATATCAGCTATTCGAAATTGGCGAATAAATGGAAGGATTGAAATATCTAGTGCTGAAATTTCATCATCATAAAGAAATTGCGAGGAACTTAATTGCTTTTCAAGTTTATCAATAAAAATCAAACACTTCTCTCTATGAATAAGAGGATCTTCATTGTCATATCTTTTTGAATATTTATACCTATCCAAATGATGTTTAAATTCATTATCATTTGTATGGATTAATTCTAATGACTTTTCAGATTTATTTGATCTAAGCCAGTTATCGGGATCACTTAAGTTTAGGGCCCAATCAATAACATCAAGGCTTTCATCAATAACTTGTCCTGATTTTAATAAAAGAACAGGTACTGTACCCTTTGAAGATAATTCAATCATTGATGGTGGTTTGTCTTTTAATAAAACTTCACGAAATTCAACCTGCTGACCACTTATAGCTATAGCCATTCTGGCCCGCATTGCATATGGGCATCTTCTAAAAGAGTAAAGTACATGATTATTTTGTTTGTTTTCCACCAAGATGTTTTTCACCTCTTTCTTTAGCTAAAAGTATTTGTTTTTGGCGTGAACCAAAACTTTCTTTTTTTTCTTTTGTTGTTTTATCATAACAATAAATACAACTTATGCCTTCTATATATTTTTCATTAAGCATTTCATCTTCCGTAATTGGCATACGACAAGCAAAACACATTTTATAGGACCCAACTTCCAGCTCATCGGTAAGGCAAACCCTTTGATCAAAAACAAAACATTCTCCATCCCAAAGACTATTTTCCTTATCAATTTTTTCTAGGTATTTAAGAATTCCACCTTGAAGATGATAAACATCTTTAAATCCCTCCTCTTTCATAAGGGAAGAGGCTTTTTCACAACGAATTCCTCCAGTACAAAACATAG
>QCGZ01000025.1 GCA_003279705.1 OCS116 cluster bacterium AG-390-I16
TAGGAGGTATCGTAAGCGGTGCTGACCAAAAAAAGGTAAACGCATTAAAAAACTTTGGTGATTATCTTGGGATAGCCTTTCAAATTTCTGATGATATTCTTGATATTATTGGCGATGAGAATATTACTGGAAAAAGGGTTGGAAGTGATTTAAAAAACAATAAGAAAACCTTTTTAAATTTTTTTGATATTGATGAGTCAAAAAGAGAGATTGAAAAATATTGCGATTTATCCATTTCTTCTCTAAAGATATTTGGCCCAGTCCCTGAAACTTTATTAGGACTTGTAAACTTTATTAGAGAAAGAGAATTTTAGTAAAAATTTTATGAATATAAAAAAAACACCTTTGTTGGATAATATTAATTCACCTGATGATTTAAAAAACTTATCAGATATTGAATTAAAAGATCTTGCTAATGAATTAAGGCAGGAAACAATACACTCTGTTTCAAAAACAGGAGGGCATTTAGGAGCAGGTCTTGGTGTGATAGAATTAACCGTAGCCCTTCATAGTATTTTTGAAGCCCCAAAAGATAAAATTATTTGGGATGTTGGGCATCAAAGTTATCCTCATAAAATATTAACTGGTAGACGTCATAAAATGAGTACCTTACGACAAAAAGATGGTTTATCTGGTTTTGCAAAAATAGATGAAAGTAAGTTTGATGCTTTTGGTGCAGGTCACAGCTCAACTTCAATTTCATCAGGCTTAGGTATGTCTATAGCTAGGGATCTAAAAAATAATAATAACAATATCATATGTGTTGTAGGCGATGGGGCGATTAGCGCTGGTCAAGCTTATGAGGCAATGAATAATGCAGGTGCATTAAAATCTCGCTTAATAGTGATTCTTAATGATAATGATATGTCTATATCTCCGCCCACCGGAGCAATGAGAGCATATTTAGCAAAACTAATATCAGGCGAAAAATATTTGAGCTTTAGGAATTTTGCCAAACAAATAGTTGAAAAGCTTCCGAAGTCTATTGAGAAAAGCGCAAAAAAAGCTGATGAAGTTTCAAGGACTATTTCTGGTGAGGGTACATTATTTGAAGCTCTAGGCTTTTATTACGTTGGCCCAATAGATGGTCATAACTTAGACCATTTAATACCTATTTTAAGGAATATTAAAGATACCGATCAGGGTCCAATCTTACTTCATGTAGTTACAAAAAAAGGTAAAGGTTATTTACCTGCCGAAAATTCAGACGAAAAATTTCATGGTGTATCAAAGTTTAATATAACTACAGGTGAACAACAAAAATCAAAAAGTAATAATCTTTCTTTCACCAATATTTTTTCCAATGCTCTAATTAAAGAAGCTGAAAAAGACAAAAATATTATCGCAATTTCTGCTGCAATGCCCTCAGGAACCGGGTTAAATCATTTTCAAGAAAAATTTCCTGAAAGATTTTTTGATGTAGGTATTGCTGAGCAACATGCAGTGACTTTTGCCGCAGGTCTTGCTATTGAAGGCATGAATCCATTTGTTGCAATATATTCAACATTTTTACAAAGGGCCTACGATCAAATAGTTCATGATGTAGCAATTCAAAACTTACCAGTAAAATTTGCGATTGATAGAGCAGGTCTTGTTGGAGCGGATGGACCAACTCATGCTGGTAGTTTTGATATTTCATTTCTTTCAACATTACCAAATTTTACTATAATGGCTGCTTCAGATGAAATAGAGCTGGCAAGGATGGTTAAGACTGCATCAATTTATAATGAGGGTCCTATCTCTTTTAGATATCCTAGAGGGTCAGGAGAAGGTTTAATTGTTCCAGAAAGTTATGATCCTATAGAAATTGGTAAAGCTAGAATAATCTCAGAAGGAAGCAAGATAGCTATTTTAAGTTTAGGAACAAGACTGTTAGAGGTAAAAAAAGCTTCTGATATTTTAGAGACATTTGGTTTATCCACCACTGTAGTTGATGCTCGCTTTGCCAAACCACTTGATGAGAGCATGATTATAAAATTATCTGAAAATCATGAAGTAATTATGACTATTGAAGAAGGTTCCTCGGGAGGTTTTGGATCATCTGTGCTAAATTTGTTAGCAAATAGTGCAAAGTTAGATAACGGCTTAAAGATAAGATCTTTAACCTTACCTGATAGATTTATTGCTCATGCAACTCCTGAAGAAATGTATGATGAAGCTGAACTAGTTAGAGATAAAATAGTGGAAAAAGTTTTGAATACTATGAATATTAAGTCTCCAGATCTAAAGATTGTAGATCCTAAAAAATAACCTTAGCTGTTTTGTGCTCTATCTCTTAAAAAGTGATCAGCTAAAACACAAGCAATCATAGCTTCACCAACTGGAACAGCCCTAATACCAACACAAGGATCATGCCTTCCTTTGGTTGAAATTTCAGTATCCTTTCCTGATTTATTAACTGTCTTTTGATTACTTCTTATTGATGAGGTTGGTTTAATTGCAAATCGTATTACTATATCTTGACCAGAGGAAATTCCACCAAGTATTCCTCCAGAATTATTTGTTTCAAATGAAGGTTGATCATCTTTCATAAACATCTGATCTGAGTTTTCACTTCCTTTAATTTTTGCAGCTTCAAATCCATTACCAATTTCTACACCCTTAACAGCATTTATACTCATAATACCATTTGCTATTTCAGCGTCGAGTTTTCCATAAATCGGAGCGCCTAATCCAACAGGAACATTTTTTGCAGTAATTTCAATTATAGCTCCGCAACTATCTCCCGCTTTTATAAGATCTTCAATATATTTCTCCCAAACATCAATAGAAGATGGATCGGGAGACCAGAATGCATTTTTCTCAGTAAAACTATCATCCCAGTTTTCTCTGTTGATCTTATGTTCACCCAATTGAACAAGAGCACCTTTAATTTCTACCTCAGGAAGTATTTTTCTAGCTATTGCACCAGCAGCAACCCTCATAGCGGTCTCTCTTGCGGATTGTCTTCCACCACCTCTAACATCTCTTATTCCGTATTTTGAAAAATATGTATAATCCGCATGACCAGGTCTAAACTTTTCTTCAATTTCTGAATAATCTTTTGATCTTTGGTCAGTATTTTCAATTATTAAAGAAATTGGTGTTCCGGTAGTTAATTTTCTTCCATCCTCTTCAATTACTCCTGATAGTATTTTAACTTCATCACTTTCTTTTCTTGGACTTGTAAATTTACTTTGGCCCGGCTTTCTTTTGTTTAAAAACTTTTGAATATCATTTTCACTTAGTTCAATTCTAGGAGGAGTTCCATCAATTACACATCCTATTGAA
>QCGZ01000026.1 GCA_003279705.1 OCS116 cluster bacterium AG-390-I16
AGCCCTTAGGCAGGGATGGACAAAGCATTTTACTGGAACAATGTATTTAAAAATTCCTTTAATACTTATTGGTTTTGATCCGATATTAGTAATTTTTTGCGGTGCATTAAACGCTGTGTATCAATTTTTCATCCATACTGAAACAATTAAAAAACTACCTAATTGGTTTGAAGCCATCTTTAATACACCTTCTCATCATAGAGTTCATCATGGGAAAAACCCCAAATATCTTGATAAAAATTACGCTGGTACTCTAATAATATGGGACAAATTATTTAATACTTTTGCACAAGAAGATAAAGATAAATTCCCTGATTATGGTTTAGTAAAAGATTTAAAAACCTTTAATCCTATTAAAATAGCCTTCCATGAATACTGGAATATCCTAAAAGATATGTTAAGAACAGATATTTCTATAAAACAAAAATTTTTCTATCTATTTGCCCCTCCTGGCTGGAGTCATGATGGATCAAGAAAAATGTCAACAGACATTAAAAAAGAATTTAGATCTGGTTAAAAAAAGGCCCTTAAATAAGGGCCTTTTATAATTGTTTATTTAATAAGCATTAAAACCTATAAGAAATACTTCCAGAAATCATTCTTGGATGTCCATGTGTACCAATAATATAGAAAGGATCAGTCATATTATTGACAGGGTCTAATGCACCCCCTGCCCCAAGGTTAACCCAATTCTCAAGATCTGTATAATATTGTTCATCGGTTAAATTCTCACCGTGAATCATAAACTCCCAATTACCTGATCTAATACCAGTAGTAAGATTTAAAGTATAATAGCTAGGGTTTTTAATTGAGTCATGAGCCGGCATACTAGCGCTTGTACCACGTCTATTATATTGAATATCGGCAATAAATTCCATTCCGTTATCAAGTGGCTTTTCGTAATTAGCAGCTAAGGCTACGCCATTATCAATAGATCCTGATGGAGTTCTGCCACTCATATCAACACCATTAATAATTGTTCCCCTATCCCATTCTGCACTTAAAGTACCTAACGCTGCGGCTAATGATAGATTTTCTGTTGCTTGAAAAGCTAACTCAAGTTCAAAACCAACATTTTCTGAATTTCCAGAATTACCAACAGACTCAAAAGGGCCTGTTGCTGACTGAATAATTGTTGTGAAAAGTCTATCTTCATAATCAATAAGGAATGCTGCGGCAGAAAAATTACCTCTTCCATTCATAAAGGAGCCCTTAAGACCAATCTCTGTCTGAATCGCTTCTTCTTTACTATATGTTGATAAAGATGGATTACTTTGAGAATCAAAAGTAACAGGTTCATGCCTTAAACCACCTGGTTCATATCCTTTAGAAACAGTTACATAAAACATTGTATCTTCATCAAGATTTCTTGAAATAGAAAGTCTTGGTAAAACTTCTGTTCCGTCAACTGAATTTGCATGATCTAAACCACTTTCAGTAACTTCAGCTGGGACAAGTTTCTTTCTTTCCCAAGAATCAACTCTCAAACCAAACCCTATTTCCCAAGGACCTGAAGTATATGTAAGGTTACCAAAGGCTGCTAAATGAGTAGTTTCTGTATCGTCATGTTTACCCGGTACTGTAAGATCTACACCGAAAATTTGAGGTCCAAATCTAGTTGTAGCTCTCTCAACCCATTCCATTTTTGAGGAATATAAACCAGCTTGCCACTGAAGATTATTAGAAGTATTTGAAGCAAAACGTATTTCTTGAATAGTTGCTTCAAATGTTTCGTTTTGACGAGCATTAAGCCATAATTCAGGCTGAAGATCGACATCAGTAAGTCTTTTTGCATCTGTATCAGTGTAAGAAGTTATACTAGTTACATCAAAACCATCAAGTTCCCAAACAAGTTCTAAACTCGCTCCATAAGTCTCTTTATCATTATTTGATGGAGTTTCGATATCATTGATATAAGGATAATCAAAATTAGGTGGAGTTCCTCTTTCTAAAGCCCAATTATTATTTGGACCATCATATTGATTAGACCTTAATGAAGCATATAGAGATAAATTTTCAGACAAAGGTCCGGCAATAGAAATTCTTCCACCACTTTCCTCATAACCAGCTACGCTGTCATCATTAGTTGTTGGATTATACATAAATCCATCATCCTCTCTTGTGAAAGCAAAAAGACGAACAGCCCATTCTTCACCAATAGGTAAATTTATAGAGCCTTCAAGGTCTGTTGAGCTTTGCTCTCCAACCATAAGTTTAATATGCCCAGTTGTTTCATCAGGATTCGGTCTTGTGCTAATAAATTTAACAGCACCACCAATATTACTTCCACCATAAAGAACGCCCTGAGGGCCTTTTAAAACCTCAATTCTATCTAAATCTCCAAATCTTGATGAGGCATCGCCAAATAACTGAACATCATCTAAATAAAAGCCAACTCCTTGAGTAAGACTAAATGCCCCCATACCTCTCATGGTTACATTTGGCCACCCATCAGTTCTTGTATTTAGATTAAGATTTGGAACAGACATTCCAATCTTATCTAAATTTTTGATATTATGTCTTGAAATTGTCTCTCCGGATAAAGCAACAACCGTCTCAGGAATATCTAAAAGACTTTCCTCTCTTTTTCTTGCTGTAACAATTATTTCTTCAAGACCTAAACTCGTTTCTTGAGCAAAAACAATTTTATCATTATTAAATACTAGTAAAGAAAATAAAGATACGCTCAAAACAAAAAGCTTAAAATTATTTTTCATAATTTAACCCCCCAAATTTATTATTATTTTCTTACATAACCGCATAATTTGAGAAATTATGCAAACTCTTAGTCAAAACAATTATCTAAAAAAACTTAATCCTAAAAAAAAGACTGGCGATAAACAAACTGCCATGATTAAAGTAATTAAAATTGCTAATAAAAATTTTTTCATTATTTCATTGAACACATTCTTGGAACTGCATGATTATCTTTGTTTTCCATTACCTGAACAATACCAACACCATCAGCAACAGCAAATTTCATACCATCGACACAATAAGTGGTGATACCTTTATCTGAGTACAAAGTTTTAACATGTGCTGAAACATTGCCT
>QCGZ01000027.1 GCA_003279705.1 OCS116 cluster bacterium AG-390-I16
ATTGGTCACTTTCATAAGACTTTTTTATAATATATTACACCATTTTTATCTTTGTCTGCATTTATTAAATTTCTCATTAATAAACAGTTTAAATGAGCAATACTCTCTCCTGTAGCCATGAGCAGTACATCATCAGATATAGTTCGTTTAAATAAAACAGAAAAAACATCAATTGCTCTTTTTGGCTCTTTACATAATTCTAATAATCTTTCTAAATTTCTTTCATGCCCACTAATAAGATTATCTAGTCTCTTATGAAGACCCCTAAAAGGCTCATTGTGAGCTGGCAAAATTAAAACATCATCAGGAACTCGTTCTTTAATATAGTGGCAGCTATCTAACCAATCCTCTAAAGGGTTTGACAAAGGTTCAGTAGGAAAAACACTTACATTTGATGAGATTTTAGGTAATACCTGGTCACCAGAAATTAGAAGTTTTAACTCTTTACTGTATAGACAAACATGTTCTGGGCAGTGGCCGCTACCCACAACTACTTCCCAACTATACTTACCTATTTTAATAATTTCTTTATCTCTTAATCTTCTATAGTTATCAGGCAATTTAGAAACAGCTCTTCCAAAACCTCCAAATCTTTCAGCGTAAGAGTCGAGTTGAACTTTGGTAAATCCAGCACCTCTGTATAAATCCATACCTTCTTCTGGGGCTTCTCTACCTGTATCACCAACAAGTACCCTGCACATAAGGTATTCTGATCTAGACATATAAAGTGGTGCAGAAAATTTTCTTGAAATCCATCCTGCTAAACCAACATGGTCAGGGTGAAGATGCGTAACAATAACTTTATTCACTTTTTTAGATTTCATATCTTCATGAAAACATTTTCTCCAGTTTGATTTTATCTCAGCAGAAGCAACACCAGTATCAACAATAACCCATTCATCACCATCCTCAAGAACCCAAAGATTAATATGGTTCAGAGCAAAAGGTAGGCTCATTCTAACCCAATAAACACCATCAGCTACTTTTAACATTTTTCCTGGATCTGGTATTTGATCAAAAGGATAAATTAAATTATGAGCCCCCTTATTAATTCTTTCTTTTAATTTTTCCATTAAAAATCCTCTAAAAAATTCTCTATATTTTGACTGTTTGAACAAATAGAGCTTGATAAAGACTTTGAATTAACGAGTATTTGAGTTGAAAAAAATAAGGCTAAATCTTTTCTTGCAGATAAAGATTTACTGTTAATATTTTTTTCTGATAAAGCACCCCTTGAAAGATAGTGAGACCCAGCTGTAATACCAAATAATTCAAGATAATCTGAAGCAGAAAATAAAACTGAACGTAATTTATTTTCCTTTGTCCACTCTAATAATTTTTCAGTACAGATTTCAATTTCTTTAACTGCAGCATTTAAATTATTAGCAATTTTTATAAAATCATTATCATTTTTTTCGGAACATTTTTTTGATGTTTCTTTTATCTCGTTGAGAAAATTTTTAATAGCCAATCCATCAGATATTTTTAATTTTCTAGTCACAAGATCAATTGCTTGAATTCCATTAGTCCCCTCATAAATAGGAGCAATTCTTGAATCCCTGTAATATTGAGCAACACCAGTATCTTCAATAAAACCCATGCCTCCATGAACTTGAATGCCGAGTGAGGCAACCTCAACGCCAATATCTGTAGCCCAAGATTTTGAAATAGGAGTTAAAAGATCTGCTTTTAATTGGTATTTTTCTCTAATTTTTTCATCTTTATGGTTTTGTGCTAAATCAATAGCTATAGCATTATCATAACAAATCGCTCTGGATGCTTGTGTGAGGCTCTCCATTTTAATCAGCGTTCTTAAAACATCTGGGTGCTCTATTATATTTACACTATTTTTTGATTTTCCGTTATAGTGACGACCTTGTTTTCTCTCTTTTGAGTATTTAAGAGATTGTTGTAATGACCTCTCAGCAATACCAACACCCTGCATTCCAACATTTAATCGAGCATTATTCATCATTGTAAACATGCATGCTAATCCTCTATTTTCTTCACCAAGAAGAAATCCTTTAGCTCCAATATTTTCTCCAAATGACATAACACAAGTTGGTGAAGCATGAATTCCTAGTTTATCTTCCAAGCCAATACATTGTAGGTCATTCTTTTCCAATTCTTTTGATTTTTGATTTTTAATGAATTTAGGAACTATAAAAAGTGAAATACCATTATTGCCCTCTGGCGCACCTTCAATCCTTGCTAAAACCAAATGAATAATATTTTCAGCCATATCATGATCGCCATAGGTAATATATATTTTTGTTCCCTTAATACTATAAGAACCATCACTATTCTTTTTTGCACTTGTCTTTAGAGCCCCCACATCAGATCCAGCTTGTGGTTCTGTAAGATTCATTGTTCCAGACCACTCCCCTGTAAGTAATTTAGGAAGGTATTCTTTTTTTTGATTATCTGTTCCGTGATGACTAATAGCCTCAACAGCCCCTTGAGTTAACATAGGGCACAAAGAAAAGCTCATGCAGGATGTATTCCATAATTCTTGTATCATAACGGCTATCGTTTTAGGCAACCCTTGACCACCATAGTCTTTTAAGCCTGAAATAGTTCCCCATGAAGAATTAACCAATTCTTTATAAGCCTCTTTAAAGCCAGGAGCAGTATATACATTTCCATTATTTAAAATTGAACCTGCTTTATCCGCAGATTGATTTAATGGAGCAATTGAATTATCAGCAAGTTTAACAGCTTCATTTAACAATGTTTCAATAAAACTATCATCTAGATCGGGCCACAATTCTGACTCAACAATATCTGAGTAATTTGCCATTTCTTTCAAAGCAAAAATCATTTGCTTAACTGGTGATGCAAATGTCATATATACCTCTGTATTAATAATA
>QCGZ01000028.1 GCA_003279705.1 OCS116 cluster bacterium AG-390-I16
TTGATAAAACCGTTTTGGCTAATGAACAGGTTATAGATGGTAAGGGGTGGAGGTCAGGAGCACTTGTAGAAAGAAAAGTTTTAACACAATGGTTCTTGAAAATATCAAGCGACTCTCAACGATTGCTTGATGAGGTTATAAAGCTTGAAAACTGGCCTGATAAAGTTAAAACAATGCAAGAAAATTGGATAGGTAAATCCACCGGAGTTTCTTTTGAATTTGAATGCTTTGATGCTAAGCAAAAAAAATATGCCCCAATTAAAGTCTTTACTACCAGGCCAGATACGTTGTTTGGAGCTACATTTTGCGGCATATCAATTGATCACCCAATATCTAAAGTTCTTGAAAAAGATAAGCAAATTAGAAAGTTTATTGAAGAATGTAGAAAAATAGGTACAACTGAGGAAGCCATTGAAAAAGCAGAAAAAAAAGGTATCAAGACGGGCTTTAAAATTAAACACCCTTTCATAAAGAATAAATTCCTTGATGTGTATATAGCAAATTTCATTTTAAGCGGATATGGGACAGGAGCGATTTTTGGTTGCCCAGCCCATGATCAGAGGGATTTTGAATTTGCAAAAAAATATGAAATTGAAATCATACCTGTTTTAAGCCCTGAAAAGTCAGAAAAAGAGAAAGTTGATTATCTCAAGGAGGCTTACACGGGCGAAGGAAAATTAATTAATTCTGACTTTTTAAATGGAATGAGTATTGATGAGGCAAAGAATAAAGTAATAGAAAAACTTATTGAAAATAATAATGGTAATAGAGAAACCAATTTTAGGCTTCGTGATTGGGGTATATCAAGGCAAAGATACTGGGGGTGCCCAATTCCAATTTTGTATAGGGAAGATGGTGAGATAATTCCAGTCCCAGATAAAGATCTTCCTATAACCCTTCCTGAAGATATTGATTTTTCTATTCCAGGAAATCCATTAGAAAGGCACCCGACATGGAAATATACTACATGCAAAGATACGGGGCTAAAAGCAATAAGAGAGACCGATACTCTTGATACTTTTGTGGATTCTTCTTGGTACTTTGCGAGATTTTGTGAACTTGATAAGGCACAGCCGCTGAGTATCTCAGCCACTGATTATTGGTTGCCAGTTGATCAGTATATAGGGGGTATTGAACATGCAATACTTCACTTATTATATTCAAGGTTTTTTACAAACGCCCTTAAGGACACAGGCCATCTAAATATTAGTGAGCCTTTTGATGGAATGTTTACACAAGGAATGGTTTGCCATGAAACATACCAAACTTTTAATGGTGATTGGATTGAACCCAGGTTGGTAACAATAAAAGATAATGAAGTTTTCCATAAAGATACAGGTGAACCCTTAAAAATGGGACCTTCTGAAAAAATGTCTAAGTCAAAAAAAAATGTTGTAGATCCATCCATAATAATTGAAGAATTTGGTGCAGATACCGCTAGATGGTTTGTACTTTCAGACTCTCCCCCTGAAAGAGATATTTTTTGGTCTGAATCTGGTGTTGAGGCGGCTGGTAAGTTTATTAAGAAGATATGGAAAACTATTATTGAACTAAATAAACTCGTTAAAAAAAATGTTTCAAATAAAGATGATGAAAAAACCATTAACCTAAAGAAAATAAACCATAAAACCCTAAACAATATTACCAAAGACTTAGATAGCCTTAGCTTTAATAAAGTCATAGCAAGGCTTTATGAGTTTATAGGTGAAATTTCTAAAATAAAAGAAAGTGATAATATTGATACTAAAGCAATAAATGAATCTTTATCATTTCTTTTAATTATGCTTGGACCGATTACGCCTCACCTGGCCGAGGAAGGTTGGTCACTTTTTTGTAAAGACAAAGGAATGGTATGTGAGCAATCCTGGCCTAATATAGAAGAGAACTTAATAACTGAGAATATTATAATAATACCAATTCAGATTAACGGCAAAAAGAAATCAGAAGTTCAAGTAGATAAAAATATTGATGAGAGCAAACTAAGGGAAATGGCTTTAAATGACGATAAAATTAAATCATTTATTGGAGACAAAGAAATTAAAAAGCTTATAATCGTTCCTAATAGGATAATAAATATTGTTGTTTAAAAAGAAATTTCTAGCTGTTCTTTTCATAAGTGCATTTTCTTTGGCATGCACTTTTGAACCTCTTTATTCTGATAAATTCCTTTTAGAGTATGAAATAATTGAACCGTCAAAGTCTAAAAAAGAACTCCACGAAATATTCAGAAATCTTAATAATTTAACTTCTATAAATGAAAATGGTGAAAATCATTATACAGTCGAACTAGAATCCCAAAATAGATTTGACGATATTGATGTGAGAGAAGATGAAAAAGTAATGAGAATGGGAGTTTCAACCATAGTAATATTTAAGATTAGAGAAAAAAATTCAGATAAAATTCTATTTACAGGTCAAAGTATAGGCTCGAATGCTTTTAATAGAATTTCTGAGCCTTATTCAAATGAAGTTGCTAAAAATGACGCAGTCTCTAAGCTATCTATGACAATCGCATATGATATAAGAAATCAACTAGCTCTTTATTCAAAAAAATTTCAAAAATGAAGGGGAAACAACAAGATATTATTGCAATAATTAAAGATGAAAGTACATCTTTGAAATGTATTCTTTTATATGGACCAAACACATACCTAGTTAACGATACTTATAATAAGTTATGTAAAAGCCTTTTTGATGAGAATGATGTTTTTGCTCCTCCAGAGTTCAATATCAAAGAAAT
>QCGZ01000029.1 GCA_003279705.1 OCS116 cluster bacterium AG-390-I16
TTGGTGGAGTTGCAACAGGAAGCATAAAAGCACAACTTGCTGCAAGTGTTATTGCTGCTGTCAATATAAGAGGGTTCTCTCCAAGACCAATTGCCATTGATGCGATAACAGGTAGAAAAACACTTGTTGTAGCTAAGTTAGAAGTTAATTCAGTAAGAAAAACTATTAAACCTACAGATGCAATAACAAGTATTACTAATCCAAATGATCCAAGTGGCTCTAGATTACCACCTAGCCAAACTGATAAGCCACTATAGGATACTGCATTGGCAAGGCTTAGACCTCCTCCAAATAATATTAAAAGATTCCATGGTACATTTTTTGCGGTTTCCCAGTCCATCAATTTTTCATTCTTATTTCCACTTGGTAATAAAAAGAGAGCTACAGATGCTACTATAGCAATTACATGATCTGTTAAATTTTGAAGACCAGGTATATTTTGTAAAAGGTCCCTTGTAATCCATGAAGCAGCAGTTAAGCCAAAAATTATCAAAACTCTTTTCTCAGCAATGCTCATCTTGCCTAGATTATTATATCTTTGTTTAATAAGGTCTATCGCTTCATTGTTAGACGAAAAATTTGTTGAAAAAATTACTTTTGTTAAAATAAACCAAGTTAGCGGAAGTAATAAGATGGCTAAAGGAAGCCCTACCAATAGCCAACTGAAGAAACTAATCTGAACATTATAATTTTCCTCTATAAAACTAGCAAAAACAGCATTTGGGGCAGTTCCAATTAGTGTTGTCATGCCACCAATAGTTGCCGAGTAAGCTATTCCCAACATTAGGGCCGTTGCAAAACCATTATTCTTAGCTATATCTTTATTTGTATTTTGTTGTGCTATAGTTGCTACAGATATTCCAATAGGAAGAAGCATTAATGTAGTAGATGTGTTCATCATCCACATAGATAAAAATGCACTAACACCCATAAATCCAGCAATTAAAGTTGGGCCATTTTTTCCTGAATACTTTAATATACCTAAAGCAATTCTTTCATGAAGGTTTGATTTCTGGATACTCAATGCCAATATAAAACCTCCTAGGAACAAGAAGATATTTTTATTTGAAAAAGGTAAAGCTGCTTCCGAAAAAGAGGAAATACCAAACATTGGAAAAAAAATTAGAGGTAATAGAGCTGTTATAAAAAGTGGTATAGCCTCTGTTGCCCATAACAATGCCATTAAAACACCTACTGCGGCAACTCTCCATGCCTCAATAGATAGACCTTCTGGCTTAGGATAAAATAAAATCACTAAGAAAATTGATATTGAGAAAATCATTTTCAAGTTTATTTGATTAAAATTTATCATAATTAAATGTATAGCCTAGATTTATATTGAAATATTGTTAATTAATATTAGCTTGTGTGATACTAATTACAAACATTTTATACTCCTGGAGGATGAGCGTTATGGGAAACATGTTGACTAATAGAATGCTAAAATTAAAGACTAGGCCAAAAGGTCCTGTCAGTGCAGATAATTTTGAATTATCAGAGGAACAAGTACCTGAACTTAAAGATGGTCAAATCTTAGTAAAGGTTTTGTATTTATCCTTTGACCCCACTCAAAGAGGTTGGCTGAATGATGTTAAATCTTATGTTCCTCCAGTGCAAATAGGCGAAATAATGAGAGCTAGTTCAGTTGGTCAAATTATTGAAACAAAAGATGATAATTTTTCAATCGGTGATCTTGTTATGGGAACTTTTGGTTGGCAGGAATACGCAGCTGTAGATAGCTCTTTTGGTTTACTTCCAATTCAAAAACTACCACAAGGTATACCGCCTACATCAGCTTTAAGTATATATGGAATTACAGGATTAACCGCTTTTTTTGGTATGATTGATATAGGTCAGCCTAAAGAGGGTGAAACTGTTTTAGTTTCTGGAGCTGCTGGTGCAACTGGATCTGTAGCAGGTCAAATAGCAAGAATCCATGGTGCAAAAAATATTATTGGTATAGCTGGTGGACCTGATAAATGTGATTGGGTAGTAAATGAGGCTGGTTTTGACTCATGCATTGACTATAAAAATGATGACGTTGCTTCAAAGTTATTAGAATTAGCTCCAAAAGGGATTGATGTTTATTTTGATAATGTTGGCGGAAAAATATTAGAAATTTCTCTTTCTCAGATTGCACAGAATGCAAGAATTGTTATGTGTGGTGGCATTTCATCTGGATATACTACCGAAGCTCTTCCTCCTGGACCATCAACTTTAACAAATCTTATTATTCAAAGAGGAAGAATGGAAGGTTTTATAGTTTTAGACTTTGCAGAAAGATTTGGTGAGGCAATGATCCAGCTAGGAACTTGGGTATCTGAAGGTAAAATAAAATACCAAGAGGATATTGCTGAAGGCTTAGAGAATTGCCCAGCTACACTTGCTAGATTGTTTGAGG
>QCGZ01000030.1 GCA_003279705.1 OCS116 cluster bacterium AG-390-I16
TATAAAGAAATAAGCTATTTAATTAATTCAGCTCCGCTTAAAGGTAAAAAAGCTCTTGTTACATCAGGGCCCACTATTGAACCAATAGATCCAGTTCGTTTTATATCTAACAGATCTTCAGGTAAACAAGGGCATGCAATAGCTTCGCTTTTAAGCAAGCTTGGAGCCGAAACTCACTTAATAACTGGACCAGTTAATCTACCTCATCCAGATAATGTTAAAGTTACAGAAATAAATACTGCCAATGAAATGCTGAAGGCATGTATGAGTTCTTTACCTGTAGATATTTCTATATTTGCGGCAGCTGTTTCAGATTGGAAAGTTGCAAATCGATCCTCAAAAAAGATAAAAAAATCAGAAAACAAAAATAACGACATGAATATGCTATTAGAGCAAAACCCTGATATTCTGAAGACTATAAGTGAAAATAATAAAAATAGACCTGAATTAGTTGTTGGCTTTACTCTTGAAACAGAGAATCTTATTAAATCAGCAAAAAGTAAAATGATTAAAAAATCTTGCGATTGGATAATAGCAAATAATCATATTCAAAACAATGAAAGCGTTTTTGATAATAATATGAATGAAGTTTCATTTCTTACAAATAACCTAGAAGAGAACTGGGGTCTGATCAGTAAGAAAAATGTTGCTGAAAAATTATGTAGTAAAATAATTGATTACTTTGATAATGCAGCATGAGAAATCTAGAGGTTAAAATCCTAGGCAATGGTTTTGGTCTTCCTCTTCCAAAGTATGAAACTGAGGGTGCTGCCGGTTTAGATCTTTTTGCAGCTACTAAAGAAGATATAAAAATATTAATCCCCCCAAGCAAAGCAGAAATGATTCCGACTGGAATAGCTATATCAGTTCCTCCTGGATACGAAGCTCAAATTAGGCCTCGTTCAGGTTTAGCTGCAAAAAATGGTGTTACAGTTCTAAATTCACCAGGCACAATAGACAGCGATTACAGAGGAGAAATTCTAGTAATGTTGATAAATCATAGTAAGAAAGATTTTGAAATTTTAAGGGGAATGAGAATTGCTCAAATGGTTATTTCAAAAATTGAACAATTTAATCTTATCTCTGTCGATGAACTAGATACAACTGATAGAGGTAAAGATGGTTTTGGATCAACAGGAATCTCAATAAGAAAAGATGAATAATAGTTCTGTAGAGAGATATTCAAATCATTTAGTTCTAAAAGAGGTTGGTGGTTATGGACAAAAATTATTAAAAGAATCTAAGGTATTGATAGTAGGCTTAGGTGGACTTGGTTGCCCAGTCCTTCAATATACAGCCGGATCAGGTATAGGCACCATTGGGTTAATTGATAATGATGATGTAGATATATCAAATCTTCACAGACAAACAATCTTTAAAATGAATGATACTGGAAAGCCAAAAGTTGAAATAGCCGAAAAATTCTTAAACTCAATTAATCCTGAAGCAAAAACCATCATCTATAAAGACCGATTAAATAAAAAAAATGCAAAAAAAATTATAGAGGACTTTGATTTCATAGTTGATTGTACTGATAATAATTCAAGTAAGTTAATAATAAATGATGAATGCTTCAATAATAATAAACCACTAATTTATGCATCTGTTTCTGGGTTTTTTGGACAAGTTTCAACATTTAAATCTTATGAAAAAGATAAAAATAATCTCCCATATCCTTCTTATAGATGTCTAAAAATACAAGATACGAATGAGAATAATTGTGATCATATTGGTGTATTAGGTCCAATAGCAGGAGTAATTGGCTCATTACAAGCTACAGAATTAATTAAACAAATCATTAATACTGATGACAACTTGACTGGAAAGCTTTTAATTTTTGATGGACTAACAAATAATATAAGAATAATAAAGATAAATTGGGATACAAAAAATATACTTAACGGAACGGGTCGATAAAATATGAAAAGTTATATTTTATGCATATTATTTGTTCTTTTTCTTATGATAAATAATCAAGCTGCTAATGCTAACAAAAATAGCTCTTCTTGGGCATCCCTTAAATATAATAAAACTTATCTAAGAACGGGTCCATCAAAAGATAATAAAGTTATTTGGGTGTATAAAAGAAAAGGGCTACCCTTAAAGATACTCAGAAAAAAAAATGAATGGAATGAAGTATTGCTTCCATCTAGTCAAAAGGGTTGGATTAACTCGAGTCAAATATCAAAGAAAAGGAATGTAATAATTCAAAATAATAAAAGTTTATCTGATATGGCTTTATCTAAACAAAAACAAATAACTGTTACAGATAAAAACTCAAAAATTATAGCTTATGTTCAAGAAGGGGTAATTGCCACACTTAATAAGTGTAAAGAGGATTTATGCAAAATTGAATTAAAGGTAA